>JAFRSR010000165.1 GCA_017427485.1 Kiritimatiellia bacterium
AGTCAGGGATGCACTGGCGCGTGTTCAACGCATCCGCCATGTGCGCGCTCGTGGCGCGAATCCGTACCCAGCGGAAGGCGGCGTGATGCTACGACTTGCGACTAATTTAAAGCTCACCCACAGGCGCCACGAACACGGTCGTGTCCGCATGGGTGCCGCTGTAGTACGAGAGGTAATGCAGCCCCCCGCACGCCACGGCGTTCACGTTGCCCGCGTCGTGCGGACGCTCCTCGTTCCCGACGGCGACGGCCTCGCCGTCCGGCCACGCGAGCGGGTCATCCCAAATGTCGTCCACGCGGACGACGCGCCTTTTCACCACGCCGCGCCCGCGTTCGTAATAGTAGTTGTAGACGATTCCCTTCTCCGCGTCGTAGATGAGGCTCGGCGTGGAAGCCTGCACGTCGCGGATGTTCGTGCGCACGCGCGTCCAGGTGGCGCCGTCGTCCGTGGAGGTCAGCTGGAACTGCGACGCCGTCGACGCGCCGCCGTCCTCCGTGCGCGCGAGCGCGAGGATGCGTCCGCCGCCCAGGTACACGGCCGACTGCTCGGTGGGCAGCTCGCCCTTCTCGAGCCCCGCCTCCACGGTCTTCTGCTCCCACGTGCGGCCGTTGTCCACGCTCGTGAGCGTACCCCACGAGCTCGACTTCTCGCCCTTGCGGTAGTTGGTGGCGAACCAGAGCGACATCAGCTTGCCGCCCGGCAGCTTGAACACGTCGGTGACCTGCATCGGGAACGGGTCGAGCGCGGGTTCGGATATCTTCTCGAACGTGACGCCGTCCTTCGTGCGGTAGAGATCGTGGTGCGAGCGCGGACGCCCGATGCACCGCACCCAGAAGAGCGCCGCGCCGTCATTGTCCACGCCCTTCCCGATCATCACCTCGCCCACCTGCGGATCGGCCGCGAACTTCACCTCGGGCGACCACGTGCGCCCGCCGTCGTCCGACGTGCGCGCGTAGGCGTCGCGCGCGCCCTCGTGAATGGTGTGCGCGCTCCCGCGGCTGTATGTGCAGACGAGCCGGTTTCCGACCGCCTGAAGCATCGGCCAGGAGTTGTAGCCCTTCACGTCCTGCACAATGGACGCCGGAGCAGGTTCGGCCAACGGCATGATCGTGGCCGAAAGGAGTCCGGCGGGGCTCACGAACGTGTCGCCGGGATCGTCCGGCTCGCGCTGGATGCGAATGGAAAGCGGTAGCCCCGGCTTCACCTTGCGGTACGTCTCCAGCACGACGGTGCGCACCTTTCCCGGCGCGGACAGGCGCGTGCGCACGGGCTTGCCGGCGACGAAGCCCCAGTCGAGGGGACGCCCGTCGGCCACCTGCGCGATCTGCGCGCGGTAGACGTCCGTGAACGTGTTCGTCGCGGAGGGATCCTCGTTCACCACCTGAATCTCCACGCGCACCGCGGTGCAGTCGGACGGCAGCGGCGGCGTGAGCGCCGCGATGGACTGGCCAACCGTCCTGCCCGAGAGCGACCACACCGGCACGTGCACGGAACCCTTCGCCCACGCCACGAGCGAGGGGTTCCCCGTCGCCCGCACGAAATCCGTCGCCCCGAGGCGAATCGGGGCGCTTCCTGAAAACGCCGTACCAGCACACATAATCGCTGTGCACCAGACTATCATTTTGTCTTTCATCTTTTTCTCCATTATGAGCAACTTACCAAACTACCAAACCATCAAACTACCAAACTACCAAACCATCAAACTACCAAACTACCAAACCATCAAATCTCTTTCCTCCTCTACCTAATAGCTACCACCTAAAAGCAGAAGCCGCTACGGCTGCTCGGGGAGAAGCGGGAAGTCGTCGTCCAGGCCGAGGACGGCGGCAGCCGTGAGCGAGATCACGCTCTCGACGTCGCGCAGGTCGGCCACTTCAACCGGCGAATGCATGTAGCGCAGGGGAATCGCGATCTGCACCACTGGCACGCCGCCGCGCTCGAGCTTGAGCGCCCAGCCGTTGTTGCCCGCCCCCTTCGGCACCGCATGGAGCTGCATCGGTATCTTGCGCTCCTCCGCCGTCTTGCGGAAGTGGGCGACCAGCCCCTTGTGGTAGATGGGGCCGGTGGACAGCGACGCGCCCTTCCCGAGCCGGACGTCGCCGACTGACTTGAAGTCGTCGCCGACGGGACCGTCCGAGGCGTGGCCGACATCGCAACTGATGCCGATCGTCGGATGCACCGAATAGCTCGCAAGGCGTCCGCCCACCAGCCCGATCTCCTCGCACACGCTCGACACGTAGTGGACGTTCACCTTCGGCTTCTCGGCCGACGTCGCGAGCCGGATGAACGCCTCACACATGGCGAAGGTTCCGATGCGGTCGTCGAACCCGCGTCCCGAGACGCGCGCGCCGGCAAGGGGACGGAACCCGGACTCCACCACCGCCGAGTCCCCGATGGAGATCAGCGCCTCCGCCTCCTCCTTGGAGGACGCCCCGATGTCGCACGGCAGGAGACGCAGGTCGTCCGCCGCCACGCTCTTCTTCTCGTCGGACTTCATCAGGTGCGGCGGACGCGTTCCCACCACGCCTCTCACGGGCCCGTTCTTCGTGAGGATGACCAGCCGTTCCGCCGCCGTCAGCGGCACGACCACGCCGCCGAGGTTCTGGAGGTAGACGTAGCCGTTCTTGTCGATGTACTGGACGATGTACCCGATCTCGTCGCCGTGCCCCTCCAGCATCACCGTGGTCTTCGCACCCACGTCGTACACGGCATGGAGGTTTCCGTGCACGTCGATGGTCGGCGCGATTCCCGTCTTCTCGCGGATGCGCCTGCCGAGCAGAAGCGCGCCCGCCGCCTCGGAACCCGTCGGGGTGGGTGTGTCGATCAGTTTCTTCAGGAATGCCTTCTGTTCTTCCGTAATCATTTTGTCGTTACCTTTCAATACCGCAGGACCGGCTTGCAGCTGCACCATGCATACCGCAACCACACCGATCACCAGACCCATTCTTTTCCAACTCATTTCTTTTCCCTCTCAAACTCTCAAACCATCAAACTACCAAACTACCTAACTACCTAACTACCTAACTACCAAACTACCTAAAGATGATCACCGTGCCGGATGGGGCCGCAACCGCGTAGACCACATCGCCGTCGCGCGCGAAGACCACCTTCGTCACGTCGCCCGCATTCGTCGCCGTCGCGCTGTTTGGCAGCGTCGCCGTGCCGGTGACGACGGCAATTGGCTCGCCCGCGTCGAGGTCGAGCCCCTGCCGCCCGGCGAAGTCAATTGTGAGTGCGTTGCCGAACGTCAGGTCGCCAACCACGGACAACACGCTCTCTCCCACGAGGAAACCGCCCATCACCGTCAACCCGCCGTTGCGCACGAGGCCGGACGCCGTGACGTCCGCCACCGCGTGCGCCGTGCCGCCGAGGTCGAAGATCGCGCCGTTTGCGACGCTGAGGCTGCTTTCCGTTCCCATGCTCCCCGTGCCCGAGAGCGCGAGGACACCCCCTTCCACGACCGTTCCGCCCGTGTACGTGTTCGCGCCCGAAAGCGTGAGCGTGCCCAAGCCGCGCTTCACGAGGCCACCATCCGCCGCCGCGTCGAGCGCCGGGTCGTGCAGGACGGGCTGTGCGATCGTGTACGACGCGCCGTTCAGCGTTGCGGAGGTATCGACCACAAGTCCGTTCGTGGAGGAATAGAGGCTGAACGCCGCGTTCAGCGTCTGCCCCGCAGCCGTCTTGCAGATCGGCTGGAACGTGCCGCCGTTCCCGTAGAACGCCGTCTCGGCCGTCGTCGCCGTCTGCGAGATCGCGTTCGCGCGGAACGTGGCGCCGGGGTTGAGCCGCAGCGTCACCTTGTCGCCGTCGTAGCTCGCGAAGTCCACCGAGCCCGTCACGGCGAAGAGTCCGCCGTTGAGGTCGATGACGCCCTCGTTCGTTCGTGCGGCCGCATGGTAGGCAAATGCGGCGTCGCCGCCGAACACGAGCGAGCCTCCGTTCATCACGATGCGGCACTTCCGCGTGCCGAAGGTGTTTGCCTCGCTGGACCCCATCCGCAGGTAGGTGTTGAAATAGTCCTCGCCGCCGTTAATTTCAAAAAGGGTATTGACATCCTCTTTGCCAGTACCGTTGTATGCGCAGTTTAGCCCGCCGGTGCTGATGATCCGGCCGCCGTTCTGCCGGAACGTAAGCGTGTTGCCCGCAGTGCAGTAGTAGTCCAGGTAGAGCTGCGACGTCAGGTTGATCGTGCCGTTGTTCATGATGAAGGTGGCCGACCCGTTCTTCGTAGACGTGTAGTTTCCGATGCCGATCTCGGTGTTGCTGGAGATCGTCAATGTCGGCGCGTTCGCGTCGTCGCCCACCTCGCCCATCACGAACGTGCCGGCGGAGACCGCGAAACCGCGCACGGATCTCGTCGGGCCGTCGCCGTTGTCATAGACGTAGTTTCGGATGCCCAGTCCGTCCTTGTTGCTGTTGTCGTGCTTCGTGTTGACGGACAACGTGCCGGTGCCGTTCAGGTGCAACGTCCCCGTGCCGAGCTTGAGAAACGCCGCCGTGCCCGTGCGGGTGATCGATTCCGTTACTGTCACGTCCGAATCGCTCTGGAACACCGCAGGACGCCCCGCGATGGACGTGAACTTGAATCCCGGGATCTCCATGTCCGGCCCTGTGTAGAGGAGCGTGCCGAGGCCGATCGTCAGCTGGTCGGCGGATTTGATGAACGAGAGGTCGTCCATCACAACACGCCCGCTGCCCGTCGTGATCTTGCCCGTGTAGGACGGCGACACCTTCAGGTTCACATGCCCGGCGTTCGTCACGATGTGCGTGTTGACCTCGAGATCTGCGTTGCCTGATACGCCTCCCGTGAAGCACAACGCATTGCCGTTCGTCGTCAGCAGGGAAGTGTCGCCCGCCAGCACGACGGGCGATGCCAGCGTGTTGGTGCCAGAATTGTTGATGACCTTCGCGGCGTAGCCTTTTCCGCCCAGCGTGACGGTTCCTCCCGAAAGCGCGTAGCCCTTATTCGCGGACGAGGCGGAGAAGTCGAGCGTTCCAACCGTCACGCCGGCGCCGGGCACCGTCACTGGCACGTTCACGGCCGTCGCCGGCTTGAACACGGCCCGCGCCGTCTCGCCGCCCGGCGCGTCGAAGCCGTCCCAGTTCGCGGATTCCGTCCATGCGCCGCCGGTTGCGACGCTCGTCCAGACGGGGCCGCCGCCCGATATCTCGGACGATTCGGCGAACGTCACCACGACGGCCTTCATGCCGTCGAGGTCTCCGCCCTCGATCAGCTCCTGCCGCGCCGTCATCGTGAAGCGCGTCTGCGGCTCCACCTTGAAGAGGCTGAGGTCCACGTCCGCGTTCGATGCGTTGTACACGAGCGCGGTGTACATGCCGACGCGCGGGGAGCAGTTGAAGTTGAATGTTCCCTGCATGGTCGTGACCGCGACGGGCGAGAGGACAGAGAGCGCGTTCGACACCACCACGCCCACGGAACCCGCCTGGTCGACGCGCACTTCGAGCGTTATGGGTTCCGTGGCGCCGGCCTCGCCGAGCGTGAGGCTTCCGATCGTGTTCGTGGCAACATAGGTGCTGACAATCGTTCCCGGCTCGAAATCGGCCGCAAAAGGCGCGGCGGCCGTGGGACC
The DNA here is from genome assembly GCA_017427485.1 of Kiritimatiellia bacterium. Classification (GTDB taxonomy): domain Bacteria; phylum Verrucomicrobiota; class Kiritimatiellia; order RFP12; family UBA1067; genus RUG572. The sequence goes on from JAFRSR010000165.1 coordinate 5,592, forward strand.
GGCTATCAGGTAGCGCGCGCCGTTGCGCACGTGGATTCCGCCCTTGAACGTGCCGTCGCAGAACGTGTTGTACGTAGACGCCGTACCCTTGCCCGTGAAGGTGATGCCGCCGTCGGTCACGCCCTCGGGCAAGTCGGGATCGGGCTCGAACGCCTGATGGAGCGAGATGTCGCGATTGACCGTGCCGTCAAGTTCGTGCTGATGCGAAAGGTCTACCGTCAATCCGTCCTTTCCGAGGTAGGCGTGCTGGAAGTAGCGCAGGAACACGGTCGTGCCCGCCGGGGAGTACGGCTGGAAGATGCCGCCGTCGAAACGCGCCACGGCGGGATAGGCGAACGCGGAAGATCCGGTATACAGAGTGCGGCACCGTAGCGTGCCGCCGGACGCGAGCACGAGCGTGTTCGTCTCGCGCGTGTTCTTGTGGTTGAGCGTCACGTTGCCCAAGGAGGCCAGGATGCCGCCGTTGGTGATGATCAAGTCAGCGCCCATCGTGTCGGCCGCATTGCCGACGTAGACGTGGTTCGTGCAGGTGACGAGGCCGCCGTCCACGAGGAACGTGGCGCGGTAGACGCCCTGCGAGGGCGCGGCATGGTAGCCGACGTAGATGGCGCCGTTCATGCCCATGCCGGGCAGTCCGCCGATCGTGTTAGTGCCCCCGTGCTGGATGTAGGACGGACTGTCGGTCTGATTGCTGCTGCCGTGGCCCATGCGCAGCTGGCCGGCATAAACCTCGCCGCCGTTAAGCGTGAACGTGGGGTAGAGATGCGCGTCGGGGACATCGAGGGGATTGCCGCTGTAATAGCTCACGTAGAGCGTGTTCGAGATGGCGAGCGTACCGTTGTTCATCGTCATCGTGCCGGCGGTCTGGATGCCCTGCCCTGCCTGGTGCGAGCGCGAACCCACGGAAACTTCGCGATTGAATACGACCGTGGGCGCGTCGAGCGGGTCGTCCTGCGTGCCGATCGTCACGGATCCTCCGTTCACGTTGAACGAGCGGAAACCGCGCCGTGCCCGTCCCCGTTCGCGACGACGCCGGCCTCCGCGTTATAGTCCACCATGGTCGTCCCCTCAAGCGATATCTCTCCCGTGCCGCCGATGTGCAGTTCGCCTGGGCCTAGCTTCGTGAGCGCGCCTCGGTTGACGGTCATTGCAGTGCTCGCGTCCTCGTTGAGGACGATGTTGGTGACGGTGAGCGTGGTATTCGCGTCCGCTACGTCCAGCACCGCAGAGCGGTAGGAAGTACCCTGGATGCTGAAACCGGGGATGGCGGTGGAGGCACCTGTGTAGGAAAGAGTGCCGATGGTGAGGACGAGGTCGTCCGGCTCCTTGACGAACGAGAGGTCCGAGACGCGCGTGAGGCCGCTGCCCACGACGAGCCGTCCGCCGGCGGCAAAGCCGTCAAGCGCCCCAAGGTCGACCGTCCCCGCGCCTGTGGTCACGTGCTGGGGATTGGAGAGGATCGTGTCTGCCGCCGCCAGCTGCTCCGAAGTGGCCGAGAGCGGGCTGTTCGTGGTGGATGGGAGGACGAGCGTCGTTCCCTCCACGGATGCCGTTCCGACCACCCTGTCGACCGCCACCTTCAGCTTCGCGCGCCCGTCCTCCAGCACGGCGTACGCTGTATATTCCACGTTATCGGGACGGTTGATGTAGTCGAACCGGCGCGTCATGCCATGGAGCGCGTCGAAGGAGGCCGCGGACGCAGTGATGAACGTGTAGACGCCTGGCGTGGAAAGTCCGTCCGTCAAACCGCGCGTCTCGAAGAGGTAGAGCGGAGGCATGTTGAGCGCCCCCACAGTCACGTCTCCCGTCACGTCCAGCCGGCTCTCGCGGTCGAAGCCGAGGATCGGGGCTGTTGCGCTGGAGGGAGTGCCGAACATGAACGAGCCGACGGTCTGGACACCGTTCGTGATGATAAGACCGCCGTTGCTGCCGTAGATCGAAAGCGCCGTGCCGGAGGGCAGCTTGCCGTCCTTGCCGAGGTACACGCGCGTGAAGGTGATCTCCGTCGGCCCGCAGTACGTGTTCGCCGCGTTCATCAGCAGGGGCGGCATCGCGCTCGATCCCTTCGTGATGTGGAGTCCGCCGTCCGTCCCGCTGTCGTCCAGCGGCTCGATCCCCTTCTCCCAGACAACGGGATTGTCTTCCGTCCCGCCGTTAAAATATGTGTGAAACCCTCCCGGCCCCACCTTGACGCTCGTCATCGTCGAGGGGAAGTGCGGACCGTCCGCAGCCTTGTAACGGTGCCGCCACACGCCGCCGTCCACGATCAGGTTCAGTTTGCCGCCCCCGTCGTTCTGGAAGTTCCACATCTCGAGCACGCCGCCGTCCAGGATGCGCACGGTCGAGACCGCGTTCTTGTTGTTGTTGACCGTCCGGACACGAAGATACGAGCCCGATCCGGTGACGACCACCTCGTTCGTCGTATCGGCGCTACCGGAGTTCGACGAGAATACGAGGCTTGAGCCGTATGACGAGAGATCGCCGCCATCGCTGACGATGATCGTGGTATTCGCGCCCTGATGGTAGGACGTCGAGATTCCGTTGCAGTACATCTTCGTGCCCGCGCCGGAGACCTCAAGCCGCGGCGCGTTCCATTGGGCTGTCTTGTCGCTCCACATCACGCCGAGATAGCATACTTTGTTGCCGGTCGGCCCCACCAGGAGCGTGGCGCCGTTCAAGACGCGCAACGTCGGTTCCAGACGCGTGGTGGAGTTGGACTTCCTGCCGTTTGTCGAGCCGATGTTGATGCGGCCGGCCGAGCGCGTGATGCCGTTGCTGATGATGAGGATGCCCGTCGTCTCCTCGCCGCTGGCCGTAGTCCCCTGCCCGATGGCGAGGTTGACGTCCACGCCGGAGAGGACGTTCGTCACGGCTACGTCATAGGGCGTGTCGATCACCACCGTGCCGTCGGCGATGGTGAACGGCGCGTAGCCCTTCGTCGGGGCGCGGTCGGGCGAGAAGTCCGTATAGCCGCCGTAGATGCCGCTACCGTACGCCGTCGTGCAGCCGCCCAGCGTGAACGGATGCGTGAAGGTGAGCGTGCCCTTGCCCGACTTGATGAAGCAGCCGGAGGGCTGCTGCACGTCGCCCGCCATCGTGAGGTCGTTGTCGATCTGCCACACGACGGCGGCGGAGTCCACGGCCGGCTGGTTCGTGATTGCGCCAGTCCACACGCCGCCTGCCGGCCCCGCATAGCGAAGCGTGCCGCCCGCCTGCGTGAACGGCCCCGCGCCGAGCTCGTGCGGCTCGCCCGCCCGCGCGGGCTGCGAGACAACGAGCGTGCCCGAGCCGAGCGTGGTGCCGCCCGTGTGCAAGTTGTTGGGATTGAGACGCACCGTGCCGCCCGTCGCGCCCGTGTTGACCGCGAGGGAATCCTCACCGGAGACGAACGCAAAAGCGTTCGTAACAGAACCTGCTGGCGCATTGATCGTGACAGTCGCGGCCGAGAGAGTCGCACTTGTCGTGACCGTTGCCAATACGACAAACATCAGTTTTCTTTCCATGGCTCCTCCATTTGTGACATTCTCGTTTTCCTTAAGAATCTTATCTGACGATCAAGAACGTGCCGGGGATGTGCTGGTACCAGTAGCCGAACACGCCGTCGACGGACATCTTCCGGACAGACCCCTTGCCCTCGACGTTGACGGCGCTGAACTCGCCCTCGCTCTCCCCGCACAGGATGAGCGGGACTGTGGCGCCCTTGCCGTTGAGCGCGGTGGCGTCCACCTCCAGCGTCACGCCCTGCCCGATCGTCAGCTTGTTCGTCACCGTGAGCGACCCGACGCCGTGAGCGTCAAAGGTGAATGCGAGTTTCGCGGCAAGGTCTCCCGCGCCCGTCAGCGCGGCGGGTGTGTTGGTGAGGACCATGTCGTTGGCGGAGACCGCGCCAGCCGGGCCGATCTCGAGCGTTCCCTGTCCGTCCTGGCTCACCCAGATGGTGTCCGCCGAGTCGAAGCGGCCGTTCGTCACGCGCAGGAGGCCCTTGGCGCAGTGGTTGGTGACGGGGCACTGCGTATAGAGGTTATAGCGTTTGTAGTAAAGGTTGTTCGTGGTGGCGCCGCCCACGTAGACGGCGGTCTTCGACCACGCCCGGCCCCCTTCCATGACCATCGCACCCTTGCCGCCAAATGCGCCGATCACGAACTCGTTCGCGTTGCCGTTGTGGATGACCTCGCCGGCGTACTGGTTGAGGTCGCCTTCCGAGCAGCCGATTCCGATGCCGAAATATTCGCTGGTGTTCGTCACGGCGCCGTTGTAGAGGTTGACCGTCCCGCGGTAGAAGCCGGGATTGGCGAGATTGACGCATGTGCCCGCGCCGATGATCAACCCCTGGAATGTTTTGTCATTGTTACTGCTTTTCCCGTTCCGCAGGCTGCCGCCGGTGATGTTCACCACGCCCGTCGGGAAGCAACCGGAGTTGACGCTCGACCCCCCCTGCCCGACACGGGTGCCCGCCTCGCCGCCGCAGAGCTGTCCCTTGGAGATGTTCAGTTCCCCATAGCCGTTTTGGAACCCGACCGCAAGCGTGCTCAGCGCGTTCAACGTCTTCGTGGAGTTCCAGTTCAGCACGGCGCGTGATCCGGCGATGTTGTCGGAGAGGTAGACGTTGAGCCTGGTGCCGTCGATGCGAATGATGTTGGCCGCGTCGTCGACCGTCAGGACGGTTTCCCTTCCTGCCGCGCTGTGCAGCCGGAAAGCGCTAACCGTGTCGTTGTTGTCCGCTGACTGGAGAATCCGGGCCGTTCCCCCCATGTGGAATTTTCCGGGGCCGAGACGGATTCCCATCCTTTGCACGGCCAGCGTGGCTTTTCCGGAAAGATCGATCTCGCCGCCGTCGAGCAACAGTCCGGAGCCCTCCGAGTAACTCGTGGGACGCGCGAGCGTCAGGGAGCCCCCAGTCATCTCCAGCCGTCCGCCCGCCAACACGCTCACGCCATGCGGGGCTGTCGACGCGACCGTCGCTTCCAGCCGGCCGCCGGCGATGGCGAGCGTGCCCGTCCGGCTCTCGCAGCCGAACACCAAGAGGGAGGTCGTGTAGTCCTGCAGCTTCACCACGCCGCCGTCGATGGACAATCGGCCGCCGTCGGCCACGGACACCAGCGGATTCGGCTTCGTTCCCGAGGCCGACGAGCGGATCAGGGCGTTCGGCCCGACAGACAGCTCGCTTCCCGCGCCGAGCGCGAGGGAGGCGTCGGCCAGCGGCAGCGTCGCGCCGCTGCCGAGCGTCAGTTTCGTGGTGCCGGCTGCGTTGCCCAACGAGACGCCCGCCGGATTGAGAGCCGTCTGCGCGAGGCCGACCTGCACGTTCGCCCCGTCCAGGGTGACGTTCGCAGGCATCTCGGCGTTGGGCAGCGAATCGCTCCAGGACGCGGCGTCGAACCACGACCCGCCCGCCGCGTTCGTCCAGGACGTCGTGCGCGTGAAGAGCCGCCGCTGGTCGAGCCGCGTGTTGCGCAGCACCTCCGCCGACGTGAGGGCGCGGTCGTAGAGGCGGAAGGAATGGATCGCCCCGCGGAAGGCGAATCCGTTGCGCAACTTCTCGCCGCCGAGGTAATAGGCGGGATCCGCGATCGCCGCAAGCGTCGCGGTCTCGTCGATCGCGCCGTCGTAACGGTACACCGCCACGCCGTTCCTGTAGACCACCGCGCTGTTCGTGGTGCTGACGAGGGAGATGACGACCTCCTCGTCCTTCATCAGCGGCACCGTCGACACGATGTTCGGCCGGTTGTTGTAGAAGATGCGGAACGTGCCGGCGTCGGTTTCCTCCAGATTGAAGCCGACCGCGCCGTCATACGAGCCGAAGAGCACCGAGCGGCTCTTCGCGAAGTTCGGGGTGAACGCCATCTCGAGCGTGAAGGTGCGCGCGGCGATGACCGGCGCCACCGCGTTCCCCAGACGGAACAGGCCCCCGTCCCCCGACTGCAGGCCTTCGGCGTTGTTAGTGCAGGCGTTGGCCGTCCACCCCAGGCCCGGCGCCACCGCAACGGCGTCGTTGCCGTTGCCGGAGAGGTCGGTCCACCCCGCCGCCGCGCCGCCGTGCTGGCCGACGCCCGCGTTGTCCACGCCGTCGTACCACACCTGCAGCCCGTTCTTCACGTAGTCCGCGCCTTCCGTCGTGGCGAACGCGCTTGCGCGGACCGGACGGAAGATGGCCGTGACGGCAAGCGGCCACTTCGCGGAGACGCCGACCGTCGCGTCGGACGCGGAACCGTCCAGGAGAATGCCGCCCTCCTCGATGTTCCACGTGACGAATTCGTACCCCGCATCCGGTTCGGCCGTGAAGAACGCCGGCACGGTGCCGTCCTGGTTGACGGTTGCGGTGACCGTGGCCGCCGCCGCGCCTGCGCCGACGCGCACTTTGCCGCCGGTCGTCGCCGCACCCTCGATGGCGACCGTCAAATTCCCCGACGCGTCGAAAGCGTAGCCGCCGGAGAGGGTGAAGTCGCCAGCCGTTGCGCCGCGGTAGCGGATCGCGTCGATGGCGTTGTTCACGGCGATCTCAGCATCGGTCAGCGCATGGTCGTAGACGCGGCAGGCATGGTAGGTGCCGTGGAAATTGAAGCTCTTCCGGCCCTCATCGCCCACCTGTTCCGCGCCGATGTACGTGGGTTTGCTGCTGAAGAGTGCCGTGATGGTCTTTGCCGTCTGCGCCGTCGCCAACACCCCGTTCTTCCAGGCCGCCTGGCGGCCGGGGGTGGCGGTGACCGTGAAACTCGCCGTTTCGTTCTGGACGAGGACGGCGGCGCTGTCGAAATCGACCTCGGCGTTGTTGAAGAAGCAGCGCAGCTTGCCGTTGGCACGGCGTTCCAAGTTGATTGAGCCATCATCCCAGTTGAACTGCCCGAACAGGACCTCGCGGCAGGGCGCGCGGGACGGCGTGACGGCAAATTCAACCGTGAAATCGCGCGTGGCGGTGACGCCGGAAAGCGCCATGCCGAGCGCGACCGGCTTCTCGTCCGCCTCGTTCTGCCAGCCGTTCTCCGCCCAGGTCACGTTGGATCCGAGCGTGCCGTCGTAGCCGTTGCCGGCCAGGTCTTTCCAAGTCCGGACCGTCGCATCGTGCACGCCCGTGCCCGCGTTGTCGATGCCGTCCCAGCAGGCGACGAGCCCTTTCTGCACATACGAGTAGGCGGTCAGCTTGCCCTTCTCGCGGAACGTCGCCGTGACGGCGAGCGGCCACCGGGCGGAGACGCTAATGGTCGGATCGGTGCGGTTGCCCGCCGTAATCGTCGCGCCGTCCTCCAGAACCCACGTGGCGAACTCGTAACCTTCGTCGGCAACGGCGGTGAAGGTGGCGGAATTTGTTCCGTCTTGGCTCACGGGCGACGAGGCGCTTGACGCCGCCGCGCCGTCCGTGCCGATGCAGACCTTGCCGCCCGTGTCCGCGACGGCGGTCAGATCGACCAGCAGCCCGCCCGCGCCGTCGAAGGAATAGCCCCCGGAGAGGGTGAAGTCGTTGGTGGATGCGCCCCAGAAACGAATGGCGTCCACCGCATGGTTCACCCCCACCTCAGCCGCCGTCAAGTCGCGGTCGTAGACGCGGCAGCCGTAGTAACGTCCCTGGAATCCCATGTTGGCGCGGGACGGCTCGCCGCCGATGTACGTGTCCTTGCTGGAATATAACGCGGTCAAGCTTGTGGTGGAAACGATGTCGCTCGTTCCGTCGATGTAGAGGACCTGATTGGACGGCGCGACGGTCATCGTGACCGTCGCGTTCTGGTCGGCCAAGACTGCGCCGGTGCCGAATTTGTCGATTTGCCCGAGGTTCAAGTAGATGCGGAGGCAACCGGCCTGGTGGGAACCGTGGTTGTGCTCGATGTTGAACGTGCCTTTGTTGTTTCCGTCGTACTGTCCGAAGATTGTCTCGCGCGCCGCATTGTTTTTCTCGCCGCGCGAGGGACTGATCGCGCAGTCCACGGTGAAGGTGCGCGTGGCGGTGATGTAGGAGAAGTTGTTCGGAAGCTTCACCTGCCTGTCACTCGCCGTGGTGACCCAGCAGTTGCTTTCCCACGAGACGGTGCTTGCCAACGTACCGTCGTAGCCGTTCCCCGTGATGTCCTTCCACGTACGGACGGTGGCGTCATGCGTCCCCGTGCCCGCGTTGTCGATGCCGTCGTACGAGGCCTTCAGGCCCTTCTGCACGTACGAATGCGCGGTCAACCCGTTGGCGCTGCCCGCAACCAGGCCCACGAAAACCGCAAGCCCCCAAACCACCTCTCGCTTCTTCATCTTTACTATATCCTTATCCTTGCAATTAATTGAACGTTACCTGACAATCACCACCGTGCCGTTGGGCGCCTTGATTGCATAGATCAAGTCGCCGACACGCACGAAGGCGACGGCGCGCACGCCTCCGGCGTTTAACGCGCGCGCGGTCGTCGGTAGCGTCGCCGTGCCGGTGGCCACCGCCACCGGCTCGCCCGCGCGCAGATCCAAGTCCGAACGCCCGGCGAAGTCCAGCGTGAGACCGTTGGCAAGCGCCAAGTCGCCGTCCATGGAAAGGACGCTATCGCCCACGAGCATCCCGCCCGTCACCGTGAGCGCGCCGTTGCGCACGAGGCCGGAGGCCGTCACGTCACCCACCGCCTGCGCGGTGCCGCCGAGGTCGCAGATCGCGCCGTTCGCAACGGCAAGTCCGCCGCCCGTACCGAGCGTACCCGCGCCCGAGAGCGCGAGGATGCCCCCTTCCACGACCGTTCCGCCCGTGTAGGTGTTCGCGCCCGTGAGCGTGAGCGTGCCCGCGCCGCGCTTCACGAGGCCGCCGTCAGCCGCCGCGTCGAGCGCCGGGTCGTGCAGGACGGGCTGCGCGATCGTGTACGCCACGCCGTTCAGCGTTGCGGAGGTATCGACCACAAGTCCGTTCGTGGAGGAATAGAGGCTGAACGCCGCGTTCAGCGTCTGCCCCGCGGCCGTCTTGCAGATCGGCTGGAACGTGCCGCCGTTCCCGTAGAACGCCGTCTCGGCCGTCGTCGCCGTCTGCTTGATCGCGTTCGCGCGGAACGTCGCGCCGGGATTGAGACGGAGCGTCACCTTGTCGCCATTGTAGCTTGCGAAGTCCACCGTGCCCGTCACGGCCATGAGGCCGCCGTTGAGGTCGAGGGCACCCTGGTTCGTAAGACCGGTCGAGAGGTATGCGAACGCGGCGTCACCGCCGAACGCGAGCGTGCCGCCGTTCATCACGAGCCGGCAGGTTTGCGCGTCCCGGTTCGACACCTTGCTTGATCCCATGCGGAAATAGGTGTTGAAGTAGGCCGTGCCGCCGTTCATCTCGAAAAGCGTGCTGACGTTCATTGTGCTGCCGCCGCAGTATCCGCAATTCAACCCGCCCGTGCTGGTGATCCGTCCGCCGTTTTGGATGAACGTGAGCGTGTTGCCCGCCGTCGAGTAGTAGGAAAGGTAGAGCTGCGCCGCCAGGCTGATCGTGCCGTTGTTCAGGATGAAGGTGTGCGAACCGTTCTTCGGAGACGTGTAGTTGCCGATGCCGATCTCTGTCTTGCCGATGGTCAGCGTCGGCGCGTTTTCCGGATCGTCCACCACGCCCATCTCGAACGTGCCTTCCGACACGGAGAATCCGCGAAACGCCCGCGTCGGCCCGTCTCCGTTCGGAAACACCGTCGTCCGCAAATCGTCGCCGCTGTTGTTCACGTAGGTGTTGACCGCCAGCGTATCGGTGCCCTTGAGATGGAACTTGCCCGCTCCGAGCTTCAGGAACGCACTTGTGCCGATGTTTGTGAGCGAGTTGACAGTGATGTCCGCGTCGTGCTGGAGCACGCACGGCTGCCCGGACCTGCCCTTGAGCTGGAAACCGGGAATCTCCACGCTCGGCCCCGTGTAGAGCAACGTGCCGACTCCGAGCGTGAGCTGGTCGGGCGACTGGATGAACGACAGGTCGTCCATCACCACGCGTCCGCTGCCCGTCGTGACCTTGCCCGTGAAGTTCGGCGACACCTCCAGGTTCACCTGTCCGGCGTTCGTGACGACGTGTTTGTTCACGCCGAGGTCCCCGTCGCCCGTGATGCCGCCCGTGATGCGCAGCTCGTTCCCGTTCATCGTCTGGAGCTCGGCGTCGGTGGCGAGCGTCACGACGGACGCGATGGTGTTCGTGCCGCTCGCATTCGCCACGGTGGCGGGCGTGGCACCCGCCGCGCCGTTGTCGAGCGTGAGCCCCTGCCCGGAGAGCGTGTAGCCGTATGTCTTGCCGCTGGCCGCAAGCGTCAATCCGCCGACCGTGACGGGCACGTCGAGCGTCACGCCCACGCCCGCCTTCGTGGCGGGGTTGAAGATCGCCGTCTTCATCGGTCCGTTCGGCACACCCGCCGCCGCGTTCGCCCAGTTCGCCGTGTCGCTCCAGTCGCCGCCCGCCGTGGCGGACGTCCACACGTTGCCGTTCGCCGCGCCCGCGCCGCCCACGCCCGCGATCGTCACCACCACGGCCTTCATGCCGTCCCAGTCGCCGCCGTCCGACACCGTCACCTGCTGGGTCGAGATCGTCGCCGTCTGCGCGTCCGCGGCCGTCAGCGTGAAGAGGGAAAGGTCCACATCCGGCAGTTCCGCCCGGTACACGAGCGCCGTGTACGTGCCGTCCACGGGATACGGCGAAAGGTCGTGCGTGTTGTTGTGCGTCGTAATCGCCAAGGGCGAAAGGACGGAAAGCGCGTTCGTGACGACGAAGCCGTAGCCCTTCACGTCGCGCCGCAGCTCGAGGGCCACCGGGTCGGACGATCCCGCAGCGCCGAGCGTGAGGTCCTTGATGACGCACGTGCCCTCGTAGTCGTACAGGCGGGCGGTGGGGGCCGCCTCGACCGCAAACGGCGCCGCGAGTCTACGGGCCGGGATGAAGCGCGCGCCGTCGCGCACCCGGATCGGCCCCGTGAACGTGCTGTCGTCGAAGCCATCCCAGATAGATCCGGTGCCCGCGCCGAAGAACGTGATGCCGCCGTCGGGCGTCGCGCCCAGCGCCGGGTCGGACATGAGCTTCTGCTGGATGAGGAACCAGTAGGTCGTCGGCCCGTCCAGTTCCGTCTGGTGCGAGAGGTCCACGTTCAGCCCGCCCGCGCCGATGTACGCCTCCTTGATGTTGATGAGCTTGGAGTTCCCGGAGGCGTTCACGAGGCTTTCGTACGTGCCGCCGTCGAAGTACGCCTTCAGCCCGCGGTTCAGGTTGTTGCCGGAGATGTAGCGCGCGCGCAGCACGCCGTTGCCGGTGAGCCGGAAGATGTTCGTCGCGTTCTGGTTGTTGTAGGCGAGATAGATGACGTTGCTCACTTCCATCCGGCCGTTGTCCGTGATCGTCAGGTCCACCCCGGCCGAGTTGGATGCACCGCCGTAGAAATACGTGCCGGCACGCAGGACGCCGGTGCCGTCCACCGTCACCTCCGTGCGGCAGGTCTTGTCGGACGCGGCGTAGTACGAGGCGTAGATTTCGTTGCGGACATTGAGCGCGCCGGCGTGGACGCGCAGGCAGGGGGAGCAGTTCTGCGGATATGTCGCGTTCGCCTGCCCAAGTCGAAGCACCTCGCACTCGATCCGCCCGCCGTTCTGTGTCAGCGTCGGATGCGTGATGATCTCCGGGCAATCGTCGTACCGTCCGCTGTAGTAGCCGATGTAGAGGTAGCCCACGAGATCTAGCGCGCCGTTGTTCATCACCAGCTCGCCGGACGTCTGGATGCCCTGTCCGATGCGGTGCGACTGGGAACCCACGCTGAAGTCGTAGGGGCCGATGAGCGTCGGCGCGTCCGTGGGATCGCCCAACGTGCCGATGGTCATCTTGCCCTCGTTCACGTTCACGCACCGGGCGCCGTTCGCGGGTCCCGCGCCGCTTGCCGTCACGCCGTTGTTTGCGCCGGCGTTGACGGCGTTGCTCGGCATGAAGATCTCGCCCGTGCCGCCGAAGTGCAGCGTGCCCTGGCCCATCTTCGTGAGGCCGCCGACGCGCACGCCCAGGTCCGTCACGGTCAGCGTCGTGTCCGGATCCTCCACGCTGATGACGGACGATCGGTTGGCGGCCGTGTCCACCGTGAAGCCGGGAATCGTCGCCGACGCGCCCGTATACTTCAGCGTGCCCGTGCGGATCGCGAGGTTCGTGACGTCCTGCACGAACGAGAGGTCCGAGATGCGCGTAGTGCCGCTGCCCGCGATCAGCGTGCCGCCCGACGCAAAGCCCGCCAAGCCGTTCAGCTCGACCGTGCCCGAATCCAGATAGCTCGGATTGGCGTAGATCGTCCGCGCCGCCGCCACGTCCGCCGCCGCAGGCGACATGGTCTCGTCAACCGCCGCGCGGACGATGAGCGGATCGCCCGCCACGGCCGCCGGCGTACCCGCCGGGGTCACGGCCACCTTGAGGAGCGCGCGGCCGTTCTCCTTCGTCACGAAGCACGTGTAGTCCACGGTGTCGGGCTTGTTCGGGAACGTGAACTGCCCTGCCGCAAACGCGAGGTCGTTGGCGTCCTCCTCCCGTACGCTGACGAGCGTGTAGGTGCCAACGGTCGAGAGGCCTTCCGTGCCGCCCTGCGTCTCGAAGAGATGCAGTTTCGGGTCGGAAAGGCGCTTGCCCGCGCGGAACTCGCCCGTCACGTAAATGCTGGCGCCGGGGCCGAAGCCGAGATGCGGACCCTCCGTCGCGGTGTCGCGCCCGAAGGAGAACGACCCGACCGTCTGCGTGATGCCGTTCGTGATGATGAGGCCGCCGTTGTTGCCGTACATCGAGAGCGCCGTACCAGACGGCAATGAGCCGTTCTTGCCGAGGTACACGCGCGTAAAGGAGATCTCCGTCGGCCCGCAGTACGTGTTCGCCGCGTTCATCCGCAAGGGCGGCATCGCGCTCGCACCCCGCGTGATATGGAGGCCGCCGTCCGTTCCGCTGTTGTCCAGCGGCTCAATCCCCTTCTCCCAGACAATGGGCTTTTCTTCCTTGCCGTTGTTGAAGTATGTGGTCATGCCGCCAGGACCGATCTTCACGCTCGTCATGGAGGCCGGGAACTGCGGGTCTGAACTGTCATGGTTACGGTGACGCCACACGCCCCCATCCATGATCAGGTGCAGCTTCCCTTTCGCAGAGTTGTAGAAGTTGTACATTTCGATCGTCGCGCCATCCGCAATGCGCAAAGTCGTCGTCATGCCTCCATTGTTCTTCGTGTCGTTCCTGAAGTGCGTACAGTTCGCCCAAGTTCCCTCGCCCGTAATCTCCATGTAGTTCGTCGTCGAAGAGTCGCTGCTACCTTGCCCCGTGTAGATTTCACCGCCCGCCGCGTACAGGTAGCCGCCACTGTTCACGGACACCGTCGAGTTCCCGCCCGCATGGTACGCCATTGCGAAGCCCTTGCACGTCAGACGAGACCCCGAACCGGAAATCTCGAGATGCGGCGAGTTCCATTGCGTACCGCCGTTGTACCACCGTACGCCCAAATAGAAAGCGAAATTGCCCGTGGCTGACGGTCCCGCCATCAGATGCGCGCCGTTCACGATGCGAATGGTCGGCTCAGGACACTTGCCGGTGTTGGAGGTATAGCCGTTGGACGACCCTACATTGATGCGGCTGTTGGCGATCGAGACGCCGTTGCTGAGGATGAGGACGCCCGTCGTCTCCTCGCCCGTTGTCGTGCGGCCCTGCCCGATGGCAAGGTTGATGTCCGCGCCCGAAAGATAGTTCGTGGTGTTGGCGGGCGTATCGATCACCACCGTGCCGTCGGAGATGGTGAACGGCGCGTAACCCTTCGTGGGCGCGCGGTCGGGAGAGAAGTCCGTCAGCTGGTTGTAAATGCCGGTGTACTTCGTCGAGCAACCGCCGAGAGAGAATGGCTTCGTGAATGTGAGCGTGCCGGGACCGTCTTTGATGAAGCAGCCCGTCGGCTGCTGCACGTCGCCCGCCATGACGAGGTCGTTGTCGATCTGCCACACGACGGCGGAGGTGTCCACGGCCGGCCGATTCGTAATCGCGCCGGTCCACACGCCCCCCGCCGGGCCGGCGTAGCGGAGCGTGCCGCCCGTCTGCGTGAACGGCCCCGCGCCCAGCTCGCCAATCCCCGCTTCAGGACGGGCCGGCTGCGTCACCACGAGCGTGCCCGAGCCGAGCGTGGTGCCGCCCGTGTGGGTGTTGTTGGGGTTGAGACGCACCGTGCCGCCCGTCGCGCCCGTGTTGACCGCGAGCGAATCCTCGCCGGAAACGAACGCAAAAGCGTTCGTCACGGAACCCGCCGGCGCATTGACCGTGACCGTCGCCGCGAACATTGCGCCCGCCACAACCGCACCAATCACCACGCCCACTTTTTTACAATCCATTCTCGTGCCTCCTCTACTAAAAGCCAAAAGCTAGAAGCTCAAAGCTCTCTTGTAACATTCCGGTGACATCACGGGCAACAATCCACCTTAACGGTATAGTATCGCCAATGAATGCCCCGATAATACCATAATCCCCCACCCCGCGCAAGCGAAAACGCGTCTGTGCATCGGCGCAGAAGGCTATGTCACCGGAATCTCTTCAACGAGCTCCTCGACTATGGTTCGCTTCTCTGAAGAGAAGGAAATGCCGATCAACGTAAGGCGTTTCATCGAGAGCGCGTACTTCCCCGCATAGTCCTTGCCCTTGATCTGCTCCATCGCCTCGACTGCGGGACGGTCGAGCTTGAACTCAACTATGTAGACGTCGTCCGGCAGGTCAACCACCATGTCCATGCGCCCGTCGTGCGTCTTAACCTCGCCGTTCACGTTGATGCCGATGGAGCGTAGCACGACATAGCAGATCGTCTGCCACATCTGCTCGTTCTGACGGTCGGTCATGTCGTAGGGGATGTCCGAGAAAAAAGACTTGAGCGCCTTCATGAACTTCGGCACGTCGTGCGCGTAGAGCGCCTCGCCGGCAGCGAACGCGAAGCCGGAGGACCGACCCGGATCCTGCCTGACATACGCGCCGACGACCCGCTTCAGGAACGAATGTTCGATTTCCATGTTCGGGAAACGAAGCGAATACCTGCGGGCGGTCCCCATTTGCACAAAATCCCTGATGGTCAGGTATCCTGTCTGGTAGAGCAGCGTGACAAGCTTCGGATGCTCCGGCTCGTATGTCTCGAGATCGTCCTCCTCGATATTCACCGAGGAAAAGTCGAGCGGCTGCTCCTTCAATATGTCGACAAGAAACGTGGGGATTGCGGTCTTTGACCAGTAGTCGGCGAACTCGCCCTTGTCGAAGCACTCTCCGAGCGAAACCGGATTGATGACAGGCTCGGCCGCATGATGGAACTTATAGCCGTCATACCACTTGACGATCTGGCGGAAGGCTTCGTCGTCGGAAACGCCGTTCGCCTCGGCAAGGCCGTGGATGCGGCCGGGGAAGTTCGCCTGGACTTCCTCGTGCGTGTAGCCGAAGAGAGTCCCCGCCTTCCGGTGCATCGTCCAGTCCTTCAGATTGTTGAGGTCGGAGAAGATGGACACTTTGGAGAACTTGCTCACGCCCGTGATGAACGCGAAGCGCTGCTTCTTCTCCAAAGTCTTTATGACGGAGTAGAACGCCTTGAGCGCGTCGCGAAACTCGGTGACGTCCGCCTTCATCAGATGGCCAAGCAGAGGCTTGTCGTATTCGTCCACGAGCAATACCATCAACCCGTCGTCGGACACGGCGGCAAGGTCGTTGATGACGTTCTTGAACGCCGTCGCAGGATTCTCGTCGTCGCGGAACGGGATCTTGTTGCGGACGCATTCGTCCTTGAGCATGTCGCGCCACTTGCGGTGCAACTCCGGCATCGTCGCCGTCTGCGAACTCCCCATGTCGAGATGCAGCACCGGCCACTTCTTGGACCAGTCCCACTTCTGCTCGATGGCAAGGCCCTTGAAGAGTTCATGTTCACCTTGGAAGAGGCTTTCGAACGTGGAGACGGCGAGCGACTTGCCGAAACGGCGTGGCCGCGCGATGAAGAACTGGAAGCCAACCTCACCAGACGCCATCGCATAGAGGATGTCCGTCTTGTCGACGTACGTGAAGCCCTCGGCGCGAAGCCTGCTGAAAGTGTATATGTCTGTCGCTACCTTCTCCATCAGCGGAAAGTATACCATATTTTCGCGAATTGCGCGGGAAGAGGGCTTTCAAACTACCTGAAGATGACCACCGTGCCGGTTGGCGCCGCGACTGCGTAGACCGTGTTGCCGTCGCGCACGAACGTCACCGCCTTCACATCGCCCGCATTCACGGCCTTCGCGCTGTTCGGCAACGTCGTAGTGCCCGAGACAACCGCCACCGGCTCGCCCGCAAGCAGGTCGAGGCCCGAGCGCCCGGCGAAGTCCAGCGTGAGTCCGTTGGCAAGCGTCAGGTCGCCGTGAACGGAAAGTACGCCCTCGCCCACGAGCATTCCGCCCGTCACCGTAAGCGCGCCGTTCCGCACGAGGCCCGAGGTCGTCACCTCGCCCACCGCCGGCGTCGTGCCGCCGAGGTCGCAGATCGCGCCGTTCGCGACAGCGAGGCCGCCACCCGTACCAAGCGTCCCGGCGCCGGAGAGCGCGAGGATGCCCTCTTCCACGACCGTTGTGCCCGTGTAGGTGTTCGCGCCCGTGAGCGTGAGCAGGCCCGCACCGCGCTTCACGAGGCCGCCGTCCGCCGCCGCGCAGTCGGGGTCGTGCAGGATCGCCTGCGCCATCGTGAACGGCGCGCCGTTCAGCGTCTCGGAGGTGTCCACCACGAGTCCGTTCGTGGAAGCGTAGAGGTAGGTGAAGATGTCCGCATCCATCGTCTCCGCCGCCGCCTTGCGGCAGAGCGGACGGAACGCGCCGCCGTTGCCGTAGAGGCGCGTGACCGAATTCCCCGCGGTCGCCGCGTAGGCGTTGCAGCGGAACATGCCGTTCGGGTTCAGGCGCACCGTCACGTCGTTGCCGCCATTGTAGGCCGCGTAGAGCGTGTTGCTGCACGTGAGGACGCCGCCGTTCAGGTCCACGTACGCCCTGTTCGCGCTGTTCGAGAAAGCGAAGTGCATGTCGCCCGCCGTGGCGAAGCTGCCGCCGTTCATCACAAGGCGGCACCACTGGCTCTTCGGACTGGAGGCGGTGGTGCGCCCCATGTAGAGCTGGCTCTTCACCCAGGTCGATCCGCCGTTGATCTCGATGAGGGAATTTCCCTTCTGCTTCGTCTTGTTGTAATAGACGCAATTGAAGTTGCTCCCACACCTGAGCGAACCGCCGTTTTGCCGATAGACCAACGTGCTGGCAGGCGACTGGACGGCGTAGTAGCCGAGGTAGAAGGCCGCCGTCGTGGTGCAGAGTCCGTTGTTCAGCACGAACGTGGCGGTCCCGGACTTGGTGGTGGGCGAACCCACCGTGATCTCCGTGCTGCCGGTTTCGGAGACGGTCGGTGCGTTCTCGGGATCGTCCACCTCGCCCATCACGAACGTGCCGTCGGCAACCGTGAATCCGCGCACGGCCTTCGTCGGCCCGTCGCCGTTTGCCGCGACAGTCGCGACGCCCGACCCGTTGTTGTCCTGCTTGGTGTTGACGTTCAGCGTGCCCGTGCCGTTCAGGTGGAGCGTTCCGTTGCCGAGCTTGAGGAACGCGCCTGTCGCGCCCGCGCGCGTGATGGCGCCGGACACCGTCACGTTCGCCTCGCTTGCGAACACGGTGGAACGACCGGCGTCCGTAGTGAACTGGAATCCGGGGATCGTCGCGTCCGGCCCCGTGTAGAGCAGCGTGCCGTTGCCGAGCGTCAGCTGGTCGGCGGACTGGAGGGCGGAAAGGTCGTCCGTCACCACGCGTCCGCTGCCCAGCGTGATCTTGCCCGTGTAACCGGAGTTGACCTTCAGGTTCACCTGGCCCGCGCCCGTCGCAACGTGCGTGTTGACGCCGAGATCGCCCGTGCCCGAGACGCCGCCCGTGATCCGCAGTTCGTTCCCGGCCGTCGTCTGGAACTGCGCGGGCGAGGCGAGCGCGAGGGCGGACGCGACCGCGTTCGTGCCGCTTGCGTTCGCCATCACGGCCGTCTGCGCGCCGTTGTCGAGCGTGAGTCCCTGCCCGGAGAGCGTGTAGCCGTACGACGCGCCGCCCGCGTTGAACGTGAGGCCGCCCAGCGTCACCGCCTCGTCAAGCGTCACGGCCACGCCGGCCTTCGTCGCGGGGTTGAACGTCGCGAGTTCCCACGGCCCGTTCGGCGCGCCGGCCGTCGCGTTCGACCAGTTCGACGCGTTGCTCCAGTCGCCGCCGTCCGTGACGGACGTCCATGCGTTGCCGTTCGCCGAGCCGCTTGCGCCAGCGATCGTCACCACCACGGCCTTCATGCCGTCGTATGCGCCGCCAGCCACCGTCACCTGATCGGCCGAGATCGTCGCCGTCGGCGCGGCGTCGGCGGGCAGCGTGAACTTCGAGAGGTCCACGTCCGCGTTCGACGCCGCATACACGAGCGCGGTGTACGTGCCGGGCGCCACCACGGGGGAGAGGTCGTGCGTGCCGGCGTGCGTGGTCACGGCAACGGGCGAGAGGATGGAGAGCGAATCGGTGACAACAATGCCGTAGCTGCCCGTCTCGCGTTCGATCTCGATGACTACTGGTTCCGTCGCGCCCGCCTCGCCGAGCACCAGATCCTTCACGACGTTGCTCGTGCCATCGTAGTCGAACAGGCGCGCACCCGGTCCGACGTCAAGCGCGAACGGCGCCGTGTACCCGGCTGCGATCACCGCGCGCGCGCCGTCCCGCAGCCGGACGCCGCCCGTGAACGTGCTGTTCTCGAACCCGGTGCCGAGCGACACCGTGCCCGCGCCGGTGAACGTGAGGCCGCCGTCGGGCGTCTCGCCCAGGTCGGGGTCGGGCTCGAACGCCTGCTGGACGAGCAGCCAATAGGTCGTCGGCCCCGCCAGCTCCGCCTGGTGCGAGAGGTCGAAGGTCAGCCCGCCCGCGCCGACGTAGGCGTGACGCAGGTAGCGGAAGTACGAGTTGGCCGACGTGTTCACGAGGCTTTCCACCGTGCCGCCGTCAAACCACGCGTCCACCGGATACGCGAACGCGGCGCTGTTGCCGGTGATGTCCCGCGCGCGCACCACGCCGTTCCCCGACAGGTGGAACGTGTTCACCTCGCGCGTGTTCTTGTAGGCGAGATAGAGTGTGTTGGTCACCTCCAGCCGCCCGTTGCCCGTCACCGTCAGGTCCACGCCGGCCGCCGTGTCCACCCAGCCGAGGCCGATGATGTTGGCGCGCATCACGCCCGTGCCGTCGATGACGACGGTCGCGCGGTAGGTGTCCGCGAGCGGCACCACCGAGTAGCCGAGCGCCGCCGTGCCCGAGCACGTGTTCGTGCCCGCGTGGATGAAGAGGTTCGGCGACGCGGTCTGGTAGTAGGTCGCGTTCGCGTGCCCCATGCGGAGCGTCGCGTAGGCTATCTCGCCGCCGTTCTGCGTGATGGTAGGGTGGAGGATGAGGTCGGGACAGTCCGAGTAGCGCCCGCAATAGTAGCCAAGGTAGATGATGCTGGCGACGTCGAGCCGGCCGTTGTTCATCACGAGCTCGCCCGTCGTCTGGACGCCCTGCCCGATGCGGTGCGACTGCGAGCCCACGCTGAAGTCCCCCGTCGAGACCACGGTCGGCGCGTCCGCGGGGTCGCCGACGGTTCCGATCTCGAGCTTGCCCTCGTTCACGTTGAAGAAGCGGAATCCCGTTCCCGGCCCGATGCCGGCAGATGTCATTCCGTTGTTGCTGCCGTTGTCCTTCGAGTTGTGCGGCAGCAGGATCTCGCCCGTGCCGGCGAAGTGCAGCGTGCCCGGCCCCATCTTCGAGAGGCTTCCCTGGATCGCGTTCAGCGACCGGATGGAGAGCGTCGTGTTCGTCTCGGCGATGCTGAGGACGCTCGACCGGGAGGCTTGGGTGTCGATCGTCAGGCCGGGAACCTCCGCGGACGGGCCCGCGTAGACGAGCGTCCCGAATCCCAGCACGAGATTCGCCTCGGACTGCATGAACGAGAGGTCCGAGACACGCGTGAAGCCGCCCCAGGCGGTCAGCGTGCCGCCTGCACCGAAACCCGTGAGCGCCCCCAGCTCGACCGTCCCGTTATCCGGGTAGGCCGGATTGGAGATGATGGCCTTGGCCGCCGCCACGTCGGCCGCCGCCGCTACGTTCGTCGTCGCCGGATCGGACGGCACGACGAGCACGTTGCCGATCGTCGCCGGCGTACCCGCCGGCGTCACCGCCACCTTCAGGAGCGCGCGGTCGCCCTCCACGTCCACGAAGCACGTGTAGTCCACGTCGTCGGGCTTGAGCGGGAACGTGAATTTCTGCGCCAGCTGCTGGAGGTCGCGCGCGTCCTCGGCGCGCGCCGTGACGTACGTGTAGGTGCCGGGGGACGAGAGGCCGGCCGTGCCGCCCTGCGTTTCGAACAGGTGGAGCTTCGGCGCGGAGACGGTCGTGCCGACATGCGTCTCGCCCGTCACGTCCAGGCGGCTGCCCGGCCCGAAGCCGAGGATGGGTGAATAGGTGCTCGTGTCATGGCCAAAGGTGAACGACCCGACCGTCTGCACGCCGTTCGTGATGATGAGTCCGCCGTTGTTGCTGGAGACCGTGAGCGCCGTGCCGGAGGGCAGCTTGCCGTCCTTGCCGAGGTACACGCGCGTGAAGGTGATCTCCGTCGGCCCGCAGTACGTGTTCGCCGCGTTGATCCGCAGGGGCGGCATCGCGCCCGCACCCTGCGTGATGTGGAGGCCGCCGTCCGTTCCGCTGTCGTCCAGCGGTTCGATCCCCTTCTCCCAGATGACGGGATGTGTCTCCGCGCCGTTGTTGAAATAGGTGTAGAAACCGCCCGGCCCCACCTTGACGCTCGTCATCGACGAGGGGAAGTGCGGCGTCGCGTTGTTGTGGTTGCGGTGCCGCCAGACGCCGCCGTCCACGACCAGATGCAGCTCGCCCTTCGCGCTGTTCACGAAGTTGCGCATCTCCACCGTGCCGCCGTCCGCGATGCGGAACGTCGTCACCATGCCGTTCTTCTTGTTGTCGTTGTAGAAGTTCTGGAAGCTCAGCCACGATCCGTCGCCCGTCACCTCCACGAAGTTCGTCGTCGGGATCGGGTTCGACTCCGTCGCGTAGTTGCCCACGTAGACATGGCTGTCGATCGCGCGGAAATGGCCGCCGTCATGGACGCGTACCGTGGTGGGCGCCCCCGGCGTGTGGGCGAGGTACAGCCCCTTGCACACAAGGTTGTACGACGTCGTGTTCGGCACGCCTTGCGCGTTCGAGACGTCGATCTCCGGCGCGTTGCGCTGCCCCGTGAACTCGGACACGTCCTGGTTCACGCCTGCATAGAGCGCATTCGTGCCAGCGCCCTCGCCCACGAGGAGCCGCCCGCCCGTCACGCGCAGCGTGGGGGAGAGCGCCTCGGCGGAGTTGTGGACGGACCCGTTGCAGAAGCCGATGGAGAGGATGCCGGCCGTGCGCGTGATGCCGCTGCGGTGCTCCAGCACGCCCGTCGTCTCCGTGCCGTCGATCGTCGTGCACGCGCCGACCGTCACGAAGCCCGTCGGCCTCGCCGCCGTCAGCACGTTCGTGACCGGGCCGGAGAAGGTCGTGTAGTCGCCCGGCGCCGTGTCGATCACGACCGTGCCGTCCACCACGGTGAAGTTGCTGTGTCCCTGCGTCGGCGCGCAGTCGGGCGAGAGGTTCATCACCTTGCGGCGGGTGCCGCCCGCGACAGCCGTCGTTTCGCCGAAGTTGAACGGCTGCGTGAAAGCGAGCGTGCCGGGGCCGGTCTTCACGAACGCGCCGACGGTCTGCGCCACGTCACAGTCCATCGTGAGGTCGTTGTCGACCTGCCACACGACGGCGGCGGTCGCCGCGCTCGCGGTGTTCGTGACCGCGCGCGTCCAGACGCCGCCCGCCGGACCCGCGTAGCGGAGCGTGCCGCCCTGCTGCACGAACGGCCCCGCGCCCAGCTCGCCGACCGGCGCGTCGGCGCCGATGGGCTGCGAAATGACGAGCGTGCCCGAGCCGAGCGTG
>JAFRSR010000166.1 GCA_017427485.1 Kiritimatiellia bacterium
GAGACATGAGACATTGAGACTTTTGCGGCCGCGCGGGAGCACGGCCCTCCCGCTGGTAGTCTCAATGTCTCATGTCACACCGGCAGGTCTCGGGTCTCAGGTCTCACGTCCGCGCGCCCACGCCCACGCTGCCAGCGGCGGGACGCATCGCCCCACCACGGCAACCGTAGGCTAGAACTCGTACAGCGGGCTGGAGGTGTCCTGGTCGAGGACGTCGAGGGTGATCGGGCGGCCGAGTTCGGCCACGACGGGGCGCATCGCCTCGAGCGCGAGGTAGGGTGCGTTGCATTGCCGCGAGATGTGGGCGAGGAGAAGCGTCTTGAGGCGCGGTGGCTGCACCTCGCGCACGAGGTCGGCCGCGTCGCCGTTCGAGAGGTGCCCGCACCGGCCCGCGATACGCTGCTTGAGCGACACGGGGCGGTCGGACGTCTGGAGCAGGACGGGGTCGTGGTTCGACTCCAGCACGGCGCACGTGGCGCGCGCAAGCGCGTCCCGCACGCCGAACGTGGGCGCGCCCATGTCCGTGCCCACGAACAGCGCGCTCTCCCCGTCGTCGAAGAGGTAGCCCACCGGGTCGGCGGCGTCGTGCGGGATCGAGAACGATGTCACGGTGAAATCGCCCACGGGAAACGTCTCGGCCGTCTCGAACACGCGCCAGCCGTCATCGACGCCCGTGAGGACCGCGATGGCGTCCGCCGTGTTGCCGTTCGCGTAGAGCGGAATGGCCGGATGGCGCTTGTGGAACGTGGCAAGGCCCTTGCAGTGGTCGGTGTGGTCGTGCGTGAAAAAGAGGCCGGACGCCTTGTCCGGCGCCACGCCGCACGCGGACATGCGCCGCTCCAGTTCGCGACAGCAGAACCCGCAGTCGACGAGCAGCAGCGTCCCGCCCGAACTGACGGCGAGCGCGTTCCCGCCCGAACCGCTTCCAAAGACGCGCAGCTTCATTCCGCCTGGTGGATCCGCTCGTTGGCCTTCGCGACCTTGGCGCGCAGCGTCTCCTTGTGCGCGTGGAACTTCTCGCGCAGGCCGGCATCGGCCGTGCCGAGGATCTGCACCGCGAGGAGCGCGGCGTTCACCGGCCCCGCGCTGCCGCAGGCCACCGTGGCCACCGGCACGCCGGACGGCATCTGCACCGTCGCGTAGAGGGCGTCGAGCCCGTTCAGCGCGCCGCCTGCCACGGGGATGCCGATCACGGGCAGCACGGTGCCGGCGGCCAGCACGCCGCCGAGGTGGGCCGCGCCGCCGGCAGCGGCGATGATCACCTGGATGCCGCGCGATTCCGCAGTCTTGGCGTAGTCAAGCGCCACGTCGGGCGTGCGGTGCGCGCTGATCACGCGCGTCTCGTACGGCACGCCGAACGTGTCGAGCGTGTCGCAGGCCTTCTTGACGAGGGGCCAGTCGCTGTCGCTGCCCATCACGATTCCCACGCGGGGGTTAGTAGAGTCCATAAGCTTTTCCTCAAGGTTGTTTCAAGTTTTAAAGATTGTTTCCGTAATCTTACGGAGTCGGTTCCATCTGGTACGGAGTCGGTTCCAGCTTGGGGGGTTGCTGCCTTTCGATGAGTTGGATCAGCTTGTCGATCTTTCCCTCAATGCGCGCGGACTGCGCGTCGGTGCGGGCCGAGAGTCCGTGTATCGTGTTGAGCTTTGCGTCCAGAAGGTCGAGTTTCGCCTCGATTGCGTCGCTGCGGCGGTCGACCTGCTCCTGCATCTGCTGCCCCTGGCCCTGGACGACGTTGACGGCATCGTAGATGTCGCGGTTGCCGATGCGCCCGGAGTAGAAATACCAGATTCCCACTCCGGCCACGATGATGATGAGCAGAATGAGGATGATGACCACGAGCAGGCTGGAGGTGAACTTCGACATGTGAACCGCCTTTCTTCTTTGAATCGTCCCGCCTCACCCGCGCTCAAACGCGCGGTGGGCGATGTCCGCACGGTGGAACGCCTTGTCGAAAGAGATGCGGTCCACGGCCGCGTAGGCGGTGTCGACCGCCGCACGCAGCGAGGGGCCCATGCCCGTCACGGAGAGGACGCGTCCGCCCGACGTGAGGGTCTTGCCATCCGCGGACTTCGTGCCGCAGTGGAACACGGTCGCGCCGGGCACCTGCGCCGCGGCGTCGAGGCCCGAGATCTCCTTGCCCTTCTCGTAGGAGCCCGGATAGCCGCCGGAGGCGATGATCACCGTCGCGGCCGCTTCCGGCTTCACCACCACGTCGGCGTCGGAGAGGCAGCCGTCCGCACAGTGCAGGAGCGCCGTCGCGAAATCGCCGCCAAGACGCGGCAGCACGGCCTCCGTCTCGGGATCGCCGAATCGGGCGTTGAACTCCACCACGTTCACGGCGCTGCCGCTGAGCGCGGTCTTGCCGCCGGGCGGCGTGACCATGAGTCCCGCGTAGAGCACGCCCTTGTAGACGATGCCGCGCTTCTTGAGCTCGCGCACGACAGGGAGGATGATCTTCTCCTTGATCTCGGGGAGCATCGCGTCCGTCACCACGGGCGCGGGCGAGTAGGCGCCCATGCCGCCGGTGTTCGGCCCCTTGTCGCCGTCGAACACGCGCTTGTGGTCCTGCGAGCTCGGCAGCAGCACGGCGCGCTCGCCGTCCACGAGCGCGAGGA
>JAFRSR010000023.1 GCA_017427485.1 Kiritimatiellia bacterium
GTGCCGGCCGGCGGCCCGCCCGCGGTCTGGTACGTCTACAACATGGGCGTCGTCGTGAAGACGGCGCAGTCGCTCTTCACGGTCGACTTCCAGCACCGCTTCGCGGAGGAGCTCGTCCCGTCGCTCGACTTCGCGCTCATCACGCACAACCACCTCGACCACTACACGCGCCGCTTCTACGAGGCGATGAACAACCGCGAGCACAAGACGGTGGTCAGCAACTTCCTGGACAACTACGGCGCGCATTTCAACAAGAGGGGCAGCGGCGGCTACACGCGCGCGGAGAAGACGTTCACGTTCAAGGACGTGACGGTGAAGACCGCGCTGTCCGACCACAACCCCTACCTGATCGACTTCACGACGACCTTCGAGATCGACGTGGGCGGGTTCCGCATCTTCCACACGGGCGACTCCCAGAACATCGCGAAGCTCAACCCCGCCGACGCGCCCGACCTGTGGATCGTGCATCCGCACTGCGGGCTCAAGGCGGCGGACGGCGTGCAGAAGTTCCATCCGAAGAAGACGGTGCTCGCGCACTTCCACGAGCTGGGGCACGCGAAGGACCGCTGGCGCTTCCGCTTCAAGGACGGGCAGAAGCAGGTGGCGAACGTCGAGGCGGCGGGCGGCGTGGCCGTGCTGCCGTTCTGGGGCGACCGTCTCTGCTAGTTTTATAAAACCACGGAATGCGCGGAGCACACGGAACGAGGAGAAAAGCATGAACGCGACAGTCAAGATTGCGGCGCTGGCCGCCAGTCTCGCCGGCGTCGCCGGCGCGGCGGAAACGGGGGATGAGTTCCTCCTCCAGACGAAATCGACCACGATGGCCTTCCGCCGCGAGAACGGCGCGTGGAACATGGTCCACTATGGCGCGAAGGTGTCCTCTGCGGCCGACGTCGCGGCTCTCGCGTGGAACCGCTGGTCGGGCGGCAACCACATCGCGCAGCGGCGCCCCGCGGCCTACGCGGCCTACGGCGGCGACAAGGAGGGCGGCTACGGCTTCAACAAGTGGGGCGGCCTGCAGGTGACGCACGCGGACGGCTGTCCGACGCTCCACCTCGTGGGCGAGAAGACCCAGACCGTGCCGGACGCGCCCGGCGTGACGCATCTCGTGCTGAAGCAGCGCGACCGCGCCTATCCGTTCCACGTGGCCCAGCATTTCCGCGCCTTCGAGGCGTGCGACGTGATCGAGACGTGGGTCGAGCTGGAGAACGGCGAGCCGGGCGCGGTGCGTCTCGGCCGCATGGACTCCTTCGCGATGGACTTCCCGCTTCTCGCCAACTCCTTCTACGTGCAGAGCGCGACCGGACAGTGGGCCGCGGAGGCGCAGCTGCGCGAGAGCGCGCTGGAGCGCGGCCAGACCGTCACGATCGGCTCCCGGAGCGGCGTGCGCGACGCGTGGGAGAACAACGCGAGCGTGATGCTCACGTTCGGCGACAGGGCTTCGGAGACGGCGGGGCGCGTGATCGGCGGCGTCCTCTGCTGGTCGGGCATGTGGAACATCAGCGTGCAGCGCGACCAGTGCGACTTCGTCGAGGTGCGCGCGGGCGCGGACACGTCCGCCGGCGCGTACGTGCTCGACGCGGGCAAGTCGATCACGCTCCCGAAGTTCGCGTTCACGTTCTCGGCGACCGGCAAGGGGCAGATCTCCCGCAACATCCACCGCTGGGCGCGCGACTGGCAGCTGCCCGCCGGGCACAAGCTCCGCCCCGTGCTGCTTAACAGCTGGGAGGGCAGCTACTTTAGCTTCACGGAGCAGGTGCTGCACGACATGATGGACGGCGTGAAGGAGATGGGCGGCGAGCTGTTCGTGCTGGATGACGGCTGGTTCGGCACGGGCAAGTACGCGCGCGACGACGTCCACCGCGACAAGGTGGGCCTCGGCGACTGGGTGATCAACCCCGAGAAGCTGCCGCACGGCCTCGTGGGCCTCGCCGACGAGGCGAAAAAACGCGGGCTCCAGTTCGGCTTCTGGGTGGAGCCCGAGATGGTGAACACGAACAGCTGGCTCTACGAGGCGCATCCCGAATGGGTGATCCGCGAGAGGAACCGTCCCGTCAACGTGGGCCGCGGCGGCTCGGAGACCGTGCTCGACTACTCCAACCCGGCGGTGCGCGCGAACATCTACGGCCAGCTCGACGCGCTCTACTCGAAGATCCCCGACCTCGCGTACATCAAGTGGGACGCGAACGCGGACTTCTACAACATGGGCTCCACCTACCTCGACGCGGCGCACCAGGCGAACCTGCCGTTCGACTACACCGTGGGCCTCTACGACCTCCTCGCGAAGCTCCGCGCGAAGTATCCGCAGGTGGACATCCAGGCCTGCTCGTCGGGCGGCGGCCACGTGGACTACGGTTTCCTGCGCTATGCGGACGAGTTCTGGGGCTCGGACGACTCCGACGCGCGCGAGCGCGTGTTCATCCAGTGGGGCGAGAGCCAGTTCTACCCCGCCTGCACCCTCGCCGCGCACGTGACGGACGTGCCGAACCACCAGACGAAGCGCACGACGCCGCTCAAGTTCCGCTTCGACGTGGCGATGAGCGCGCGCCTCGGCTTCGAACTGCATCCGAAGAACATGTCCGCGGAGGACGTGGCCTTCGCGAAGAAGTGCGTGGCCGACTACAAGCGCATCCGCCCGACCGTGCAGCAGGGCGATCTCTACCGTCTCGTCTCCCCGTACGGCAGCAGCTACGCGGCGCTCATGTACGTGAACGACGACGCCTCGCACGCGGTCGTGTTTCTCTGGGGCCTCGCGCGCGGCAACTGGAGCGACTTCGTGCCGCCGCTCGCGCTGCAGGGCCTCGCCGCGGACAAGGCGTACAAGGTGAAGGAGATCAACGTCATCAAGGGCAAGAAGCACTGCCGCGTGGACGGCAAGACGCTGAGCGGCAAGGCGCTGGCCGCCATGGGATTGCCCGTGCGGCTCTCCGGCGACTACGACTCCGCCGTGTTTGAACTGACCGCCAAGTAAGGGGACGCCATGGCACAGACGGTTCTGAGATTCCTGAAGGTGATCGGCACGTGGCGCGAGGTCGCGGACGCGGCCCGCACGACGATCCGCATGGGCGCGGGCACGAAGGAACCCACGCCGGCGTGGAAGCGGCGCATTCTCCTCGCGGAGCATTCGCCGATCCGCAAGCTGCTCGTGTCGTGGAAGTGGGGCAACCTGCCGTACTGGGTGAGCGTGCACTTCGTGCGCCACAAGTACGGCATCGAGCATTTCGTCTCCACGCAGCGCACCGACCGCACGGGCGAGGACCGCACGGTGAAGCCGCAGGACGCGCCCGTGGAGCACGAGTGCATCGCGAACGCCTCAGAGTTGATGTTCATCAGCCGCCGCCGCCTCTGCGCGCAGGCGTCTCCCGAGACGCGCGCGGCGTGGAAGATGGTGATCGACGCGCTCGCGGAGAAGGAGCCGGAGCTCGCGTCCTGCTGCGTGCCCGAATGCGTGTACCGCGGGTTCTGCCCCGAGTTCAAGAGCTGCGGCTACGTCGACACGCCCGCCTACGCGGAGGCCGTCAAGTGGTATCGCGGGTAATTTGTTCCATGGAGGAGCGTCTCCAGAACGTGCTGTCGCACCGCGGGGTGACCTCGCGCCGCCACGCGGCCGAGATCATCGCCGCGGGGCGCGTGACCGTGGACGGACGCGTCGTGACGGAGCCCGGCCTGCGCGTGGATCCCGCTATCGCGCGCATCGCGGTCGACGGCGCGCCGCTCGGCGCGGCCGTGGAGAAGACGCGCACGATCCTCATGTACAAGCCGGCGGGCGTTCTTTCCACGCTCTCCGACCCGTTCGGCGGGCGCACCGTGGCCGACCTCCTGCGCGGGAAGGTACGCGAGCGCCTCGTGCCCGTGGGACGTCTCGACAAGGACAGCGAAGGGCTCCTTCTCCTCTCCAACGACGGCGCGCTCGTGAACCGCCTTACGCATCCTCGCTTCGAGCATGAGAAAATCTACATCGTGCGCGCGGCGGGACGCTGGAGCGATGAGAAGCTGCGCGTGCTGCGCGGTCCCGTGGAGATGCCCGACGGCTACGTGACGCGTCCCGTGCCCGTGGAGGTCGTGCGCCTCGGCGACGACAACGTGCACGTCCTGTGCTTCCACCTGCGCGAAGGGCGCAAGCGCCAGATCCGCTACATGTGCAGCGCGGCGCACCTCGTGGTGCTGTCGCTCAAGCGCGTGGCCGTGGGCGCGCTGCGCCTGCCCGACGACCTCAAGCCCGGCGAGTGGCGCGACCTCTCGTCCGCCGACGTCGAGGCGGCCCTTTCCCGTCCCGCGTCCGCCCCCCGTGGGCCGGCCGCCTTCCACCCTCCCAAGAAGAACCGTCCTGCGCCGCACGCTCCCCGCGGCCCTCGTCCCCGCCACGAACCCGCAGAATTCTGGTGAAGACGCATTAAGAAACCGGATGACCGTCTGGAGATATCCGGCGACGCCGTCGGCACGCTTTACGACATGCCGTCCGTGGAAGTCGAGGATCCGCGCGGCGTGTTCGGCGCGCCAAGGTGAGAATCCGCCAGTGGCGATCCTTGGGGCGTTGCGGGTAGCGAGGAAATAGTGTATAATTTGCGCCATCGAGAAATGCTTCCACATCAAGGAACAGGGCGTGATTGTTCACAAATGACAAATGGAAATGACAATGGCTAACGCTGTAGACAAAAAGGAGGAGCAGCAGGTGTGCGCTGGCGGTGCGGCGCGCACGGGCAGGCTTTTGCCGCCGCCCGTGGGGACGAGCGACTGGGCGACGTTCTCACGGGATTCCTATTGCGTGGACAAGACGCTCATCCTGAAGGACCTCATCGACTCGAAGTCGCGCGTGGTGCTGTTCACTCGCCCGAGACGCTTCGGCAAGACAACTGCGCTGGAGATGATCCGGGCGTTTTACGAGGACGAGTCGTCGCTGTTCCAGGACAAGAAGATCTGGGCGGCGGGCGAGGTGTACCGTAAGGAGCAGGGCAAACATCCTGTCATCTTCCTGTCATTCAAGGACGTGAAGTGGAATACGTTTGGCGAATCCATCAAGTTCCTGAACGCCTTGCTTGCTCCTTGCGTGGGGAAGTTTGTAAAGGCTGTAGAGGCCCTGGAACTTGAGGCTGAACGGGATCGCTTGTTACGCGTCATGCGCGAACAAGGAGACGAAACGGATCTGTCTCTTTCGCTCGGCCTTCTTTCCAAGGCGGTTCATGTCTTCACGAAGAGGCTTCCCGTCATCTTGATCGACGAGTACGACCAGCCGATCACCTCAGCGTCAACGCACGGGTATTACGACGAGATGTGCGCCTTCATGCGCGTGTTCCTCTCGGGTGCGCTGAAGGACAACAAGCATTGCCACATCGGGATCATGACGGGCGTCCTCCGCGTGGCGAAGGAGGGAATCCTCTCCGGTCTCAACAATCCCAAGGTCTGGACGGTCTTCGAGTCGGATTACTCGCAGT
Source organism: Kiritimatiellia bacterium (assembly GCA_017427485.1). Lineage (GTDB taxonomy): Bacteria > Verrucomicrobiota > Kiritimatiellia > RFP12 > UBA1067 > RUG572. Next base: position 5,433 of record JAFRSR010000023.1, read on the forward strand.
ATTTTGGCTTCACTGAAGACGAGGTCGCCGAGATGGCGCGGTACTACGGGGCGGAGGACAAGCTGCCGGAGATCAAGGCATGGTACGACGGCTACGATTTCGGCGGAACTGAAATCTACAATCCGTGGAGCGTGCTGCGGTACTTTGACTGCCACTGCCGCCCTGACGCCTACTGGCTCGACACGAGCTCCAACGACCTCATCTCCGCGATCGTGCGCGACCTGCCGCATGACATGGTACGGACGCTGGAGGCGCTCCTCCGGGACGAGACGCCACGCGTGCAGATGGCGAAGGAGCTGGGGCCGTACAAGGACGTCATGGCGAACAAGAGTTCGCTGTACGCCCTGCTGGTGTCGGCAGGTTATCTGAAGGTCGCGTCTCCCATTGAAGAGGGCATGTGCAAGGTGGCGCTCCCGAACCACGAGTTGTCCCTCGTGTTCGTCAACGACATCAAGGCGAAGATCAACGCGGCGCTGTCCGTCGGGACGGGCGACATCGTCGGGGCGCTTCTCGACCGCGACGCCGACGCCCTCCGCGCGGCGATCGCCGCATTTCTGCTGGAGAGCGTCAGCTACTTTGACGCGGCGGCGGAGGGATTCTTCCACGGGCTCACGCTCGGCTTCCTCGCGATCCTCAGGAAGCGGTTCCGCGTCCTCTCGAACGTCGAGTCCGGCGAGGGACGCTTCGACATCGCCCTCAAGCCGCTCGTCGAGCCGTTCCCGGCGTTCATCATCGAGGTCAAGGCGGCGGATTCCGCCACGGACGACCTCAAGGCCCTTGCGCGCGACGCCCGCACGCAGATCGACGGAAAGAAGTACGACACGTCCTTCCGCGCCGAAGGCATCACGGACATCGAGAAGATCGGCCTCGCCTACTTCAAGGACCGGGTCGAAATCTGCAAGAAGGTGAATGACGGGAAATAAGGACGATGACAATGACACTACGTATCCTTCCCGCAGTCCTTGCCGTAACGCTTGCGCTGGCGGCGTCCGCGTCGCCGCAGGCCGGCGACGACGCCTGGTTGGCGAAGATACGCCGCGACCATCCGCGGATGTTCTTCAATCGCGACACGTGGCCTTCGGTGAAGGAACACGTCCTCTCGCCGGAGTGCGCCGAGGCGTACGCGAAGCTCTTGGCCGACTGCGACAAATACCCGGCGAAACCGGTGTGCAGCGATTTCGGTCCGGTGAGCTCGTTGCCGTCCACGCCGATCAAGCCCGTCAGGGAATGGGGCCTGGAGGCGGCGAAGTGCGCTTTTGCGTGGCGCATGACCGGCGAGCAGAAGTATCTCGACAAGGCGAAGGAGATGCTGCGCGTGAGCATCGACGCGTACCACGCCGCCTACCGCAACCGCCGGGCGGTCCACTGGTATTCGCACGGGCGCATCCTCGCGATCTGCGCGTACGACTGGATCTTCGAGGGGCTGTCGGACGACGAGCGCCGGGCGATCGCGGTGCCGCTCCTTCGGCATGTGGACGATGTCCAGCCTGGCAAGGGCAAGCCGTTCGTCACGCGCCTCAACTACGGTCGTCCGCCGTCCGGATGGTACGGGACGCGTGCGCTGCCGTGGTACGCCGGCCTTGCGGCGTACGGCGACGGCATCTGCGACGAACTCGCGCTGAAGCTCATCAAGACGGGTCGCGCCGGGGCGCTGGAGATGGTCGAGTACCGCGACAGGAGCGCCGGCGACGACGGAGGGCTTTCCGTGGGCGTGCCGGAGTATTCCATGGGCGCGTACCCGTGGGCGCATTTCAACTTCTTCCATACCTGGAGGTCCGCCACGGGCGAGAACCTGGCGCGGAACTATCCCCACCTCGGGCTCTTCATGAACTGGGTGTGGTGGAATGCCATCCCCAGGGCCGATCAGAAGCGTCCGTTCTGCTACGGATTCGGCGACGGACAGCACACGCAGAACTTCCTCCCCGCCGGCAGCCTCTACGAGCACGCGCTCCAGTACGCGCTGTTCTTCCGCGACGCCGACCCCGATTCCGCGCGCCTCGCGGCGACCTTGCAGGGATACGCCCCGAACAGGAACGTTGGCGCGGATTGGCCGATGTATCCGTTCCTGCTGCCCTCCAACCATGGCGTGAAGCCGTTTACCGAGGAGGAGCTTGACGCCCGCCAGCCGAAGGCGCGCCATTTCGAGTTCCTTGGGCAGACCTTCATGCGCAGCGGAAGGCGTCCGGACTCCACGTACTGCCTCTTCACGGCGGGTTCGAAGACGACCGTGCACAAGCATTACGACGAGAACAACTTCGTCATCTTCAAGAACGATTTCCTCGCCCTGGATTCCGGCACGCGGGCGGTGGAGACGGACACGCAGCTCCGCTACTACTACGCACAGACGGTGGCGCACAACTGCGTCCTGGTCCACAGGCCCGGAGAGCCCATGCCGGAGCACTGGGGGCGCACGAGCAACGAGCCGGAGGCGAAGGTCGGCCACGGCGGGCAGGTGAGCGGCGCCGCGAAGGTCCTCGCGTTCGCGACGAATCCCATGTTCTCCTACATTGCGTCCGACGCCGCGCCCGTGTACCAGCGCAAGGCGACGGCGGCGGTGCGCCAGTTCATCCACGTGCAGCCCGACTATTTCGTCGTGTACGACCGCGTGGACGCCGCCGATCCGTCGTACCTCCGGCAGTGGCTCCTGCACACGGAGAACGAGCCGTCGGTCGAAGGCGGGACGGTGCGTGCCGACTGCGGCAGGGGCAGGCTTTTCTGCGAGACGCTGCTGCCGGCGGACGCCTCGCTCGCGAAGGTGGGCGGGCCGGGGCGCGAATACTGGGCCTCGGGCAAGAACTGGGAGATGGACGCAAAGTTCGAGAAGTCTGCCGAGGCGTACGCCAGGAAGATCGGCGTGGGCACGTACTTCGGGAAGTGGCGGCTTGAGGTGTCGGCTCCCGTCGGCGCGAAGGAAACCCGTTTCCTGCACGTGCTCACGGCGGCGGACACGAGCCGCGAAAGCCCGGTGCGCGCCGCGCGCGCGGACGAGGACGGCCGCGACGGCGTGACGCTCTCCATCCCCGGCGGCGCGCTGGACGGCAAGACCGGCCTACTCAAGGTGACGTGCCTCTTCAACCGCGCGGGGACGGTGGGCGCGGAAGTGCGCTGCTCGCTGGCCGACGCGTCGGGCGCGACGGTCGCGGAGCGGAACTTTGTTTTGGACAACACCATCCAACCGCAGTCCGGCGTATTCCCGGATGAACACTGAACAATAATGAAAGGGAGACCGCGACATGACCTCGAAAAAACTCTCGATTTGCGAATGCCGGAAGTCTGCGGCAGTCCTTGCCTCATTGCTGTGCCTGGTCGTGGCGGGCGCGACGCACGAATGGAACCCGAACGGCTCGGGCGGCTGGGGCGATTCGACGCGGTGGAAGGGCGGCGGGACGCCGGGAGCCGGGGACACCGTCTCGTTCTCCGGCTGCACGGGGACCGTGACGGCGGCAGACGCGGCGTATCTTTCGGGAATCTCCGCGGTGACCTTCGCGAACGGCGCAGGACTCGAGTTCTCCAATGAGGCGGGGGAGGCGGAGCTTTCATGCGGAGCGAAGTTCACCGGCGACGGCGTCATCATCAAGCGCGGCAGCGGCGTCGCCCGTCTGACGTGCGTGGAGACTGCCACCAGGCAGGCGTTCTGCATGACGCGCGGCATCGAGATATACGGCGGCACGTTCTTCATGCCGCGCAATAACTCGAAAGAGTGTTTTATCAAGCGGCTGGCGGTTTACGACCCCGGCGTGTTCGTGCAGGCAGGCGGCGACGGCGTGTCTTACGTGGAAGGCGGACTGTACGGAGACGGCACCATCTCGAACGACGTGAGCAAGACGTTCCGCGTGTACGGCGAGCCGACGAACAGCGTTCCGATTCCGGTGTTCTCCGGCAAATTTGTCGGAATTGCGTACTTCGTGACATACGGCAACGCAGGCGGAAGGGCGCAGCATCTCACGGGCGTCAGCGGCAGCACGACGAGCAAAGACCTGCTGCTGTACGGGCAGGACTACGTCCTTGGCGTGGCGACCCTCGGCACGGATCAGCATCCGGCGTCATGGGGGAAAGGGGGCGCCCAGTGGCGCGGCGTCCGTCCGTGGCTTCGCTATCTCGGCGACGGGGAGACGAGCAACAAGACGTTCTTCTTCGGCAATGGCGGGAAGGACGCGACTCTTGACGCCGGCGATCATGGAAGATTGGTGCTGACGGGGGACTGGAGCACCTCCAAGACCGAGAACAACTTCATGAATGCAATAACCTTCACCGGCTGCGGCACGAACGTGTTCAACGCGAATTACTACACAACCACCAACAAGAACGGCAGGAACATCGGCCACTACGTCACGAAGGACGGAGACGGCGCCTGGCGCTTCACGGCGGGGAAGACGCGCAACACGCGCAGCGTGTTCGAGACGCGGCGCGGCGAACTCCAGTTCGAGTCAATCGCCGAGAAGGGCGTCATGTGCTCGCTGGGCGACGCCTCGCTGCTGCATTCGCGGTATATCGGCGACATCAACGATGCCAAGGCCGTGGAATATGCGTATCTGGTGGGCGACGGCGAGACGGGGCTTGACGATCCGCATCTCGCCACGATGAACTACGTCGGCGGGTCGGCGGCCAGCGTGTCCACACGTCCGTTCGCGGTCAAGGGGGCAGGGCGGCTCAAGACCGACAAGGCCTTCCTTGATTGGGGAGGGATCACGGCGGCGTCTTCCGGCTCGCACACGGCGGTCTTGGGTGGCGATGTCGAGATGGCGCGCGCCTCCTCCGTGACGAACGGGCCGGGAAGCCTGTCCGTCGTGAAGGACGGAGCGGGCGCATGGACGGTTGGCGGCGACTACGACTTCTCTGGCGACGTCGCCGTCCGCGACGGCCGTCTGCGTCTCGCGGGAACGCGCTACGAATGGTATCGGCTCACGATCATGCAGACGTGGGGGAGCGGCACCAAGCCTTCAGGGGAGGCATTTCCGGGCGACGGATCCAATTTCACCCTGCGCCGCTGGGCGCTTCTTGACGACGACGGCGTGAACCAGATCGAGGACCTCCCCCACAACACCGCAGCAGACGGCAAACCATGGGCGCTCGCGCCTGGTGAAGCGGCGATGGCCAACACGAACTACCTTTTCCTTGGACGGTTCTCCGGTGTCATCTGGAAATACGCCCTCTCCAATCTCTTTTCCACCGTCACGATCAACAACGGGGACTACAATTTCGCAGCCGTGAACGCTAACTCGAGTGGCAGCTACTACAGCCTTGACCACGACATCTCGTACACGCAGTCGTGGGTGCGCGTCGTGGTGCGCCTCCCCAAAGGCGCCTCGCCCGTCACGCACTACGATCTGATGGCGCTTTATAGCATCAACACAGGCGGTGAATCCACCGCCGCGCGCATTCCGCGATCCTGGATGGTGGAGGGCAGCGTTGACGGAATCTCGTGGACGCCGCTCGACACGGTGATCTCCAACGCCTACGAAAACGCGGTGTCTGGCGGCCAGTGGCACTGGTTCAGCAACAACAAGACGACTCTTGAGGCGGGCTACGGACCGTACCCGAGCGGAGAGGGTGCGCGCGTGCGTCCGGCGAGCCTGTCGTCTGTTTCAGCGGCTTCCGGGGCCGTGCTTGAGAGCATGGACACGTTGTCGGCCAACGGCATCACCTACGACTGCGCGGCCGGCGGCGGGACGTTGAGCGGCATTGCGTTCGCGGCGGACACGTCCGTGAGGCTCGTCAACTGCGATGCCCCTGCGCTGGGCGGCGGAAAGGTTGTGTTCCCGCTCGACCTCTCGGGCTGCACGGGGCTGGATGACACGTCCCGCTGGACGCTTTCGATCAACGGCAACCCTGCATCGGGCCGTCGCCTGCGCGTGTCCAGCGAAGGAATCGCCATTGTGCCGGTTGGTTTCTGCATATCCTTCAGGTGATTGCGCATAGCAGTTTCGCATCCTACTCCGCAAAACATTGAAAAGGGAATACCCGTCATGGACAACAAAGAAAGGCATCTTGGATTCTTCGCGCGTCTGTGCAGGGGGCTGTCGCACCCCGTGACGACGTTTCTGTTCGGCGTGGCATTGCCTACGGCCTCCATAACAATGGAAATGTGCACCGGGGTCTGCGCCGAGGTGTTCGGCAGCGACCTGGTCGGCAGCATGTTCCAGTGCGCCGCGATGTGTTCCGTGCCAATACTGAACTTCATCGCGTGGCTCTGCTGCCTGAAGGGTTGGGGAACCGGGAACGGAATCACGCGCGCGATGTGCGGTTTCTCCTTCGGCATCGCGGCCGTGTATGCCTTCGCGTTTCTGCCGTTGGCGCTTTTCGGCACGATATTCTGCTGTTTTATGTTCTGGTATTTTGGCCTTGGCTTCATCGGACTTCTGCCGGCGGGGCCTTTGTGCGCCGCCCTTGCCGCGATCGGTTTCAAGAACGCGCTCGACAGGAGGTCCGAGTCGGCTGACGGCCCGAAGACGAGGGGATTCGCGTGGGGACTTGCGGCGGCGGGCGCAATATGGCTTGCGGCGCTTGCGGGAATGGGCATCGAGGCATGCGGCATGAGGATGGCGGCGTCGGACGATTCCGCGTTGTCCGCGAAGGGCGTGCGCATGTTGCGCGCGGTGCGCGTCTGGACCGACGACACGATGCTGTGGACGAAGCTGAATATTCGCCGAGCGCCCATGTGGATTGCACCGTGGTCCGTCGTTGCGTCGTTTCGGCCCGACATCCCGACGGAGAAGCAGCGGCTCATCTACTACCGTGTCACCGGCGAAGATCCGGATTCCGTGTTTGACGAGTGGGATTATTCCCTCAGGCGGCGTCTGAGCTGGGATCGTTTCGTGGGTGGCGAGAAGATGGGAGGCATATTGGACGGCCTTTCGCTCAAGGGCTCCAGCTATTCCACGGTCATCGACGCGCCCGGCAGCGTCGGTTATGCCGAATGGACGCTTGTATTCTCCAACGACAGCAATTGGCAGCGCGAGGCCCGCGCCCGCATCGCGCTTCCGGCGGGCGGAGTGGTGTCGCGTCTCACCCTCTGGATCGACGGCGAGGAGAGAGAGGCCGCATTCGGCACGAAGGGACAGGTGCGCCGGGCGTACGAAAGTGTCGTGGAGCGCCGGCGCGATCCCGTGCTGGTGAACGTGTGCGGCCCCGATCAGGTGCAGATGCAGTGCTTCCCCGTGCCGCCGAAGGGAGAGATGAAGGTGCGCATCGGCATCACCGTTCCGCTGGACACTTCGGATGACGGCAAGACGGCGCGTCTTCCCGCACCGGCCATCCTGACCCAGAACTTCAGCATTCCGCGCGACTTGCTTGGCCTGCCTGCCGACGAGATCAAGTCGCTTGAGAAACCCCCAGCCGCCGCTGCGGCATATGCGGAGGACGGGTTCGCCCCGATCGCGGGGCGCGCCGTGGTGCAGCGCATGGCCCGCACCGCCGGTTGGAAACCGGCGCGCGTCGCCGTGGTGCTGGACGCTTCAGCCGCGATGGGGCCGTTCTTCGAAAAGGATGCCGCGCGTGCGCTGGCCGCCATTCCTGCCGACATGTCCGTCGATCTGTGGCTCGTCGGCGACGAGGCGCCGGCCGCCCCCGTCGCTTCGCCCCCCAACGACAAAGACCGCGCCCGTGCGTTTGAGCAGGCGATGCGGTCGCACGGCTGCGCGGGCGGACGCTGCAATCTCACGACGCTCGTGAAGGCGCTCGACTCGCTGGCCAGGAATCCAGATCCGGCCGCGCTTGTGTGGATCCATGCTGCGCAGCCGGTCGTGTCGCAGACGGCGGACGTGCTTTCCGCGAAGATCGGCGGTGCTGCGAACGTCCGCACGTTCCTCTGCCAGGTCGTCCCGGGCACGTGCGAGATATCCGCTTCGCTCGCGTCCGCCCCCTCCGTTTTCTCGTGCACCGCGTCCGCGCTCGAAAACGGCGCGGTTCCGGCGCTTGAGGAGGTTTTCTCCAAATGGGGTGCGGCCACCTGGCAGGCGACGCGCGCGAACGTGGCGCGCGCGGACGTGCCGGGAGACGCCGTGAAGGCCGGAAGGCATCTCGGCCGGCTGTGGGCGGCGGAGGAGGCGGCGCGCACGTATCGCGTGGGCGATCCCGTCAGCCTCAAAAAGGCGCAGAAGATCGCCCTGCCGTGGCAGATCGTCACACCTGTGACGGGCGCGGTCGTGCTGGAGACGGCCGAGCAGTACAAACAGCACAACCTGAAGCCCGCGGAGGCGGATTCCGTGCCGACCACGTTGTCCTCCGTGCCGACGGTGCCGGAGCCGGGGGCGGTCCTGTGTCTCGTCCTGGCGGCGCTGGTTCTCGTTTTTGCGTTGGCATTCCGTGCGAGGAGGGCGCGCGCCTGACGTGAAGGACGCCGTGGAGAGGGCGCTTGCGGCGTTCGCATGGGGAGGCGCGCTCTTCTCGCTGTGGGCGTGGTGGTTCGCGCGGATCGGCGAGCCGCTTGACGCGGGGATGGTGGCGTGGGCCGCACTCGCGTTTTTTGCCGTGGATGCATGGCGGCGCAACGGGTGGAAGGCCGCGCGTCCGTCGGCGCGGGCGTACGCGCTGGCCGCCGTCGGCCTCGCGGCCTATTGGATGTCGCGTCCGTTCCTGCCGATGTCGCTGTGCGGCGTGTTCGGCGTATTGGGGGGATTGCCGCTTGTCGTGCCGGCGACGCGGGACCAAGGCGAGTTGCCGGCGCCCCTGGCGGGGCTCGCCGTGGCGGGGCTGCCGACGCTTTTCATATTGGACCTGTTCCTCGGCGTGCCGCTTCGCGCCGCATCGACCGTCGTGGCGGCGGCATTGCTGCGCCTCACGGGGCTGGACGTCGTCCGCAACGGGATGGAGATTGCGGTGGGCGGCGTCCCCGTGTGGGTCGATGCGCCGTGCGCGGGGGTGAAGATGCTGGGAACGGGCATCGTGCTCGCCCTCGTTCTTGCGCAGGTGTGGCGGCTGAGGATTCTGCGCACGGCATGCGTGTGCGCGCTTGCGGTCGTGGCGACGTGCCTGGCAAACGCAGCGCGCGTGGCCGTGCTTACCGTGTTAGCCGCCATGGGGCGTGCGTTGGGCGGCGGCGCGCATGAGACCGTGGGCTGCATCGCCCTGGTGGCGGCGCTGCTGCTCGTCGCGTGCATGCCGCATGGCGGGAAGGCGCAGGTGGGCGTGTCCGCTGTCCAGACGCCGGAGGCGATGAAAACGAGGGCTCGCGGAAGGGGGCGCTTCATGGCGATGGCCGCCTTTTTCGCCGTGGCGGCGCTGTGCATGGCATGGCGTCCATCCATCCGCCACGGGGGCGGCGAAGCGACGCAGTTCCCGGGATGGCCGGAGGCGTTTGAGGGGGACAAGCTTGTGGAAGAGCCGCAAAGCGAGCTTGAACGGACGTTTGCGAAGAACTTTCCGGGGAGGATCGGGCGTTTCAAGGCGGGACGCCGCACGGTGATCTTGCGCTGGACGACGCGTCCGACGCACCGCGTGCATGGCGCGGCATACTGTCTGCGGGCGACGGGCTGGAGCATAGACGCGCTTCGGCTTGAGGGAGCCGGCCGGGACGCGTGGTCCGCATTCCGGGCGACGCGGGGCGATGAAGCGCTTGACGTGCGCGAGCAGGTGCGCGGCGCGGACGGTGCCACGTTCGCCGATGTGCCGACCTGGTTCTTCAACGCCTTTCTCGGCCGTTGCTCGGGGCCGTGGTGGATCGTCACCGTTGCGGAATAGCGCGGCGCCGCTTCTGTTGCGGATGTCCGTCGGCGGCGTGGATGTGGTGGCGAAGGGCGGTTTGTGGTATACTACTCGGCATCAGACAGACTAGAAAAGGAACACCGCAATGAAACGCATTCTCCCCGCGGCCCTTGCCGCACTGGTCCTTTCCGCGGCCGCGGCCGCGCCGACGAATCCGCTGAGCACCGGCGAGGTCTTCTACACCGGCTGCAACTACTGGGCGTCGAACGCCGGTATGTACATGTGGCGGCGCTGGGATCCCAGGGCCGTCGAGAAGGACATCGCGGAGCTCTCGCGCAACGGCGTGAACATCATGCGCGTGTTCCCGCTTTGGCCCGACTTCCAGCCGCTCACGCGCATGCTGGGCGGCGGCGGCACGGACAGGGGCCTCGCGCAGAACGACGGTCCGCTGCAGAACCCGGCCGGCGTGGACGAGGAGATGATGCGCCGGTTCCGCTTCATGTGCGACGTCGCGCAGAAGCACGACGTGAAGCTCGTCGTGGGCCTCATCACGGGCTGGATGAGCGGACGCCTCTTCGTGCCGCCCGCCTTCGAGGCGAAGAACGTGCTGCTGGACGCCGAGGTGATGACGTGGCAGACGCGCTTCGTGCGCCACTTCGTGCGCGAGATGAAAGACCATCCCGCGATCCTCGGCTGGGACCTCGGCAACGAGTGCAACTGCATGGCGGGGAAGGACATCGGGCCATACGAGAGCTGGATGTGGCTCAACACGATCGCCTCCGCCATCCGCGCCGAGGACGCGACGCGTCCCGTGGTGAGCGGCATGCACGGCTGCTCGAACGTGAAGAGCGACCGGTGGAACCTCTCGTTCCAGGGCGAGCTGATGGACGAGCTCACCACGCATCCCTATCCGCTCTTCACGCCGTACTGCGCGAAGGATCCGTTCAACACGATGCGCTCCGAGACGCATCCCGCGGCGGAGTCGCTCCTGTACTGGGGACTCTCCGGGAAGCATTGCTTCGTGGAGGAGGCGGGCGACCTCGGGCGCTGCACGGGATCGCCCGAGCGGAGCGCCGCGAACGCCCGCTGCGCGATGTTCACCTCGTGGGCGAACGGACTCGGCGCGTACGTGTGGTGGTGCGGGTTCGACCAGCAGCACCTCGACTTCCCGCCCTACACGTGGAACGCCGTCGAGCGCGAGCTCGGACTCTTCACGCGCGACTACGAGCCGAAGCCCGTGCTGCGCGCGATGGGCGCGTTCCGGAAGTTCCTCGCGGAATTGCCGCCGGAGATCGCGAAGCTGCCGCCGCGCCAGGTGGACGCCGTCGTGCTCGTGAGCGACCGCGAGCGCGCGTGGGCGAGCGCGTTCGGCGCGTATCTGCTCGCGCGCCAGGCCGGTTTCGACGTGGCCTACGCGGACGCGGAGCGTCCCGAGGCGGCACCGAAGGCGAAACTCTACATCCTGCCGTCGGGCGACGGCGTGGACCCCTACAGCTACGAGGCATGGCTGGGCGCGCTCGCGAAGGCGGATGCGGGCGCCACGCTCTTCATCTCGAAAGGCAACAACACGCGCTATTCGGGGTTTCTCGACGCGACGGGCAACGAAATCGATTTCTTCTGTCAGCAGTCGCGCGGCGTGAAGTTCAAGCTGAAGGACTTCCCCGGCAAGACGATTGACGCCTGGTGCAACACCACCACGGGCGTGACGCCCCGCAAGAGCGAGGTGCTGGGCGCGGATGAGCAGGGTCGGGCGATGGTCACGACGTGCCGGCGCGGGAAGGGCAACGTCGTGTACTGCAACTTCGCGATCGAGAGCGACTCGCTCGCCCGGAGCGACTGCTTCTACGGGTCGAACCCCAACCCGCGCTACCTCGTCTACCGCAAGGCGGCCGAGATCGCGGGCATCACGCGCAAGGTCGTGAAGGAGTCGCCGAACGTGGGCTTCACCGAGCACCGCCTTGCGGACGGCCGCACGGCGGTGGTGGCCGTCAACTACGACCCCGCGCCCGTCGCGTGCCCCGTCAAGGTTACCGGCACCGTGACGCGCATCTGGAACGGCGAGCTGAAGGACGGCATGCTGAAACTCGCCGCCAACGCCGCCGCCGTCTTCGTGCTTCGTTGACGTCCGTCACCGCTTTGTCCGTGACGCGAAGTCGGTATCTTGCGCCAACAGGGGATATTTGCTAAACTTCCACTGCTCAAAGAAAGGAAAACGACCATGGTCGACTACGAAAAGCAATTTGAAAAACCAGCCTACGAGTCGGGTGCACGCCTCACGCACGTCGCGTCGGTGTTCCAGATCGCGTACGGGTGGATGTGTGCGGGGCTCGCGCTGTCGGGGCTTGTGGCGTGGTACACGGCCGCAAGCGGTCTCTGGAAAACTGTCCTGATGGGCCCGGGCCTGTGGGTGTGCATCATCGCCGAGCTGGCGTTCGTGTGGATCCTCTCAGCCTCGATCCGGAAACTTTCCGTCGGCGCGGCGTGCCTGATGTTCATCGCGTACGCGGCCCTCAACGGGCTCACGCTGTCCGTCGTGTTCATCGCCTACGAGCTGGCGCTCGTGCAGCGGGTGTTCTTCATCACGGCCGCGATGTTCGGCGGGCTCGCCGTGTTCGGCACGTTCACGCGCTCGGATCTCTCGCAGATCGGCGCGATCTGCGGCATGGCGCTCTGGGGTCTCGTCGTCGCGGTCGTCGTGAACATGTTCTTCCACAGTTCCCGGTTCGACTGGATCGTCTCCTTCGCCGGCGTGCTCATCTTCAGCGGCCTCACGATGTGGGACGCGCAGAAGATCAAGCTGCTCGCGCAGGCGGAAGGGCAGATGGACGGCGCGATGCGGCACAAGGTGGCGCTCATGGGCGCGCTGGAGCTGTATCTCGACTTCATCAACCTGTTCATCTACCTCCTCCGCATCCTCGGAAAGAGCCGCGACTGATACCATGAACGTCTGCCACTTTGCCCGTTTGGGGATTCTTTTCGCATTGGCCGCGGCAAGCGCGGCGATTTCGGCTTCGGACGCCTCGGCGAGACGTCCCTACCAGGCGGCCGCGGCAAGCGCGGCGCTCCCGAAGAGCCGCTATCTCGACGTGATGGAGGCGGCCGTGGGCGCGTATACGCCCGAACGCACCGCCGACTACGTGAAGCGCGTCGAGAAGGAAATGATCCAGGAGCACGGATTCCCGCGCCTGACGTCGAACATCGGCATCCTGCTCGCCCACGGACGCCTCGCGGAGAAGAAAGAGCTCTTCAGGCACATGATGGACCTCTGCTGCCGTCAGATGCCCGTTGCATACAAGAAGAACGGCTCCAGGGTCGGCAACGACTTCGGCGTGAAGGAGATCGTCAGCTGCATCCTCGAAGTGGAGAAGGCGGGGCTGTTCCCGAAGGAGGTCACGGACGGCTGGCGCGCCGAGCTCTCGAAGGCCGTGCCCGAGACCACCTACTCCTGCCGTCCCCGTCTGGGCGATCCGCGGGCGCACAACTGGGCCGTGTTCGCCGCCGCGAGCGAGCAGGCGCGCACGTTCGCGGGCCTGAACGGTTCCCCGGAGTTCACCGAGAAGTACGTGGGCGACCAGCTGCGCTTCTTCGACGAGAACGGCATGTACAAGGACCCGAACCAGCCGATGGTGTACGACGGCGTCACGCGACTTCAGTTCGCCGTGGCGCTCCACTTCGGCTACGACGGTCCCTCGCGCGCCGCGCTTGAGGCGCAGCTGCTCAAGTCCGCCGGTCTCACCCTGCTCCTGCAGAGCGAGACGGGCGAGATCCCCTACGGCGGACGCAGCAACCAGTTCCTCCTCAACGAGGGATTCTGGGCGGCGCTTTGCGAATGGTACGCGTCTTGGTTCAAGGCGCGCGGCGACCTCGCCACGGCGTCGCGCTTCCGCCGCGCCGCGAAGCGCGCGGTCGACTCGCTCGACTACTGGACGCGCCAGCGCGACTACCGCCACATCAAGAACCGTTTCCCCCTCAAAACCCGCTACGGCTGCGAGGGATACGGCTACTTCGACAAGTACATGGTCACGCTTGGCTCGTGGGCCTATCTCGCCTATCTCTTCGCGGACGAGTCGATTCCCTTGGCGCCCGACGTGCCGCGCATGGCGACCTTCACCACAAGCCCCGCGTTCCACCGCACGATGCTGCACGCGGGCGGCTACACGGCGCAGTTCGACGTCGCACCCGACACGCACTACGACGGCCCCGGCCTCGGACGCGTCCAGCGCCGTGGCGCGCCGCCGATGATCTGCCTTTCCGTGCCGTTCACGGTGAAGCCGAGCTACACGATCGACATCGCGAACGAGACCCCGCTCGCGATCCTTCCCGGCTGGAAACAGACGGACGGCTCGTGGGCGTACGCCTACGGTCCCGACTACTCCGTGGCCGACACGAAGACCGTCGACGGCCGCGCGGAGGCGACGCTCTCGGTCGTACGCAAGAACCTTCCCGCGCTCACGTGGGAGAGCCGCCTGTCATCTGACGGTCTGGAGACCGTCCTCTCCGGCGCAGACGACCTGGCCCTCACGCTGCCCGTGCTGCGCTTCGACGGCGAGACGCGCGTGGACGTGCAGAAGGGCGCGCAGTTCCTCGTGATTGCCTTCAACGGCTGGAAGTGCCGGTGGGAGACGGACGGCGAGATCGTCGACACGGGCAAGATGTACGCGAACCGCAACGGCCACTACCAGCGCTTCGAGGCGCGCGGACGCAAACGCCTCGTGGTCAAGGTCGCCATCGAACGCGAGTGAACCATGTACCGGGAAGGCCGCCCCAGAAAGAACACGTTCCCCGTCAACCTGATCGTTGACGGCGGCGCGGCGCTCGTCGTGGGCGGCGGACAGGTCGGACGGCGGAAGGTACGCCAGCTGCTGGAGGCCGGGACCGCGGTGGAACTGGTGTGTCCGGACGCCGTGGCGGAACTCGCCGACCTCGCCGCGGAAGGGCGCATCCGCTGGACGAAGCGTCCGTTCCGCGCGGAGGACGTGGCGGGGCATCTCCTCACGTTCGCCTGCACGGACGACAAGCACCTCAACCGGGCCATCCTCGACGCGGCGCGCGCCGCCCACGTGCTGTGCTGCTGCGCGGACGGCAACTGGCCGGACGGCGACTTCACGACGCCCGCGATCGCGCGCTCGGGCGACATGCAGGTGGCGGTGTCCACGAGCGGCCAGAGCTGTACGGACGCGCGTGACTTCCGCGACGAGATCGCCACGCTCCTGCGCGCGCGCAAGAGCCTGGAACTCTTCGTGCTCGGCACGTCGGACGCGCTCCTGCCCTCGCGCAAGCGCGCGCCGTTCCACCTGCCCGCGGAGGAGCGGGCGGCCGTCGGGCGGCTCATCACGCGCGTGCGGGGCGTGCGGGAGTTCTTCATCCTCAACACGTGCAACCGCGTGGAGATCGCGGTCGTGGCGTCGCCCGAACCGGAGGTCGTGGACGTGCTCAAGCGCCTGACCTCCCTCAACCGCCTCCGCGGCGAGGAGTATTTCTGCCTGCGGGGCTACGAGGCGTTCCGCCATCTCGTGCTCGTGACGTCGGGCCTTGAATCCTCGCTGCTGGGCGAGTTCCACATCGTCTCGCAGGTGAAGGACGCTTTGGACGAGGCGGAGGCGAACGGCTGGAGCGGTCCCGCGCTCCGCGCGTCGGGCGCCGAGATCATGCGCGTGTCGAAGGCCGTGCGGCATGCCGTGGAGGGCATGCTGCGCGTGGCGGAGATCGACCAGGTCGCGGTGCGCTACCTCAGCGTGCACGGCGGACTCGATCCGAAGACGCACGTCGTCGTGATCGGGACGGGCATGGTCGGCCGGGGCGCCGTGGAGGCGCTCGTGCGCACGGGCGCGCAGGTGACGTGGGCGTACCACGTGCACAAGCCCGAGTTCCCGCGCACCGTCCAGCTCGCGCAGCTGCCTGAGGCCCTCGCGGAGGCGGACATCGTGCTCAGTGCCGTCGACTCGGCGCGCCCCATCGTGACGCCGGAGATGTGTGCGGCGGTGGCGGACCGCAACGTGCTGTTCGTGGACCTCGGCGTGCCGCGCAACATCGACCCGTTCTACGACGACTGGGGACATGGCGTGACGGTGGCCGACCTCGACGACCTCAAGCTCTGGCATCGCGTGAAGACGGGCGTCTTGAACGAGGTGCGCACGAAGGCCGACGCCGTCATCCGCGCCGAATACCGGGCTTCGTGACCACTTTCGCAGATGCGCCCGCGCCCCTTGCGCGCTGTGGTCCGGCGGCGAATTCTCGTCGCTCGCGAACGCGCCCAGCTGGACGGCGAACGCGGGCGGCACGGCGGTGGAGCCGCAGCTGATGGACGCGGATGTTTCGCCCCACCCCGACGCTGCCGGATACGACTATTACGTCGGGGACGGCCGTTTCGGTCGGTACGCTGAACCTCTTTGACAAGAGCGAGACGTCCAACGACGGCTCGACTTCCACGTTCGGGACGGTGAACGTCTACGCGGGCGGAAGCATCGTCAACAAAACCAGCGGCAGGATGAACATGGGCACGCTCAACCAGCGCGGCGGCGAGGTGACGATCAACTCCGCCAACCGGGTCAATCCGCTGGTGCGTCAACATCACCAACTCCTTTGCGGGACCTGTCACGCTGGTGCTGGATTCGGGCTGTGTTTCCGAGTTCACGCTCGGAGGCATTACGCCGCAGACGCTCGTGAGGATCGCGAAGACGGCCGTCACGACGGCGCCGACCGCGGCGGACTTCCCCGTTTCCGTGCCGGACGCGTACAGCTGGATGCTGGAGATCGACGACAGCCTCGTCCACATCGAGGAGGATGCCGACACGTGGAACGTCGTCCTGATGCCGCCGTATGTCTATCTCACGTTGGCGCTGTCGAGCTCCGTCAAGTGGGACTCGTCCACCACGAACGTCTGGAGTGACGGACTGCCGACGCACAATGACGCGCACTATCTTTCGCGCTACCAGTTCTACACGTACGCGAACGCGGGAAGCGGCAACTGCCGTTTTGACGTGAAGTCGCTGTCGCGGTCGCGACCGTGGGCGTGTTGACCGTCCCCACGGCGCAGGCGGCGGCGTTCCTGGACGGCACGGTGCCGCGCCTGGCGGCGGACGTCCCCAAGAACTACCGAGCGGACTTCTCCTACGAGGAGGATGCCACCACGGGCCTCACCACCTTCAAGGTGACGATCGCCCGTGCCGGCCTGACCATCATTTTCAGGTAGCAACACAAGAAGAATTAACTAGCCGAACAACCGCGAACAACGAAATTATGGTATACTGTTCGCATCTGGAAGTACTAATATCTCTCAAGAATTAGTATTTCAAAAGACGAAGTCGAGGTGGAAAATGGAAGATGCAGATATTAGGCCGTTGTTGGATGCGTCGGATAGACTTGTGGCGGAAGTCACAATGGGATTCCGGCGTTATCTGTGTCCGTTGATTGACTGGAAGGACAGGCTTGTCTGCATCAAGGGCCCGAAGGGCGTAGGCAAGACGACATTGATCCTTCAGCACATCCGCGAGACGTTCGGTGCGCGTAGCGGGAAGGCGGCCTATCTTCCGGCGGATCATATCTGGTTCTCGTCACATGACATGCTCGATGCCGTCGAGTATTTCTACACGCACGGTTTTACGCACCTGTTCATCGACGAGGTACACCATCTGCCCGAATGGTCGCGCGCGATCAAGACGATTACGGACTGCTATCCGAAGCTGAACATGGCCTACAGCGGCTCCTCGATCCTGAAAATAAGCACGGGGAGCGCCGACCTTTCAAGACGGCAGGCCGTCTATTGCCTGAAGGGTTTGTCGTTCCGCGAGTACCTGGTGCTTGAGGCGGCGCTTGAACGGCCGCCGTTGTCGCTCGGCGACTTGCTCGGCGCACATCGTAGAATTGCCGGCGAGATATGCGAGAAGGTGAAGGTGCTTCCGCTCTTCGAGAAGTACCTGAAGAGCGGCTACTACCCGATGTATCGGGACGTCAGCAGCCAGTTCCAGGATCGGCTGGTGACAATCGTCAACAGCGTTCTCGACGTAGATCTTCCCTCGGTCGAGGACGTGACGACGGCGACGGTGCGCAAGGCGAAGAAAATGCTCATGGTGCTGGCCCGCGACTGTCCGCAGCAGCCGAACATGTCGGCGCTCTACCGCGAGCTTGAGACGAACCGCAACCTCGGGTTGAAGCTCCTTGACGCGCTGGAACGGGCGGAGCTTTTCGCGATGGTGGAGTCCGGATCGCCCAAGCTGAAACGGCTGTCGCGTCCCGGCAAGGTGTTCCTCGGCGACACGAACCTCATGTACGCGCTGGTGCCGTCGCCTGACGTCGGCGCCGTTCGCGAGACGTTCTTCGCCAACCAGATGCGCGCCGCGGGACATGGGGTCGAGTCGCCGGAACAGGGCGACTTCGTGATCGACGGCAAATGGCTCTTTGAAATCGGCGGACGCGGGAAGGGCTTTTCGCAGATCAAGGACAGGCCGGACAGCTACATTGTCAACGACGGAATCGAACTGGGCATCGGCAGCAAGATACCTCTCTGGCTCTTCGGCTTCATGTATTGACGAATCGCCCCATGAAAATTGCAATTGGCAAATTGGGCGGGACATGGTAAGATAGAGGCACCTTTCACGGAGCAAGGAGATGAGAGCATGAAGAAGATTCTGATGACGGTTGTGGCGTTGGCGGCGGGTGGCCTCTTCGCGGCCACGTGTACGTGGTCGGGCGCGGGCGACGGCACGACGTGGAGCGACGGCGCGAACTGGGGCGGCACCGCGCCGGCCGCCGGCGACACGGCGACGTTTAACGGGAACGTCACATTCGACGGGGACGTCGTCCTGCCCGGCAACCTCACCATCTCCGTGGCGAGCGGCAAGACGGTCACGCTCAACGGCGTCGTCTCCGGCACGGGCAACCTCACGAAGTCGGGAGCGGGCAATCTCAAGCTCCTCAACTCGGCCAACACATACGACGGCATGACCACGCTCTCCGCCGGCAACCTCTACTACATGACGATCGCCAACGTCGGCGAGGCCAGTTCGCTCGGACAGCCGACCACGGTTGCGAACGGGAAGATCACGATTTCAGGCGGCAATTTTTTTGCGGTGACGCGTTCGGGAACAACTTCGATGGAGACGGACCGCACGATCCACATGACGGGGGGAACGCTCTACGTGGGCGAGATCAAGGGGACGGACGATGGCATGACCCTTACCCTGAAAGGGCCGTTCACCGGTACGCGGCTCAACGTGCGCGGACGCGGCAAACTCCGCGTGGAAGGCTATCTGGGAACGGCGGTGACGGCGCTCGGGCGGACGGACGGCGGCACGGTTGAACTCCTCAATCCCACCAACAGCACGACGGCGTCCGTCAGTATTTCCGACGGCATCTTCCGCGTGGCGGGCCTCGGCAAGCCGAGCGCGCTCGGCAGCGGCTCGAAGGTGACGATGGGGTAGACGATGTACTTCACGGTCGGGCGCCTCTTCTACAACGGCACGACGAACGCCGTCTGCGACCGCGGACTAGTGTTCTGCGCCTATACGAACAGCACGATGTCGTATTCGAGCACGGCCACCTCCGGCGGCCGCATCCGCAACGAGACGGCGGGCACGCACGTCGCGTTCACGGGGCCGATCACCCTCTCCATGCCCTCCTTGTCGAGCTACCCCAAGGCGACGAACGCCACGGCCTACATCTGGATCGACGGGCCGGGCGACGGCACCGTGACGAGCGACATCGCGGGACGCGCGCGCCTCTCGCACGAGCAGGGCGGCACTTGGTCGTACAAGGGCAACTACACGGCGACGGGCATCATCTCCGTCAACAACAACTCCCGGTTCGAGCTCGACGGGACGGTCTCCGCGGAGAAGGACTCCACGCTCAGCAACAAGCTGCAGGTGAACAACGGCGGCACGCTCGCCGGCACGGGCACGATCCACGGCGCGTCGGTCGTCTACTCCGGCGGCACGCTCGCGGCGGGCACGACGAACCGGTGCGGCACGCTCACGTTCGGCTCGAATCCGCTCACGTTCTCCAACGGCTCGCAGCTGCTCTTCAAGGTGGGGGCGGAGACGAACGACCGGATCGTGGTGGGCGGCGACGTCGTCATGTCCGGAACCGCGACCGCCACGGTGACGCTCGTGCCGTTCGGCTGCGAGGCGATCCACGCCGGTTCCTACACGCTGATGACATGGAACGCGACGCCGGGCGGGAAGTTCGTCCTGGCGGACGGCGCGCCGGAGGATGCGCGGCTCGTGGCAGACGCGCGCGGCCTGCGGCTCGTCGTCGCCTCCGCCGCCGACACGCTCGTCTGGAAGGGCGACGGCGCGGCGAACGCGTGGGACTTCACGTCGGCGAACTGGCTTGCGGGCGGAGAGGCGGTTCCGTTCACGGACGGCGCGTTCGTGCTGTTCGACGACTCGGGCAGCTCCGACCCCGCCGTGGCATTTGGCACGGACGTGGCGCCGTTGTCCGTGACGGTGAACGCGACGTCGAACTACACGTTCGCGGGCGAGCACGGCCTTTTCGGCGACGTGACGCTGGCGAAGAAGGGAAGGGGCGTCCTCACGCTCGCCAACCGGAACGCCTACACGGGCGCGACGGTCGTGGAGGAGGGGGCGCTCGTGGTGCGCGGCGCGCTCGACGACACCTCGATCGAGACGGCCTACGGCGCGGTGTTCACGAACGCGTCCACGGGCGTGATCGGCGGCAACGCCTCGCTCTACCTGCGCTACGGCAACCACTACCTCGCGGGCGACAACACCTTCACGGGTGACGTCACGTTCGACTCGCGCGGCAACTCGTCGGCGGGCAACTGCACGCTTTTCATCCTCTCCTCCAACGCCCTCGGGCGCGCCCGGCACCTGCTCCAATTTTCGCACAGCAGCGCGCTCGACAAGAATTCCCACATCTACCTGGACGGCGCGACGGTCATCCGCGGCGTGACGCTCGTCTACGGCAAGGAGGGAGGGAACCGCAACTACCTGCAGAAGCCGAGCAACAGCTCGACGGCGGGATGGTACGGTGACATCGTGGACGCGGAAACGGGGACCGGGAACCCGGCGGCCGGATACGTCGCGGCCGACAGCGGAACGTTCGTCCTGGGCGATCCGGCCGGCACGAACGAGATTCGCACGGCGGGTTCGCTGACTCTGCGCGGCGGCGGGACCATCCACTGCTACAGCCGCATCAACCGTCCCGGAATGGGCGTCAACCGGGACGACCCCGGCACGGTGATCCTCTACAACACGAACAACGTCTTTTCGACGTTGCAGACGTCGCAGGGCGAGTTCCGTCCGGCCGTCGCCGGCGCGATTCCGACGAACGCCTTGATCACGGTCGGCAAGGCAGGTACGTCGTCTTCGGTTTCCCGCTTCAACCTGAACGGCATCGACGTGACCGTCGCGGGACTCTCGGAAAACAATCCCGAGGCGCAATACGCGCCCAACAAGCGCTACGTCTCGTCCACGGCTCCCGCGACGCTGACCGTGAACGGCGACGTCAACCGCGCATGGGGATCATCCCACTCGTGGATCGAGGGTTCGCTTTCGCTCGTGAAGGCCGGCGCGCACACGTGGACGCTGAAAGGCACGAACACGTACACGGGCGCGACGACGGTGCAGGCGGGCACGCTTGTCCTCAACTCGGCCATGGCGCTCGGCGGCAGCACGAACGTGGTGCTGACGGGGGGCACGATCGCCGCGAACGCGAGCGACGCGTTCAACGCGGACGGCACGCTCACGGTTCCGGATCCGGCGAACGGCACGCTCTCGCTCGCGGACGGCACGACGCAGACGGTGGAGTACCTCGTAGTCGGCGGCGTGCCGCAGCCTGCTGGAACCTACACGAAGGCCAAGGCGGGGTCCTCGCCGCGCCTCGCGTTCCTCGCGCGCGGCGAAGGCTCGGGCATGCTTCTCGTGCGCAAGGGCTCTGGTTTCGTGATCATTTTCCGATGAGGGGAGATTTGGTATAATATTTCGCCATGGAAAAGTTCTTCAACATCGCCGGTCCGTGCGACCCTGCCAAGCACTACATGCTGCCTGCTACGGCTCGGCTGCCGGAAATCCCTCGGCTCATTGCGCGAGGGGAGTACTTCGCCATACATGCCGCGCGGCAGTCGGGAAAGACTACCCTCCTCCACGGGCTTGTGGATGACATCAACGCCTCGGGCGAGAGCATCGCGCTCTACTTCACGGTGGAGAGCGTCCAGGCGTATCCTGACCCGCACGATGGAATCTTCAAAATCGTGGAGCGCATGCGGTCGGACTTGCTGACCCATCCGCTCTTTGGGGAACTTGTTCGCGACCCATCCTCGCCGATTCCCAAGCTGTTGCCGCAGCCGGCCGACCTTGGCGTGAAGTTGTTCCTCACCATGCTCGCGCAGAAAGCGGGCAAGCCGCTTGTCGTGTTCTTTGATGAAGTAGACGGTCTTACGGAGGGAACGGCGGTCACGTTTCTGCGCGAACTGCGCGACGGATACATCACGCGTAAAAACATTCCATTCCCTTCATCCGTGGCCATTGTCGGCATGATGGACATCCGCGACATGAAGGCGAAGGTGCGTCCGCATTCTGATACGCTCGGCGGCAGGAGCCCGTTCAACGTGATTGCCGCAGACTTCACGCTTCGTAACTTCACCGAGGAGGAGGTGAGGACGCTTTACGCCCAGCACACGGCCGCGACCGGACAGCTGTTCGGGCCGGATGCGCTCAAGTCCGCGATGGAGTGGAGCGGCGGCCAGCCGTGGCTCGTGAACGCCCTGGCGAGGGAGTGCGTTGAGCAGATACATGGTTTCCGCTACGGCGAGCCGGTTACGGCAGCCGACATCGAGACGGCAAAGGAGACAATCATCCGCCGCCGCGACACGCACGTGGACAGTCTCATGGACCGTCTTCGCGAGCCGCGCGTGAGGCGCTTAATCGAGCCGGTCATCTTCGGTGGCGCGCGAACCATATCCAGTAACAGCGAGGACTGGCGTTTCGTGGTCGATCTCGGACTCATGCGCGAGGAGCGCGGTACGCTCGTCCCAGCCAACAAGATGTATGCGGAGATCATAGGGCGGTATCTTTCTCGCGACGAGCAGGATTGCATGCAAACGACGGTTCCCCAGACACCATGGGCGACGGCGGACGGACTTGACATGCGAGGCCTCATGGAGGCATTCCAGGCCTTTTGGCGCGAGAACAGCGAGGCGGACCGCCGCGCATACGAATACGGGGAGGCCACTCCGCATCTCGTCTTGATGGCGTTTTTCCAGCGTGTCACGAACGGCAATGGACACATCAGCCGTGAAATGGCGCTTGGCAGCGGACGGCTCGACCTCTGCGTTGAATACCGTGGCCATCGCTACGCCGTGGAGGTGAAGACGGCCAAGAACTTTGCCGGCTCGACATCATACGAGCAGCTTGTTTCGTATCTTGACAAGCTCGGTCTTCAAGAAGGATGGATGCCGATATTTGACGAGGATAAATCAAAGTCGTGGGAAAGTAAGCTCTATGTCCGTGACGAGACGTACAATGGCAAGACGATCCATGTCGTGGGGTTGTAGATTCAACTCTTGAAGAGAAAATGAGGATGTTAGCATGGCGAGCAAAAAACTGCTGATTCTGACTGCGTCGGGCGCGTGCCTGGTCGGCGCGGCGTCGGGTGCGCTGACGTCGCAGTCGTACGTTACGCGGGGGCTGGCGGCGTCGTACGACGCCATCGACAACGCGGGCGTGGGCGTGCACAACAACGCCTCGGCGGTCTGGAAGGACCTCACCGGCAACGGGTACGACGGCGCCATGGCGTCGACCATCCGGTGGACGGACAATGCCTGGACGAACGGCGTGAACGGCAAGCCGATCACGCTTGGCACGGCCTTCGCTCCTGTCCTTGCCACGGGCACGTTCACCATCCAGTTCGCCTGCACGCCGATCGACTCGACCTCCCGCAAAGTGTTCTTCGGGCAGTACCAGGGCGGCGCGCAACCGGCGGACGTCAACATCGAGCAGAACAACAGCGTGAGGAACGACGGCGTGCTCCGCCTGTATCGCAACAATACCGCTTCGGGCGGTTTCGGAAAGAACCTCATCGAGAACTACGACTGGCTGACGACCTGCACGGTTGCGGGTGGCCAATGGATTTCGGCCTCCTACTCGGTGACGCCGGGCTTCGTGGACCTTTGGATCAACGGCACGACGCACGAATCCAAGTCCGCGAACTTTGGCGCGGGGAGCGGAACGGCCCCCTGTGTCATCGGCGGCGAGCCAAGCCGCGCGTCCATGGCCTTCAGGGGCGCGTACAACGCCTTCCGTCTGTACAGTCGCGCGCTGACGGAGGCGGAGGCGAAGGTGAACGCGGCCATCGACGCGATCCGCTACAACGGGGCGAGCGCCGGGGACTTCACGCTGGAGGGCGGCTATGCGTTCGACGCGAACGGCGACATCATGATCGATCGGTCCGCCGAGGCGGCGGACGGCGGCACGGTGTCCGTGGGCGGCGGCACGCCGGCGGCGACGGCCTCCGTCACGATGGCGCAGCACGCCGGCACGCCGACCGTGTTCGCGGCGACGCCGCCGGAAGGGTATGTGTTCGCGAAATGGACGGGCGACGTGGAGGCCATCTCGTCCGGCACGATCTACGACGCGTCCGTCACGGTGAGCGCCACGTACCCCGTCCTGCTCACGGCGACGTTCCGCCGGAAGGGCGAACTGACGGCGCAGTCGTACGTCCGGTGGGGGCTTGCGGCATGCTACGACGGCATCGAGAACGCGGGCTACGGCACGCACGACGCGAACGCGACCAAGTGGAAGGACCTTTCCGGACACGGCCTCGACGGCGTTTGCGCCCAGCAGCTGACGTGGGGCGCGAACGGCTGGTCCGTGAGCACCAACTGCAAGCCCGTCACGGTGGGGACCGGACTCGCCCAGGTTCTCTCCCAGAGCAACTTCACCATCGAGTTTGCCTGCAAGCCGGAGCTCATCAACAAGCGCCTGTGCTACTTTGGCCAATATGCCGCCAATGGAGGCATCAACATCGAGAACAAGACAGATGGTTCGCTGCGGCTCTACCGCAATGTCAACGGAAGCTACGCAACATACGACCAGACGTTCTCCAAGCGGACCGCCACGTTCGGTACGTCCGTGTTCACGGTCGAGCCGCAGCGGCAGGTCAGTTGGCACAACGGAACGAAGGGCACGACCAAGTCGATGGCGTTCGGCTTGCCGATAAGCTCCACGAACAGCATCATCGGCTGCGAACTCCAGTGGGGAGGACACCGCGCGTCCCTTGACGCCGTCTACGGCATCACGTTCCGAGGAACGTACAACGCCTTTCGCGTCTACCGTCGCGTGCTGTCGGACGACGAGATCAAGGTGAACACGGCCATCGACGCGATCCGTTTCAACGGAGCGAGCGCGAGCAGCTACTCGCTGGGCGGCGGCTATTCGTTCAACGCGGACGGAGACCTGATGGTGACGGTGTCCGCAACGGCGGCGGACGGCGGCATGGTGAGCATCGACGGCGGCGCGGCGGGGGCGTCCGCCTCGGTCTCGGTCTGTCAAGCCTTGCAGAAGAACCTTGTCCTTACGGCGACGCCCGCCGAGGGCTACGTGTTCGACAAGTGGGTCGGCGAAACGGAGGCGATCGTGCAGGGATCCATCCTCACGCCGGAGATCACGGTCGAGGCGGTTTCCGTGATCAACCTGCGCGCGACGTTCCGCAAGCCGGGCAACGCGCTCGACGGGATGCTGTTCGACCTCGACATCAGGGGCGATCTGAACGATGACGGCTTGGTGAGCACGGGCGAGGCGGGGAACGCGCTCAAGGCCGGCGCGGCCGACGCCGCGACGTTCTACAGGTCTGTGGCCACCACGTCGTCCCAGTACGAGGTGCCGTCCTATCTCTCGGCAGACGTGACGTTGCCCTACTTCCCGGTCGCCACCAACGCGGCACAGACGAGCCTCTACTTCCCGCAGCAGGTGATCGAGGGAGCGACCGCGACGAACGTGTTCCGCACGCTGGTTACTCTTGAGAACTGCGTGATCGAAGGGCCGGTCGTGACCCTCTACGCGCGCTTCAGGTGGGACGGTCCCGTGTTGCCCACAATCAATAACTACCCGGTTTTTGTCAACAACGGGTATGCCCAATGGACCGAGAGCCACCTCGGACAGGGTCTGGCGATGCGGCT
Source organism: Kiritimatiellia bacterium (assembly GCA_017427485.1). Classification (GTDB taxonomy): domain Bacteria; phylum Verrucomicrobiota; class Kiritimatiellia; order RFP12; family UBA1067; genus RUG572. The sequence goes on from JAFRSR010000023.1 coordinate 31,207, forward strand.
CGCCCACCCCGCCGGATACTCGAAAGCCTATTTCTCCTGCCTCACGCCCATGCACACGGCAACGAGGAACTCCAGCCTCGATCCTTACATCATGGCGGGGAAGTGGGTGGACTGCTTCTATCAGCAGTATCCCAGTCCGACCGACCCGGCGAAGTGCAACGTGGACGTCTGGTTCTGCCAGGAGCCGACATGGAACACCGCGAATGGCGCGTTCAACTCGCCGACCTTGCAGCACGTGCATTTCGGCGATTCGGACAACCTGCCGGCCGCCGTCACGTCCGCCGCGCGTGGCAATTTCATCAGGTTGGGCTCGGAGTCGGGCGGATCCATCAATGCGACCGACGGGAACGCGCACAAGACGTTCCGCGGCGCGATCGCGTCCGTGAAGGGATGGAACCGCCTGCTGACCACGAACGAGATGTGGTCCGTGATGGCGGGCCAGCACGGCGGCACATGGCACGTGGGCGTGCCGAACGGCACGGCGGAGGAGTTCGGCGCGGACGGCGCGCCGGCGGAGCCGTTCGACCCGACGGCGGACAAGTGGCAGACGATGAAGAAGTCGCTGACGGCGGCGGACCGCACGCTGACGCTCACCTTCCCGTTGCGCACGGAAGAGGTGGGCTTGCCGCGACTGCTCGTCGTCAAGCCGCTCTTCGACGGGACGGGCGAGACGTGTCCCGTGACGGTCACGGCGAACGGGATGTCGGTGGGTACGTTCGACCTCGCGCGGGAGGAGAAGCGCGTGATTCCGCTTCGCCGCGGGCTTGTGGGGCGCGACGGCAACGGAAAGATGACGATCGCGATCACGCGTCCGGAAGGGTGCGCGGGCACGCTCTCATTCGACGCGTTGTCGCTCGTCGGCTCGTGGCAGGTCAGCCCGATCGACGGTTCCGAGTCTGGGATGACGCGCGAGGGGTACGGCGTGGCGACGGTTCACGTGGTGAACGACCCTCCTGTCCGCACGCAGCGGGCGCTCACGAACGCACGTCCGCTCACGCACATCTTCGACATGCCGGCCGAGACGCTCGGGCGCTATCCGTACGTCTATCGCACGAAGATCACAGACCTCAAGGCGGATAACGTCCATCCGGTCCGCCTGGAGCTCAACGGCGTCACGGTCTGGTCGAGCGAAAACGTCGCGAAGGGCGAGGACGTGGAGGTGACGTTCGAGGCGACGGCGTTCAAGCCGGGGCTCAACGAGCTGATCTGGTACTACGAACCGATGTCGCCCGGCAGCAACTGGCTGACGTTCGACTACCACAGCCTCGTCTTCGATCCGCCGCCCAACGGCGCGACGTTCATCGTGCGATGAAGTAGAGGAAAGCCTATGAAGAAGCTAACGTGTTTGGGCCTGCTGGCCGACCGCGACGAGACGCACAGGCTGAGGAACGTCACGATCTCGAACGCGACGCTGTACGGTGCGCCCGTCAAGGCGGGCGATCCGTGCTGCCGCGTCGGCGCATTAACCGAGAACGTCACCGTCAACGGCCAGTAACTCATGCGCGCAAGACTTGCAATCCTGTTGGCCGCCGCCGCGTGTGCGGCGGGGGCGGATGATTTCACCCTCGATGGCGGCATCGTCGCCACCACGTCGCCCGACGGCGGCGTGACGTTCCGCGCGGGGGACGCCACGCTCTCCTTCGCGCCGTTCGAGTGCGCGCCGTCGGAAAGCGGCGAGAAGCCCGTTCTCACTTTCCGCGCGGACGGCGACGCGCTCGTCGCGGAGGTGGCGGGCGATCCGGCGGCGTTCGGCCGCGTGTCGTTTGGCTGCTGTTCCGCCATGCCGAAGGAGCTCTACTTCGGCTACGGCTACTGCGTGCGCGACCCGGAGCGTCTGCACGTGCCGCTGAACGGACACCACAACGCCACCCGCTTCGCGGGCTTCACGTTCGCCAACGGGCTCTCGCTCGTCCTCGCCACCACCACGGCGCCGGACGCGCTGTTCGTCGACCTAGAGAAGGGCGCGTTCGGCTTCGCGTGCAGCCAGCCGACGCGGTTCACGTTCGTGCCCGGCCGCGCGGGCGCGTTCGACTGCGCCCTCCGCGCGCGGCGGCACTTCGCAGAGAAGGCGCCGCGCGGCTTCGCCGCCAAGGCCGGACGCTTCTGCGTGGACACGTGGAACGGCGCGTTCGCGCAGCATGAGCGGCTCATCCGCCGGTGCGCGGAGTACGGCCTGCGCGACGACCTGCTCTTCTACGTCCACTGCTGGCAGCGCTACGGATTCGACCGGCACCTGCCGGACGTCTATCCGCCGTCGCCCACCTTCGGCACCGCCGCCGAACTGAAGCGCGCCTGCGCCACGGCGCACGCGCACGGCTGGAGCTTCGGCGTGCACCTGAACGTCATCGACTGCTACACCAACTCGCCGTGGTTCGACTGGTCGAAGATCAGCCACGACGCGAAGGGGCGTCCGATCAAGGCCTGGATCAACCCGCCGTACCAGGAGCGGAGTTACCGTCTGCTGCCGGAGTTCGCGCCGGCCTCCATTTCCTACCAGGTTGAATCGCTGCTGGCGGACGGGTTCTGTCCGGACACGGTCTTCGTGGACGTCACGGGCAGCGGGGCGATGAGCAGCGGCACCTGCCGCGACGCCGCCGGGCGCGTGCATCCGCTCATCTCGAACACGGCGGCGAACGGACGGATGTTCGACACGGCGCGCGCGCTGCTCGAAGGGGCCGGGAAGCGTCCCGCGTTCGTCTCCAGCGAGGCGCCGTGCGACTACCTCGCGGGGTACATGGACGGCGGAGACTGCCAGTGGATGTTCCTGTCGCATGAGAAGGACGTCTACCGCTGGATGACCGTTGGCGGCACGGGTCTCGTCACGAAGGTCCCGTGGATGCCTCTCGTCTGGCACGACCGCCTCTCGCTCCACGGCGCGGGCTACAGCGCCCGCTTCGAGGGCGCGCGCGGCGAGGACTGCCACGGGATCGACTCGGACGACTACATCTCCTGCGAGATCATGAACGGCCATTCGCTGATGGCGGACTGCTACAACCGCGACGCGTACAAGGCCGAGGCCGGCATCCTCGATGCGATCGACGAGCCACGCTGCCTGCGGCAGATCGTGCGCAAGTACTGGCTTGCGCAGCACGTCATCCGCGAGATCGGTGCGGCGTCGGTGCAGAGTGTATCCTTCCCCGACGGCGACCCACGCCATGTAAAGGTCGTCTGGTCCACGAGCCTCACCGTGTTCGTCAACCGCGACGTGTGCGACTGGACGGTGGCAACGGACGATGCGTGTGTCGGCGAGGTGACTTTGCCGCAGTACGGTTTTGTGGCGTTCAATCCGAAGACGGGGAACTACGTGTCCATCCGCAGGCGCGGGCGGCGCGTAGTGGAGGAGAGCGCGTACCGCGACGGCACCAAAACCGTGCGCTATGTCAACCCGCGTGGCGCCGATACGGCACGCAACCGTCTGCCGCTCGCGCCAGCGACAACGGTTTGCCGCTCGGACGACCACTTCAGCGCAACCGTCAACTGGAAACCATTCGGGGGAAGGTCCGTGCCGAAGGGGAAGTTCCGCGTGAGCCTGTGGCTGCTCGACCCCATGTTCCGCGAGTACAGTCCGAAGGATGCGGCATTGCGTGTGGCGACGGCGGACGTGACGCTCGACCAGCCGACGAGTTTTTCCTTCGCATGGCCGAAGGGCGTGAAGGGGCCGCGCGTGGTGCATGTGGCCGTTGCGCCCGCCGGTGCGGACGCGGACAATCCCGATGCCCGGTTCAAGCTGCTCGGCACCTCGGCGTTCTACCGTCGCTATCGGCAGGGCGCGCTCACAGCCAAGGGCACGTGGACTCCGTACCGGTGTCCCGACGAGAACCTGTGGGAACGCCTCTTCCCGCCCTCGGAACCTGTCGACTACGGTTGGATCAAGACCGCAGAGGCGTTTCGCCTCATCACAGAACCGGGTAAACCCGACGTGAAGACGCTCCTGCCGCTGATTCCTTGATGTCTTCTTAAGGAGTTGCCATGTACGAGAATACCATCAACAATTCGCTGACAATGCCCTTACATGGAGTGGGAACCATTCTCGCGGGACGATACCGCATTGTGCGCCAACTGGGGCAAGGCGGCATGGGAAACGTGTGGCTTGCCGAGGATACGCAACTCGACGACAAGCCGTTCGCGATTAAGATGCTGCCGAACATCTTGGTGTCGAACAAGCGCGCGTACCGGCAGTTGAAGGACGAGGCGCTCGTCGCGATGAAACTCACGCACCCCAACATCGTGACGCTCCGCGCCTTCGAAGAGAACGGCGGCAACCCGTTTCTCGTGATGGACTATGTCGATGGCCAGACGCTTGACGACTATCTGGCTGAAAGGGGGGCTCTTTCGGCGGAGGAAGTCTTGAGGGGCTTGCGTCCCATCGCCGCCGCGCTGGACTACGCGCATTCAAAGGGCGTCATCCACCGCGACGTGAAACCGGGAAACGTCATGATCGCCAAGGACGGCACGCCCTACATCCTCGACTTCGGCATCGCCCGCGAGATGCAGGAGACCATGACTCGGATGACGGGGAGGGCGTCGTCCGGCACGCTTCTCTACATGTCGCCCGAGCAATTGCGCGGCGCGAAGCCACAGCCTGCCCAGGACATATATTCCTTCGCCGCCATGGCCTACGAGTGCCTGAAGGGCGAACCGCCGTTTGCACGCGGGCAGATCGAATACCAGATTCTGAATGAATCGCCCGAACCCCTTCCGTGCGGGACGCAACTTGTTGCATCCGTGATGGCGGGCCTCGCGAAGAGCCCCGAAGCCCGCCCCGCGACATGTAAGGCGGTGCTCGAGGAGAATGATCGCTGCCGCATAAAACGCGTAGAAAATGTCGGATGTGGTGTTTCCATTGAGCCACAAATGGTTACGAGAGGTCAGGAGGTGGGCAAGGCGCGCTTTGGCGCAGTTGTGAAGGGAACCTTCGTGGCAGTCTTCCTTGGACTCGCCTTGGGGGGGTGGTATTATCGTCAGTGGAAGACTCATGCGATTCTGGGGGAGAATTGCGAGTTGCAGGTGAACTATTCCCCGAGGCAAGAAGATCCAATCGAGGAACTGTCCAAAATTGAAACCATCAAGTGCGCCTTCGGCCTTACGAATGGCGTGAACCTAGCCAAGGTTCCCTACGAAGAACTGCGAAAGCAGACGCTCAAATGTTCCCCGGAAATCAAGGATATCGCGATCGAGTGCCAATTGCCGTGCCGCGTCAACATCAACGTAGTAGAACGAGAACCGGCCGTGTGCATCGCCTCGGTCAAGGACAAGCTCAACTCGGGACTTGTCGCGGACTATGACGGTGTCGTATTTAGCAACAACTACACCTCGTTGCCGATTATTCGCGTGGCGGACGAGACACGTTGCCATCCCGGTCAGCGCCTGGAGGGTAACGCGCGCGCCGCGCTCCAGCTCGTGCAGGTCCTTGCTGATGCCGCGGACGGAAAGTCAGACGCTGTGCCCGAACTCAAGGAACTGCGAGTTCGCGAGATTGACACGACGAAAAAGAACTATCTGCTTGTGACGTTGGGGGATGACTCCACGGCGGAAACCGCCTGGGACCACATGTGGGAGGATTCAGAAATCTCGCGTCAGAGTCTTCGGCGCCAGCTCTCCCACCTCGCGCAGGCCATTTCCTTGCGCCTCACGTCCCGCCCCACCTGGTGGGTTGCTACTGAATATAAAAAGGGGGGCCGTATCTACGCCGTCGATCCCGCGCGCCGGGGCGGGCGATGAGAGAGTATTTGCCATGAGAACGATAATGACAATTCTGTCCGCTTGCCTGACGGGGCTTGCGATGGCGGGGGCCAGCGGCGAGGTGCCGTTCTGCACGGGAGAGGTGTTCGGGAAGGCCGTGAAGGTGGCGGGCGGCGCGGCCGGTTCCGGACACTGCGTGAACGTTGCGGGCGATCTGCTGTACGTGGGCGGGAAGGGGACGCTGGGCGTGTACGACCTGTCGGGCGATCCGCTTCGTCCGAAACTGCTGGGCGAGGCGGACGGCCTCGCGACGGCGCGGCAGGTTGCGCTGCAGGGCGGCATGGCGTACGTCACGGCGCGGGCGAACGGGATCTGGGTCGTCGACTGCCGCAATCCGGCGAAGCCGTTTGTTGCGGGGCATTATCCGTCCACGGCCAACTGCACGGGAATCGACGTGGCGGGGGACATGTGCTTCGTCGGCGGGTCGAAGAGCGGATTGGAGTTCATCGACGTGTCGCGTCCGCAGAGCCCTCAGCTGATCCGGTGCGAGAAGATGGAGCCCGTGGAATCGCAGTCGGTGGCTTACCGCGACGGACTGCTCTTCTCCGGCGAGTGGGGCGGTAAGTGCGTGACGATCTGGGATGTGCGGGACATGAAATCGCCGAAGCGGTTGGCATGCTGCCCGTTGGCGTCGAACGGCGACGGCGTGTGGGTGGACGGTAGGTGGCTGTATGCCAGCACGGGTTTCAGCAAGGAGGACAAGAAACCGGGGGCGCAGGCGCATCCGGGGCAGATGGGCCTTGAAATCTACGACGTGGCGGATCCGCGCGCGCCGAAGAAAGTGTCGCGCGTGGATTTCGAGTACTGCAAACCGTGCACGTACGACATGTGGCTGGTGCGCGTGTCGGACGGAATGGCGTTCTGCGCGGCGACGGCCGGCGGCCTGTATGCGGTGGACGTGTCGGACAAGTCGGCGCCGAAGGTGGTGGACCGCTGGGTGCCGGAAACACGGCGTCAGGTGATGTCCGTCGCGGTGGGGGACGGCGTGGTGTACGTGACGGTGGCGGGTTCAGGGACATGGGCGATCGAGGCGAAGGGCGCGAAACGCATCGTGGCGGAAAAAGGCACGCCGCCGGCGAACGCGCACGTGAGGCCGCCACGTCCCGAAAAGCCGAAGGGATTCAATCGCTGGTTGCCGTCCGACAAGTCGCTCACGGCGAACGTGACCGGCCTGGCGGTGAAGGGGAACGTATGCTACGCGGCGGCGGGGACGGCGGGGCTGTTCGTGCTGGAACTGGCGGAGACTGGAATCAAGGAAATCAAGCGCATTCCTCTGGCGGAGTGCATGGACGCGGCGATTGCGGGCGAGAGGCTTTTCGTGGCGGCGGGACGGGAGGGCTGGATCGTCTATGAGATGGAGCCGTCGTGCGGGCTGAAGGAGATCGCGCGCATGCCGAGCGCGGTGGCGCGCGACGTGTATGCGTATGGCGACGGGACGCGCTGGGCGGCGTTCAACACGACGGTCTACGACATTTCGGATCTTGCGAAGCCCAAGCCGCTCGCCTGTCTCGTCAACCAGTCGCGCTACAACAAGTTCCTGTCGCCCGACCTCATCGGCGGAAGGTGGGTGGCGGGGAATTCCGCGTTGAAGTATTTCAGTTGGCTGGATGTGGTCGCGTCGAAGGGACGGGTACGGAAGATGGAAGGGTATCAGTCGAGGATGGGCGGGATGTGCGCGTTCGGGGAGAAGGCGTTTCTGGCCGACAACGGCGGATGGGCGATCGTGGAGCCGGGCGGGCAGGATGTGCCGCAGATGCGTCCGTTCCCGGGCAAAAAGCGGGCGATGGGACTTCCGCGCTGGAACGGCGGGAAGCTCGTGGCGTTGTCGGGAAGCGACCGTACGGCGTCGATCTGGGATTTCCGCGATGTCGAGAACCCGCGCCTCGTCAAGTGGCTTGCGCTGCCGTGTCCGGTTGACGCGGCGAGCTTCTGGCGGGACACGCTCGTCATCCCGGCCCGTCTTCAGGGCGTGCTGGTCCCTGAAAATGTGGTATACTGTCGGCCATGAAAAAGCAGCATTCTTTCAAGTGGGTCGGGCTGGCGTTCGCGATGGCGGCGTCGGTCGGTTGGGGGCGTCCCGTGTGGCGCGCGGCGCAGCCGGACGCGCAGAGCGCGGTGTTCGCCCTCGGCGACGGGGCGTCGCTCCGCGTCGACGTGCTCGCCGAGAACCTGTTCCGCGTGCGGCGTAGCTGGACGAACGAGAACGGGAAGGCGGTCTGGACGGAAAGCGGCATGAACCGCTACGGCATCCTGCGCGGCGACTGGCCGAAGGTCGCGTTCACGCGCGACAAGGACGGCGTGCGGACCGCGGCGGCGCGCGTCGCGGTCGACGCGGCCGCCGGGACGCTGCGCGTCAAGTCGCTCGTGTCGGCGGCGGACGTGACGGTCGCGCCGCGCGTGGCGGGGAAGGGCTACGCGATCTCCTTCAGCCTCGCGAAGGGCGAGCGCATCTACGGCCTCGGCGACTCGGGGCGCGACAACCTGATGCGGCGCGGACACCGTTTCGACCTCTGGATCCGCAACAACCTCTGCAACATCCCCGTGCCGATGGCGATCAGCCGGAACGGCTGGGGCATGTTCCTCAACAGCACCTGGCGCAACGCGTTCGACGTGGGGGCGAAGAACCCCGACGCGCTGGTCTGCGAGGCGCCCGAGGGCGACGTGGACTTCTACCTGTTCGTGGGGAAGGACTACCGGGCGCTGCTCGACGCCTACACGGGCCTGACGGGGCGTCCCGCGCTCCTGCCGGTGTGGGGCTACGGTTTCACGTTCGTCTGCAACCAGAACGTGGACCAGTTCGCGCTCATCAACGACGCGATGAACTTCCGCGACCGCGACCTGCCCTGCGACGTGATCGGCCTTGAGCCGGGCTGGATGCAGAAGTTCTACGACCAGTCGACCCGCAAGGAATGGCATGCGCAGCGCTTCTACTTCCCCTACTGGGCGCCGAAGGGCGACCACACGTTCATCGGCGCGCTCAAGCGCATCGGCTTCAAGCTGAGCCTGTGGCTCTGCTGCGACTACGACCTCTCTCGCTACGAGGAGCAGTGCGTGGCGGGCCTCGCGAAGAAGAGCGGACGGCAGGTGGAGACGCCGGCGGGCATCACCGAGACGTGGGAGGACGACCGCATCGGGAACCAGTCCGGCGACAAGAAGAAGCCCCCCAGGAAGTCGGTCCACGCCGACAGGATGTACAAGCTCCTCTACACGCCCGAGGACGACTACGAGGAGGGGATGCTCCCCTGGTTCGAGCACCTGAAGAAGTTCGTCGACCAAGGGGCGCAGTGCTTCAAGCTGGACGGCTGCAACCAGTTCGGCGAGCATCCCACGCGCAAGTGGGCGAACGGCATGAGCGACGAGGAGATGCACAACCTCTATTCGGACATCTACGACAAGCAGATGGCGCGTGGCTACGAGGACTATACCGGCCGCCGGTCGATGGTCTACTCCGCCGGCGGATACGCGGGCGTGCAGCAGTTCGTCGCCACCTGGGCCGGCGACACGGGCGGCGGCCCCAGACCGCTCGCGTCCCTGCTCAACCTCGGCATCTCCGGGCACTCCAACCAGAGCTGCGACATGACGATCGGCGAGATCAAGTCGCTCCACTTCGGCTTCCTGCAGACCTGGAGCCAGCAGAACAACTGGGACTACTGGCAGCAGCCGTGGCTCCGCGCCCCCGAGAAGCTCGCCGTGTTCCGCTCCTACGCGCACCTGCGCTACCGTCTGCTCCCGTACCTCTACACGGCGGCGGCCGAGGCGTCGCGCACCGGGTGGCCGGTCATGCGCGCTTTGCCGTTCGAGTATCCCGACGCGCCCGAGTACGACAACTGCCTCACGACCTACCTGCTGGGCCCCGACCTGCTCGTCTCCGCGTTCGCGAAGCAGGCCACGATTCCGCCGGGCACATGGTACGACTGGAAGACCGGCGAGAAGGTGCAGGGACCATGCGTGCGTCCGGTGACGGTCACCCCCGAATGGGGCGGCGCGCTCTACGTGCGCGCGGGCGCCGTGATCCCGCAGTGGCCGGTCCTGCAGCATGTGGATAAGGGCTGGAACAAGGAGGTCGAGCTGCACGTCTGGCCGGGCGGCGACGGCGCGTGCGAGCTCTATGAGGACGACGGCATTTCGCTCGACTACCGCACGGGCGTGGGCGCGTTCACGCGCTGCGAGCAGAAGGGCGGCACCCTCACGATCGGACCGTGCCGCGGCTCCTTCAAGGGTATGCCCGATGCGCATCTCTGGAAGGTCGTGTTCCACAAGGAAGGCACGAACGAGACGACCACGCTCGATCTCGGCGAGGTCAAGGCCGCCACGGGCACGTCGGTGAAGAGGTAGGTTGAGATGAAAATCCTGACTGTGGCGTTCCTTGCGGACAACAGCGCGGGACATGTCGCCTACGAGGCGTCCGGCATCGGCGGCAAGCCGTCCCTGCTGTTCGACGGCAACCGCCAGCGGCCTCTACATCAGCATACGCTAAAGGATCGGCATCCATGAGAAACGAAATAATCTTCCTAGTCCTTGTCGTTTCAACGGTCGCCGCCGCGCAGGTGAAGGAGCTGGGAAGCGGGCGCGAGGTGATGTGGGACAGGGATCGCATCGCGGCGCTTGGCGGCGGCGCGTCGCTGAAGCTGCACCGGCCCGAGCAACGCGAGGTGTCGATGGTGTACGACGCGCCGTGGGAGGGGAACGTGTGCTGCTACCACACCGTCCTGCGCGACGACAAGAACTACAAGATGTACTACCGCGGGAGCGCGTACAGGCTGCCCGGCTACAAGAACCACCAGGTGGTCTGCTACGCGGAAAGCGACGACGGCATTGTCTGGCGCAAGCCGAAGCTTGGCCTCTGCGAATACGGCGGCTCGAAGGAGAACAACATCATCCTCAAGAACGACGGCAAGCAGGCAGCGCACAACTTCTCGCCGTTCTTCGACCGCAACCCCGCCTGCAAGCCCGGGGAAAAGTACAAGGCCGTGGCCGGCGAGGGGAAGAGCGGGCTTGCCGGATTCGTCTCGCCCGACGGCATCCACTGGAAGAAGATCGGCGACAGGCCGCTCATCACGAAGGGCGCGTTCGATTCGCAGAACATCGTGTTCTGGGACGCGGCGCGCGGCTGCTACGTGACCTACTACCGCACGTTCTGGAAGGGACCGGACGGCAAGATGCTGCGCGGCATCCAGTGGGCGACGTCGAAGGATTTCCTCGCGTGGAGCGACCCGACGTGGGTCTCGTACGAGACCGGGGCGCCGAACGACCAGCTCTACACGAACGCGATCCATCCCTACGACCGCGCGCCCGGCATCTACGTGGGATTCCCGAAGCGGTTCACGGAGGGACGCTGCACGGCGTACGACAAAAGCGGCGCGGGCGGCATCCCCGGCGTCTCCGACGGCGTGTTCATGTCGAGCCGCGACGGCACGCGCTTCTTCCGCTGGGGCGAGGCGTTTTTGCGTCCCGGCCTCCAGCACGAGCGCTGGATCAATCGCAACAACATGATCGCCTGGGGGTTCGTGCAGACGAAGTCCGCGATTCCCGGCTGCCCCAACGAAATTTCGCTCTACTCCACGGAGAACTACTACTCCACCACCGAGCCGAACCGCCTGCGGCGCATGACGATCCGCCTCGACGGATTCGTCTCCGTGAACGCGCCGTGGCGCGGCGGTACGGTCACGACGAAGCCGTTGACGTTCGCAATGGCGCCGGGCGGCAAGGCGACGCGCCTTCTGCTGAACGCCTCCACGTCGGGCGCGGGATTCATCCGCTGCGAGATCCGCGACGGCTCCGGCGCGCCGATCCCCGGCTTCACGCTCGCCGAAAGCAGGGAAATCTACGGCGACGAAATCGACCTCGCGATGGCGTGGAAGGGCGGCGAGGACGTGTCGGCGCTCGCCGGCAAGCCGATCACTCTTCACTTCGAGATGAAAGACGCAGACATCTTCGCATACCGCTTCGGCGAGTAGAATTTTTTTAGCCACAAAGAACACAAAGAATCACAAAGGAAAAAAGATGAACAGAAGAGAGTTTTTGGGCGCGGCCGCGCTGGCGACGATGGCGGGCCTTCAGGGACAGGCGCAGACGGCGGCGCAGCCGTCCGTCAACACGTTCCCCGTGTTGAACGGTCCCGAGTTCCAGGGCATGGAGGGCGCGTTCGTGCCGATCTTCACGCCCTACACGAAGGACGACAAGGTCAACGGCGACATGGTGGGCAAGACGGTGGAGCGTCTCCTGAAGGCCGGCGTGAAGGGCTTCTACGTGGGCGGCGGCACGGGCGAGCACGTGCTCCTCTCGCTCGCGGAGCGGAAGTACCTCGCAGAGGCCGCGATCAGCGCCGTGAACAAGCGCGCGAAGGTGATCATCCACGTGGGTTGCACGTACACGGAGGATTCCGTGCGGCTCGCGAGGCACGCGGAGAAGGCGGGCGCGGACTGGATCGCATCGCTCGGTCCGCTTGTGTTCGGGCAGAACTTCGACGCCTCGTACTACCACTACAGCCGCATCGCGGGCGCGACCGCGCTCCCGATGATGATCTACTGCTGGTACCGCGATCTCGTGCCGGACCGCGAGCGGAAGTTCTACGAGATACCCAACCTCAAGGGACTCAAGTACACGGGACGCGACTTCTGGTCCGTGCAGGAGATGAGGAAGATGGTCGACAAGGAGATCGTCTGCTTCGTGGGCGACGACCCGCACCTCCTGAGCGGCCTCGCGATGAACAAGCTCTTCTCGGGCGGCATCGGCACCACGTACAACTTCATCCCGGAGGACTACGTGGCGATCTGCCGTCTCGCGAAGGAGGGGCGCTTCGCGGAGGCGGCGCCCATCCAGGAGCGCGCCAACCACCTCACGTACTTCTTCTCGAAGTACCCGAACTTCTCCTACCGCAAGGCCGGCATGCGCGTTCTCGGCTACGACTGCGGCTTCGCGCGCTCGCCGTTCGGCCAGCCGATCAGCGAGGCCGACTACGAGGCTTTTGCCCGCGAGCTCAAGCCGTTGCTCGGATAATGTGGTATAATTTCCGCATGCACATACAGACTCGCACCACGCTCGCCCTCGCGGCGTTCCTCGCGTCCTTTGGCGCGTCGGCCATCGAGTTCGCCGAGCCGCGCAACGTCCCGCCGCTCTTCGAGCCGGGCGTCACTCCCCGCTCCGAGGCGGGATGGCGCAACACGCGCCGCCCGGAACTGAAGAAGATGCTCGAGACCGAGGTGTACGGACGCCGCCCCGTCGAGCGTCCTCCCCACCTCGTGTTCTCCGCGGCCGAGCCGGACGCGGTGATGATGGACGGCGCCGCGACGCGCAAGCGCATCCGCATCGAGTACGGCGGAAAGTACGGCACGAACAGCTTCGTCTGCACCGCGTTCATCCCGCGCGCGGGTAAGCCCGCGCCGGCGTTCGTGTTCATCTGCAACCGTCCGCCTGCGGAGAACATCGACCCCACGCGCAAGGTGAAGTCCGGATTCTGGCCGGCCGAGGAGATCGTCGCGCGCGGCTACGCCACCGTCGCGTTCCACACCAGCGACGTCGCGCCGGACATGCAACACGGCAACACGCGCGGCGCGTTCGCCGCGTTCGAGGACGTGGAGCGCCAGTACCGTTCCCAAACCGCCTGGGGCGCGCTCTCCGTCTGGGCCTGGGCCGCGAGCCGCGTGCTCGACTGGATCGAGACGGAACCGACCATCGACGCCTCGCACGTGGCCGTGATCGGACACTCCCGCGGCGGCAAGACGGCCCTTGTGGCGGCCGCGTGGGACGAGCGCTTCGCGATGGCCGTTTCCAGCTGCTCCGGCACTGGCGGCGCGAAACTCAACCACGTGGACCTGCCCGACTCCGAGCACATCGTCCTGTCGATCTCCTCCCACCAGTTCTGGTACTCCCGCCGCTACACGCGCTGGGTGAACCTCGACGCGCAGGCCCCCTTCGACCAGCACATGCTCGTAGCACTTATCGCGCCGCGCCTCGTCTGCATAGGCTCCGCCACAGAGGACTACCATGCCGGCCCCTTTGGCGAGTACTGCACTGCTCGCTACGCCAGCCCCGCCTGGACGATCTTCGGCAAGAAGGGATTCGTCTCGCACGGTTTCCCTGAGCCCGAGTCGCCCCAGCAGGAAGGCGACATCTCCTACCACATCCGCACGGGCAAGCACGACCTCACTCCATACGACTGGAACGTCTACATGGACTTCGCCGACAAGCACGGCTGGCGGAAGTCTGCTCCGCTCGTGCGGCTGCCGCATCGGGGGAAGAGCCTTGAGGGACGGTTCCATCCCACGTACGCGAGCGTGCACGACGCCGCCGCTTCGCGGGCGCGGGCCGTCCCCGCGTTCCTGCGCGGCAGCGTGATGTACCAGCTCTTCACGCGCATGTTCACGCCCGAGGGGACGTTTGCCGCCGCGCGCGCGAAGCTGCCCGAGCTCAAGGCGGACGGCGTCGGCATTGTCTACCTCACGCCGCACCAGCTGGCGGACGACGACCCCGACCCGCGTTTCTGGAGCGGGCGCCAGAAGGCGTGCCGGCTGAACAACCCGAAGAACCCCTACCGGCAGAAGGATTTCTTCGCCGTCGATCCCGAGTACGGCACGAAGGAAGACCTCAAGTCGTTCGTCGCCGAGGCGCACCGTCTGGGCATGAAGGTGATGTTCGACCTCGTCTACTTCCACTGCGGGCCGAAAGCCGTGTTCCTCGCGGAGCATCCCGACTTCATCGTGCGCAATCCCGACGGCACGCCCAAGCTGGGCGACTGGGCGTTCCCCGAACTGGACATCGCGAAGCCCGCCGTGCGCGAATACCTCTACTCGAACATGGAAGGCTTCATCCGCGACTACGACGTGGACGGCTTCCGCTGCGACGTGGCGGACATGCTGCCGGTCGAGTTCTGGGAGGAAGGGTACCGCCGCTGCAAGTCGCTGAAGCCGGACGTGTTCATGATGTGCGAGGGGCTGAAGGGCGACGACCAGATCGCGGCGTTCGACCTCTCCTACGGGTTCTACACGCAGTGGACGATCGTCTCGATGCTGGAGGGAAAGTCCCCGGCGTCGCTGCTGGAGAAGGCGTGGCGCGCGCAGGTGCGCGACTATCCGCGCGGCTTCCACTGGATGCGCTGCTTCGAGAACCACGATTTCGCGAACGTCAATCCCGGGCAGAAGCGGAAGGAGGAGCTGTACGGACATCCGCTCAACGCCGCGATGATCGCCACGTGCTTCCTGCTGGACGGCATCCCGATGCTCTACAACGGACAGGAAATCGCCGATGCGCGTCCGCATTCGATCTACGCCAACCGCGACCACGGAAAGTGGTGCATCGACTGGTCGCGCGCGAACGACGAGGCCGCCGTCGCCCGCCGTGCGCTGGTCCGCCGCCTCACGAGCCTGCGCCACGCGCATCCTGACCTGTTCGACGCGCCCGTGGTGTGGCATCCCGTTTCGGAATCCGAGAAGGCGTTCGCGTTTTCGCGTCCATTGCCGGACGGCACCACGCTCACGCTCGCCGTGAACATCTCCCGCGACACCGTCTCGCTCGTCCTGCCCGGTGGCCGATCGGTTACCCTGCCGCCCCACGGATTCGATCTGCACGAAGCGCCATTATAATAACCCTGACAGCAAGCGCGACCCGTGTTGCGCGAGGGCGAGGGGATTTGCTATACTAGGCGCGTGTTCGGAGCGGTGTCCCAGCCGGGGCGTGCCCGTCACGTCTACAGGAGATGAATATGTTGAACCGAAGAGACTTCATGACCATGGGTGCCTTGGCCTTCGCCGGCTGCAGCACGATCGAAATGCCGCAGGCGCGCAACGCGCGTCCGCAGGTTGCGCCGAAGGACGACGCAGTTGCGAAGCCGTCCGCGCCACCGAAGCCGTCTGCGCCACCGAAGCCACCGAAGCCGACGGCGGAGTTCCACGTGTTCTCGAAGATGTTCCAGGACCCTGTGTGCACGAGCTACGACGCCGTGGCGGAGCTGATGGCCAAGGCCGGCTTCAACGGCATCGAGTGGACCGTGCGTCCGAAGGGCCATGTGCTGCCCGAGAACGCGAAGACCGTCCTGCCGAAGGCCGTCGCGGCCGCCCGCAAGCAGGGGCTCAAGTCGACGATGCTCGTGACGGCGATCACGGACGGCGACGACTCCGCGAGCGAGGCGCTCCTCAAGACGGCGGCCGACAACGGATTCAAGCTCTTCCGTCCTGGGTACTTCTTCTACGACCTCAAGAAGGAGACGTTCCAGCAGTCCATGGACCGCATCCGCCGCGGCTTCGAATCGCTCGCGAAACTTGCCGAGCGCACGGGCCTCTACTGCGCCTACCAGAACCACAGCTCGTGGGGACCGAGCGTGTTCGGCGGCCTCGTGTGGGACGTCTACGAGATGATCCGCGAACTCGACCCGAAGCGGATCGGCCTCGAGTACGACCCGATGCACGCGTTCTACGAGACGGGCCTCTCCTGGACGCACGGGCTCGACCTCGTCGCGGGGCGCATCGGCGCCGTCTGCCTGAAGGACTTCCATTTCGTGCTCTCCAAGAAGAACGAGAAGAACCACGCGAAGTTCATGTGTCCCGCCGGGAAGGGCGTGGTGCCGTGGAAGGAAGTGAAGCAGCACCTCGACGCGAACAAGGTCAAGGCGCCGTTCACGGTCCACTTCGAGTACGACTTCGACAAGACCGACCTCGTCAAGACCGTGAAGGCCGAGCTCGACTTCTTCAAGGGGGTGTTCGCGTGACGACGCGCAGGGGTTTTCTCGCGCAGGCGGGCGGCGCGCTGGCCCTTGCGGCCCGCTCGGCGAGCGGGCCCTACCAGGGTGGGCCGTGCTTGTCGCGGGCCGCACGGGGTGCGGGCCCTACCGCTGGGGGAAGCGGCGTCTCGCCGCTTCGTCCTGAGCGGCCGATCACGATCGCGCGCACGGGGTGCGGATTCGAGCGCGAGCCGATGGTGCGTCCGTTCGGCTTCAAGGGCGGCTACCTGACCGAGGAGTGGATCGTCTCATCGTACATCCGGTCCACGTCCGGCAAGCACGGCATCGGCCTCGGCACGCAGAGCTGTCTCTGGAGCGACGCGAAAGTGTTCGCATCCACCTCAGAGGCGGGCGGCAACTCGTTCATGTTCGCGATGACCCAGCACGCGCTGAAGCTCGCGGAGGGGATGACGTTCCGGAATCCCCTCGAACTCTGCGACGCGCTTTGGCCGCAGGTGCTGGAGTATGGCAAGAAGGTGACGAACAACCCGGCGCTGCGCGCCACGTTCGCGCTCAACGCGCTCGTGTCCGTGGACGCGGCGGCGTGGGTGCTGTACGCGCGCGAAAACGGCCTGACGAACTTCGACGACCTCATTCCGGCGTCCTGCCGCCCCGCGCTCTCCTGCCACCACGCGAAGTGCGCATCCATCCCGCTCTTCTCCTACAAGGTGCCCGTCTCGGAGATCAAGGAGGCGGTCGACGCGGGCTCGTTCTTCATGAAGATCAAGATCGGCCAGCCGGGCACGCAGGAGGAGATGCTCGCGAAGGACATGGCGCGCGTGAGCGAGATCCACGCCGTGCTGAAGGACTGCCGCACGCCCTACACGAAGTCCGGCAAGCTGCCCTACTACTTCGACGCCAACGGACGCTACGAGAAGAAGGAGACGCTCCTCCGGTTCATCGGCCACCTCAAGAAAATCGGCGCCTACGACCAGGTGGCGATCATCGAGGAGCCGTTCGACGAGTACGCGGACATCGACGTGCGCGACATCCCGCTGCGGCTTGCGGCGGACGAAAGCGCGCACACCGTGAAGGACGCGCTCACGCGCATCGAGATGGGCTACCGCGCGATGGCGCTCAAGCCGATCGCGAAGACGATGTCCATGAGCATGAAGATCGCGCAGGCCGCGTTCGAGAAGGGCGTGCCGTGCTTCTGCGCGGACCTCACCGTGTGCCCCGCGATGGTGGAGTGGAACAAGGCCGTGGCCGCGCGCCTGCCCGCGTTCCCCGGCATCGGCGACCTCGGCCTCGTGGAGACGAACGGACACCAGAACTTCCGCAACTGGGAGACGATGCGCCGCGACCTCGCCTATCCGGAAGCGCACTGGACGCGCACCGAGCGGGGCGTGTTCGAGTGCGACGCCGACTACTGGGCGAAATCCGGCGGCATTCTCGAACCGATGCCGCGCTACGAACGGATGTATGAACGGTAAATTGCGAATTGAAAATTAAAAACGTAAAATGGGGATGGACGGCGGCGGGCGTCCTGCTGCTGATCATCTTCTGGACGTGCGTGCGGGGCTGCCGGTCTGAACGCGAAGGTGGCGAGTCGGACGATTCGGCGCGTCTGGATTTTCCGCTGCCGACGGAGGCCGAGAAGGGCGACGTGCTCGTGACGGCGTACTGCAACTGCGGCGAATGCTGCGGGTGGGAGTTCAGTCTGCTGGGCTTCGGTCCGCCCGTCTACACGTACGGTTCGCAGAAGGGGCGGCGGAAGAAGGTGGGCGTGACGGCGCGCGGAACCATGGCGCGGCTTGGTACGGTGGCGGCCGACCCGAAGGTCTACCCGTTCGGCACGCGGCTCCAGATTCCCGGTTACGGCACGGGGGTCGTGGAAGACGTGGGCGGCGCCATCACGGGACGGCACATCGACGTGTGGATGCCGTCGCACGAGACGGCGCTTCGTTGGGGGCGTCGCAATCTCAAAGTCACGCCCCTGCCCTAAAGAACCTGGATTGCGTGGGGCGGGAGGGTGACGGTGCGTCCGGCGAAGCCCTCGTTCGTGAGGGTCACGGTCTGTTCCGCGTCTGAGATGTTTGCGAGGAAGAGGCGCGTCTCCGTGTCGGCGGCGTTGCGCCAGATGTTGCCGATCACGGCAGGGGCGTTGAACTCCTGGGGCTTGCCGCGGTTCACCCAGCGCGGTCTCCATTTGATCGGTACCCGAGCGGGCGGGGCTGCGAAGCGCGCCTCGTCGAGCAGCGTGCCGTAGGCGAGGAAGTCCTTGTACTTCATCCGCAGGCGGCAGAGCGCGCCCACGATCTCGCGCTTGTCGGCCATTCCCGGCGCGGTGAGGAACGACGGCGAGAACCACCCCAGCGCCACGCCCCAGAACGCCTCGCGCGTCTGGAGATAGCGCCAGGATGTTTCGTCGTCCAGTCCATGCTGCGGCGAGCAGAAGTACGTGGTGTAGCCGGAATAGACGGCGGGGTAGAAGGGGACGTCCCCGGCGAGGCGCATGGTCACGATCAGGTAGCCGTCCACGTTGTCCATCCACGGCTCGGCGCTGCCCTCGGTGGTGAGGAACGCGCCGTTCGCGAACGTGGTGGCGTGCGCCTTGGCGAGCAGCGTGCGGTAGCCGTCGAACCAGTACGTGCCGCCGCCGAGCGTATGGCCGTGCGCGGGATTGAAGCAGAGCTTGGGCGCGACCGCGCCGATCTGGTCCATAAACAGGGCCGGCGCGCCGACTTCGGGCCCCGTGATGCGGCTCGCGAGCTCGTTCATCACGTCCTGCCACTCGCGCGTGTAGGGGCACATGATGCCCTGCGCGCGCCGGTTGCCGTAGCGCTCGATGTAGGGCGTGCCGTCGTCCTGCACGGTGGCGTACGGCTGCGCGAAGCGCCAGCCCATCGTGCCGGCGTCCCAGAGGCGTCCGTTCGTGTAGATCATCGGGACCTGCCCCATCGCGCGGCAGGCCGCAACGGCGTTCGAGACGCCGGGCACCGTGGGGAAATATTCGGGGTAGTTCACGTCGTGCCCCGGCAGGTTCCATCTATGCCAGTGGAGTCCGGTCGCGAAATCGGGATAGACGTTCTTCGCGGAGGCGAGCGTGTTCGTGGCCACGGCCGAGTCGCCGTGGATGTTGATCCAGAGCGGGGTCTCGCTCATCGCCTTCGGGTAGTCGGCGCGGCGGCAGATCGGCCCCTTGGCGGTCCACGCTTGTTTGAGCGCGAAGGCGCGATAGCGTTTCGCCGCCTGCCACCAGTCGCCCTTGTAGCAGGCGATGCAGACGGGGTAGCCGGGGCCGCGCGCGGCGCGTCCCAGGTAGCCCATGTTCTCCACGGGCGTGTAGAAGGAGACGTTCTGCTCGCCCTTGACGTCGAAGTACTTGGTGTGGCCTTTTCCGTCGTGCGCGGCCACGTACAGTCCGGCGTCGCCGAGGTTGAACGCGCTCACCATCGGCGCGTAGCCCATGTAGCCGATCATGCGCGGTTCGGGGACCTTCTTCGAGTCGCGCTTGCGTTGGATGAACGCGCCGAAGTTGGACGAGGGCATCATCATGTCGCCCGCGCCGTCGTCCGTCACGCGCTTCAGCACGGGGTACTTCGTGCGCGTGAGGGCGAACACGCGGCTGCGGTTCGTCACGTCGAGCGTCCAGAGGCTCGCGCCCCTGCCCGGCTCGAGCTCCACCGTGGCGCGCACGTCCACCGCGCCCGGCTCGCCGGGGAGGTCGATCTCCTCGAACACGAACGTCGTCCTGTTGCCGTCGCGCTCGATCCGGCGCTTCGCGCCCGAGCGGTTCGACACCTCCTTGCACTCGACGCGCTTCCCGTCCTGCTCCTTGGCGAAGAACACCTGCCAGAAGTCGATCTCGCGCGTCGTGTCGCGCAGGAAGCGCGCGTCGCCGGCGACCTTGTTGACGATGCCCGTCACGCCCCAGCCGCGCGAGGCGTCGGCGAAGAGGATGCGCATCGCGTCGTTCTCCAGCACGGGCGCCGCGCCGTGTGCGAACATCGCCGCGCCAAGGAACGCGGGGAGAAATGTTTTCGTTTTCATGTCCTTAATCATACCATTTCCGCAGATGCCGTTCAATCACCTTTTTCCGTCGGCGGAGATCTTCGGCGCGCGCCACGACGGGCGCCTCGGCGAGTTCCTCGGCCATATTTCGCCGTGCGGACCAGTTGACTTTCCTCTCGCCGCGTCTTGAAAACGAGTTGGCGGAACATCGGTTCAACCCCGCGCATCTATATCGCATTGAACGCGAGGCCAGCACACATGACACGACCGAGAACAGCTTCGTGAAGTTTGCGCTCCGCAGCATTGCCAGGAAATATGCCGATTTGCGCAAGGAGCTGTTGGCGAGAGACTGCGAGAAGGACAGCAAGAAGCTCTCCGACACGGCCAAGGAAGCCATGGCGAAAATGGATCGCGAGTTGCATCAGTTGGAGAAGAATCCGTTTTGGCGCGGCATAGGCCCTTTCACTGGAATGCGACAGCTGTCTTTGACATTGCAACGAGCTCCTGGGTATTCTACGGTCTTCAGGACATTCACCATCTTGAACGCCGCCTATATGATTCATGCGGGCGTGAACCGCATGGAGACGAAGGACATAGCCGACCTCTACGAGATTTGGTGTTTTCTCAAGGTGGAGGAATTTACGGAGGCTGCCCTCCCTCGGGGAACGCGGATTGCCCCAGCGGATGCTCTCCACGGAGACTTTGTCAAGTTGCTGTCCACGGGATTGCAGTCAACCGTCATTTTCAGGGCGGAGAATGGCGTTGAGCTTGCGCGTGTGGTCTATAATCCTGAGATAAAGGGAACGGCTGCAAAGGACGACGGCAATGGCGTAGGGGGGACGCTGACGCCGACGAGCATTTCGCGCAAAAGTTCGCAAGACCCCGACATCGTGCTTCGGTTGACAAATTCGTCGGCAGGCCGATATCAAGTGACTTATCTTTTCGATGCGAAGTATCGCCTTGAGGACATCAGTGGGTCTAGCGTAGGGGCTCCTCCGCAGGATGCAATCGACCAGATGCACCGTTATCGTGACGCGATCTATTATGCGCAGAACGAGACATCGGTCGATTCGTTCACATACAAGAAAGAAGTTGTTGGTGGGTACATCCTCTTCCCTGGCAAGGGAAGGGTGGAGATGGCGCCCCCAGTGCCCGGACAGCAAGATAACCGCTTGCGCTATATCCAGAGTATTGATAAAGTCAACATAGGAGCGATTCCCCTGCGTCCGAACGATAAAGATAACGCAGACGTTCTGAAAGACTTTATTGCGCGTCTCGTGTCTATCAATGCCGACCTTGACTCGCTCCTGGGACGTGTCAACCCTCACAAAGGCGCACTTGTTCCCGTCGCAACTGCGAGGGCGATAACGGAGGCGACGGTATACGGGACATACCATGGCAGGCGGCAACTTAAATGGATTAGAGATAGGCGTTACTACAACCTACCTGCTGACGCTGCGAAGACGATTGGCATTACAAACGACAATGCCAAGCACCGCAAGTTGCTTGCGCTTCTGCCGCCGGGACGAAAACCGACGGAAGAAATGCTCGTATTCAAGATTCAAGAGTACTGTGGGATGATCTCTAAAGCCGATCTGAAAGATGCTGGCAAGCCGTACCGCTATCCAATTGATTGCCATCATGAGAGATACCTTGTTTGGAAATTGACAACAGATGATCCAATTACGGGGGATAAAGGGGCAGAGGGGAGTCGAAGGGTTGACCCCACTGGTATGAGTGGTGGAGTTGGTCAGTGAACGTGTCGCGGCGGGTGCAGGGCGGACGGGCATAGAAGGGCGGTCGTGTGGGAGCACGCCCCACCCGTAGCGGCCGCGACAGGCACGGGCGCAACGGGTGGGACGCCCAGTAAGCCGCCAAGATGGCGGCTCTCCATACGGCTGCGACAAGCGCGGCTGCGATGGATATGGAGGGGACATGATTTCTTCGCATTGGGGCTTGAAGTCATCTGATGTGCGTGGTAGAATGTCTGCGTTGTCAAATTATACCCTTTATGGGGAATGTATTGGCATGTCGAAGTTTGATGAAATAGCCGAATTGGCCATAGACAACTATGGAATTGTCACCGCTGCCGAAGCGGTGAAGTTGGGTGAACAACTTTATCGCTCAGATAGTGCAGGCTTGATCTAGATTGATATTGTGGCGGAGTGCGCAACTTGTTGCGCCTGCCGTGCGTTAGGACGATAGAATAGAAGGCTCAAATCCCGTGTAGGAAAGTCAAAACCTCCGTGTAGGGAGAGCCAAAATCCCGTGTAGGGAAGTCGAACCCTCCACGTAGGGAGGGCGAAACTCCCTAGGGTCTCAAAAATCCCCTCGTCCTAGGGAGCGGCGGTGTCCCTTCTAGGGAAGGCGGAAGTTCCAATCCACGCGTCCAAAAGCGCGCGGAGTTTGGTATAATGTCCCCCATGAAGAAGTGTAAAGTGAAGAAGATGCCAAACGGCAGGCCTGAAGTGGAGGTGGGGGTGCAGCGTCGCAGGTCGGACGTCGCGCCCATGACCGTTGAGATCGACCTTGACGCCCTGCGCGCCACCGCCGCGAGGATGAACGACCCGGCCTGCGACCCCGACGCCGTTGTGGAGACCGTCCGGCGCAAGATCGACGCCGGCGAGGTGGACCGCCTCTATACGGCGATGATGGACGAATACAGGACGATCGCCCCTGGGGAAACCGACGGCGACGCCTTCGGCTTCATCGAGATGGAGTTCCTCGCGCTCCGGCAGATCATGGACGACGAAGTGCCCGATTTCCGTCCGGAGATCCACGAGGACATCCTGTCCGCCGTGCTGAAGTTCAAGGTGGACATCCGGATGCCGGTCACGGAAGGGACGCACGGCAGGAAACGCCGCCCGGGTCCGGTGCTGGGACTCCCCACGCCCCTCGTGCGCAAGCGCAACGACGCGCTCGCCGCCATCCGGCTCGCGATCCTCGCCGCCGCCAGCCGCGCCAGGCGCATCGGCTCGGAATCGTACCGGATCTGGCGCGATGCGCTGGAGGTCGTCGCCAAGAAGGAGTTCGGCGCCGGCGGCGAGATGAAGGGGGAAGACGTCAAGAGTCTGGTCGCCTGCCTCCGTGCGGCGAACATGATGCTGTTCCTCGATGCCGCCATCGCCGACTACGTGCCGCTCTCGGCGGCGAACGGCGAAGGGGAGGAGGCCGGCGATGGCGTCTGACAGCGCACCCTTCGCGGAGGGCAACTACGATCCGCTCGAGGCCCTCGAAGCCGCGGACAAGTACTCCACCGCCGACGCGCTCGACATCGAGGCCGACGACTCCGAGCCGCCGGAGGAGATCTGGGGCGGACTCCGCCTCGCGCCCGGCCAGCTCATGGAGGTCATCGGCGGCAGCGGACTCGGCAAGAGCCGCATGATGCTGAACCTCGCCGTGAACCAGGTGCTCGGGCGGGACTTCGCGGGCCTCCCCACGTGCCGCCGTCCGCTCAAATGGCTCTTCTACGGCAACGAGAACGGCTTCTACCGCTACCGCAACGACCTCCGCCAGATGCTGAAGTTCTGCACCTCCGACGAGCGGGAACGGCTCCGGGGCCACATCTTCCTGCCGACCATGGCGAGGCCGAAGGACGTCTACGTCTCGTTTGCCGACGAGGAGAACCGCGTCAAGCTCAAGACAACGATACACTACCGCGACGCGGACGTGGTGGTGCTGGACCCGTGGGGCGCCGTGATCGACGGCGACGAGCTGGACGACGGCGACGTGCGGAAGACCATCTTCGAGATCATGGACGTCCTCGCCGCGAACGTGGAGAAGCCCACCGCCGGCATCATCCTCAACCATTCGCGGAACGGCGCCAAGGAACTGGCCGACGCGGCCGGCTTCAGCGCGGCGAACTACGGCAAGAACTCCAAGGCCATCTTCTCGGTCATGCGCAACGTCTGGAACCTCAGGCCTGCGCACATCGCCGAGTCGATCACCAAAATCGAACTGATACACGCGAAATGTTCCGACTTCCAGCCGTACCCGCCGCGGGCGGTGGATTTCGACCCGCGAACCTTCACCTACGACCTCGATCCCGCCTTCGACCACGTGGCGTGGCAGTACGAGCTGGAGCGCGCCAAATTCAAGGGGTCTTCGCTCACCCCAACGCAGCAGGGCGACGCGCTCAAGCAACGCTACGAAAGCATGCGGCAGAAGATAAAGGAGTACGTAACTTCCAAAGGGCATCTTTTCAAGTCTGAACTTGAAGATTGGATGCACACACAGGGGTTGTCCAAGAACGTTTCCCAGAGTATTTACAGCAGCATGATTAAAAATGGGGATTTGGCAAAGATCACAGAAAACCTCACGAATCGGGTTCTTGTTGGAACTCCGGCGGTGATTGCCAAGACGCTTGCCGAGTCGCCCCCTGAGACATATCGTATGAGGTAACGAGGGGTACCTCCCACTACCTCCCGGGAGGTACGGAAGGAACCTCTTCCCGCCTAACGGGCATTTCGGGGCGCTGCCGTGCGGCGGCGGAGCCTTGGGGCCGACGACATCCGCCCCAAGCCCCCTACGGCTACCCTAGGGGTAGTACCTCCCACACCCTTTTTAAGGGGTGGGAGGTAGTAGGGGGTAGGGGCAGATGTCGAGGCAGCGTCCTGATGCCCAGACCAGGTCAAGGACCCTCACGAGGGGGCTGAGTTACACTCACGGGCGGGTGGGTTTGTGGTTGGTGATGGGGCGGCGGGCGGCGATAGGGGATGTCAACGGACGGTGGGGACAGTGGGGACAGTGGGGACGGTGGGGACGGTGGGGACGGGATCGCATGTGGCAATACATTTTGCATACAATTCTGATACAATCATTTGACAGTTTACCGGGTTTCGCCGGGCGGGGGGATTTGGTAAGATGTTGGCGTCAGGACAGGAAGTGTAGGATACAGTGAAAACAGAAAAGCTTACTCAGATAAACTCTGGTGAAAAACAGATTGTCGTGTACCAGCCGGACGAGACGATCCGGCTGGATGTGCGGTGTGGAGATGGGGACGATGGGGACAATGGGGACGATGGGGACAATGGGGACAATGGGGACACCGGAGGCAGATAAATGAGCACGCAGATCATCTTGCCGCATGGCGGCTACAGGGGGCTTCTGACTTATCGGAAGAGCGACATCATCTTCCAGGGCACTGTGGTTTTCACGCGAAGGTTCTTGCATCAAGGCGACAGAACGATCGACCAGATGGTACAGGCCGCGCGAAGCGGCAAGCAGAACATCATCGAGGGCAGCGAGGCTTCTGCAACGAGCAAGGAAACCGAAATCAAACTCACGAATGTCGCAAAGGCGAGTCTCGAGGAACTGCTTGAAGATTATCTCGACTATCTCAAGACGCACCAACTCGCAGAATGGGCGAAGAACTCGGAGAAGGGGCTTGCGGCGCGGCGGCTTGGCAGGGAAGGAACATGGGAGACCTTACAGCCGCATTTCGAGAAGAAGTCCAGCGAGGTCACGGCGAATCTCATGGTTTCGCTCATTCGCCAATGCACGTATCTGCTGGCCAGGCAGATTGCGCATCTTGAGGAGGACTTCAAGCGTCATGGCGGCATTCGGGAGCGAATGTACGCTGCAAGAAACGAGGCTCGAGCAGAGGACTGGGGCAAGGTTGCCTATTCGCGGCTTGCCGGCGCAAACAGCACCGCAGAACTTGACGCGAAGCTTATGGCGATGACGGCAGAACTCCGCCGCATGGCCTTCAGCATCAAGAAACGCAAAGGCTGGTTGCCACCCCCATCCCCCTAGTCACTCGCCGCCCACGGTCTCCATTGTCCCCATCGTCCCCATCGTCTCCAATGTCTCCACGGTCCCCAACCAATGTCCCCACGGTCCCCATCACCCCGTTCTCCCAGTGCGCCGCCAAGATGGCGGCTCTCCATACGGGAGGGGCGCAACTTGTTGCGCTCGGCTCGCTTGCGGGACGATGCGGATTATGGTAAGATACCCGCATCTGCACAGGGAAAGGAGACCAT
This sequence comes from Kiritimatiellia bacterium, assembly GCA_017427485.1. Lineage (GTDB taxonomy): Bacteria > Verrucomicrobiota > Kiritimatiellia > RFP12 > UBA1067 > RUG572. Next base: position 57,598 of record JAFRSR010000023.1, read on the forward strand.
TTGTGAAACTGCAAAAAGGGCTACTGGTGGCGTCCATTGGGCCCGCGCCACCAGACTCGGATAAAGAACAGACCGTCCTGCGGCGGCGTCCATTCCTCCCCCGCCCCGAGGGTGACGGGGTGTCGGCATTGGAACATCGCGTCGGGATGAACGTCCCCCTGCTTGCCAATCCAGAACGCGCTTCGTGGCGACCATGCCGCGCTCCACGTTTCGCAGCCCAATTCGCGGACACCTTCCGTTTCGCGCCACGCCAGCCGACGCGGCTCGTTCCAGACCATCGGAGCCTGACGGAGGGGATACGCGCTCTCCGCCGGAAATGCCGCCGCCGGGAAGAAAAAGCATGTTCCGAACGTGATGGACGAAGGACCGCGGTTCTTCACGCGCCGGAACTCCGCCAGGAACGACCCGTCGTGAAGCGGCGTCAAGCGGACCTCGCATTCAAACGTCGTTTCCCCAAAACATCCCGTCGATACCACGACCGTTGACGGTAGCCCCTCGGGACCGACCTCCGACCGTACCTCCTCTACCTGCTTTGCGAGGGGATATCCTCTCTTCTCGCCCACCTTGCTGTCGATGCAGACATTGAGAGATCCAATTCCCCCGATTCGCGCGATCGGCCCGGTGCCCGTGGAACAGGAGAATCTCGGCTTACCCCCCTGTGCACGACGGCGGCGCACATATTCCGCTGCGGACTGCGGCATGCAGGAATCCGGAACGACATTCTCGGAAGGGGCGGCGGCCCGGCGCCAGAATCCGACCTCCGCGTGGAGCCTCCGAAACATGGCCGTCAGGTCTGCGTATGGATTTCCGTCCACATCCACCAGACCGTAGTTGCAGTTTTCTTTGGACATGGAGGAAGCCGCGACGGCAGGCTGGTCGCGCCACATGAAGTAGTCGTAGCCCACGACTTGCGGACAGGACAGGAACGTCTTGGCGACAAGTTCGCACGCCTGCACGCGTTCCGCCTGTGTCTTGACCCTCATGCCCGCGCCCCACGTGCACGGCATCCCGCGGTCAAGCGCCGGGAAGCTCCATTCCGCGACCATCAGCGGACGGCCCGTCAGGCGGTAGATCTCCGCGTAGCGGTCGATGACGGTCTGCGAGGAGGATTCAGACACGAGCACGCGTCTGCGCTCCAGATCGGCCCAGGGGTAGTTGTTGAACGTGACGATGTCCAGATGCCGCCCGGCGGATTCCCACACCTCCGGCGCCACGCTGGCTTCGCCGACTCCCGCAAAACGGCAGCCGAGGACCATGTGATTGGGATCCGCCTCCCGGATGGCCGACGTGATGATGCCGAAGTAGCGTTCCGCCACGAGGCGCATAAACTCGCGGCGGATCTTCGCCGTCGGCCATTCGCCCCGGTGTGCGGCGAAGAAGTCGTCATGCGCCTTGCGGGCCGAATGCTCCGGCGGCAACGCGGCGATGGCGTCGACGAGACCGTAACAGTCCACCATCTCATGTTGGTTGCCCCACCACGCCAGTTCGTTGTCGAAGAACCATCCAAACAGCCATGGGTCGTTCTTCTGGGGTGCGAACACGCGCTTTGCGCAATGTCGGCAATGCTCCTCGAACCCGGGATCGAACACGTTGGGAAAGGCCGTCCCGGGATGGCCGGTCCCCTTGAGGATGGCTTTCTCGCCGCCGTCGAAGGAATAGGGTTCCCCCACCCACGGGTAGATGGTGTGCGCGATGCCCCTGTGGAAGAGCCTGTGCGAACAGGCGCCGCCGAACAGCGTGAAGCCCCAATCCTTCAGGCGTGCGATGGTCTCGGCTTCCCATCCCTCGACCGTTCCGTGTTTGGCCAACATGAGTTCCTTGTAACCGGGATGGTGTTCGAGCCTGCATTGGTCCACGCCGATGGGCACGAACCCGTACCCGGCGGGGTCGATTACCCACCAGCGTCCGTCCGCCTGCTTCTCTACGTGGAAGAAGCCCGTTTTCCTTCCAGTCACGTCGCGAATGGGGTTCTGCGGGACGTATGGAGGAAAACCGGCAGGCAGGGACGTCGTGGCGGCAAGTAGCAGCCCTACGATGAAAATCTTGACGGTATCTCTCATCGGCGTCATCATATCATATCCAATGGATTTAAACAAGGCTCATCCGCGAACCAGATTGACAGGCCATGGCACGCGGTGGTAGACTATATGCGGCTTTGACCTGCAAGTGTTTTCGACCACCCAGAAAGGATCATGTCGTGAAGAAAATCAAGATGGTGCTGTATGTGCTGGTGCTGGCCGCCGTACCCGCCGGCGCGCACGTGTTCGACGACGCGGTATTCTACTTCAACGGCGGCAAGGACGCGAACGGCAACGGCTACTTCGACACGGGCGAACTGCGCAACATCGTGGAGGTGAACGCCAGCAACAACGCCTATCCGGCGATCAGCAACTTCGTCCGGATGACGAACGAGGTGGTGCACTGCCCCTACAGCGGGAAGACCTTCACGAGCGGGTGCCTCAACTTCCCGCAAGAGGTCAACCACACCTCTACCACGAACATCGTGGGCGACGTGACGAACGTGACCATCGAGGCGCGGGGGCGCGTCTCGAAGGTCTACATCAACAACGTGTTCAAGGACGTCACCGGGAATTGCTCGAACTACTCGTTTGTCGTAAGGTTTCGGCGCGATGCGATCCCGAAGATCGCTGACGATTTCCAGGACTGGATGCTTCGCATCGGCTACGACTGGAACAACGGCGGAAAGGGAATCGCCGTCGGCTTCACCGGCTCGCCCATGACGAACCGCTACTTCACGCTCATGGCGGGGCGGCAGTCCTACAGCAACTCCGACTCGAGATGGAGGTCGCACACCTGGTCGAACACCTGGACAGACGTGGCGGTGGCGGTTGACGGCTGGAAGATGAAGATCTGGTACATGCAGGAGAACGACAACCAGCTGCGGACGGCCGAGAAGACGTTCTCGTACAACTCCACGACGCTTTCGCAGTTCGCGGCGTTGTCGAGCTGGCAGATTCAGCTCGGCAGCGAGCAAGACATGGCGTCGGCAAGCACGGTGATATACACCATGACCAACGGTGCGCGGAAATCATCGTCCAACGCCTACAAGTGCTGGGCTGGATCCATCCAGCAGCTGGCGTTCTGGACGCGCACGCTCACGGACGCCGACGTGCGTCAGGCGTTCGGCGGCGCTGCGCCGGTGGAGCTGCAGGTGGGGATGGCGAACGGTGCCTCCACGGAGTTCCGCGGCGAGACCAGCGCTGTAGGGACGGGTAACTGGGAGGAGCTTAACCCGTCGCTGGCGGCAAGCGGGTCGGTGTCGGTGACGTACACGAACGACTTTGCCATCATGGTGCCGCAGGTGCTCACGCTGATTCCCACGCCCGCGAGCGCGTCCGGCGCCCTGCGCGTGAAAGTGAACGGCAACCTCGTGAAGAGCGTGGCCGTGATGCCGGGGCGTACCAATCTCGTGCCGGTGGCGTCAACGTTCTTCCTTCCCGGCGCGAATACGATCACGCTCGAGCGTACGGACGCGGGCGCGTCGCCGCTCGTTCTGGACGCCTTCTCGCTGGGCGGCTCGTGGGTGGCGGGTTGGAACAGCCCCTATAACGACGTTTTCCCCGCGGAACACGCCCAGTACGACTCCGTCGGCACCTGGTATGCGGGCAGCACGTGGCACAAGCTGTGGCGCGGCGTCACGTCGTCGCTCTCCATCACTATCAACTTCCCCGTGGAGAAGAGGCTGCTCGACCGGGGCTACACGTTCCGCTACCGGCATCGCATCGTGAGGGCCGGCCAGCGGCACATGGACTTCATCCTCAACGGGGAGTCGATCTACAGCGGCATACCGCCCGGCGGCGTGAACGTCTACAATCTGCCGTCCGACAAGCTGGTGGACGGCATGAACACGCTGCAGCTCAAGCCCACCAACGGCGGGAGCGACTTCTCCTGCTTCGCGTTCCACCTCGTCGAGTTCGAGGCCCCGCCGGACGGCACGATAATCATCATCCGCTAAGACGTTGTCCGAAATGACTTTCACACAGGGCGCGGGATTTTTGGTACACTAGCGCCATGGAAAAGAATCTCTTCGGGGCGCTCGCGGGTGCGGGCCTCATCTTGAACGCGTTCGCGGGCGAGCTGCCCGTGGTGCAGGACGTCGACGTGGTGGTGGCCGGCGGCTCGTCCGCCGCCGTGGCCGCCGCCGTCGCCGCAAAGCAGGCGGGCGCCA
>JAFRSR010000167.1 GCA_017427485.1 Kiritimatiellia bacterium
ATTCCGGTCCTTCTTTATGCAGGAAACTCTGATACAGGTTCAGGGATGAGATTTGCAACTCCTGGGCAAACGGTTGCTGCCGCACCGCTTCAACGCTTTCCCAGAATTTGTCTTTGGAATGCATCTCTTCATGCTGCGCCGCCAAGATGGCGGCTCTCCATATTGCGCCTCCGGGGCTGGCGGCCGGTGAGATTATGGTGCGGAACGCGTAATTTGCGCATGCGGAAAAATCATGCGGGAAATTCCCGATTGACGCGAACGGAAGAATCGGCTATTATAACGGCATGAAAATAAAACTTTTTGTGTGCATTGGCTTGGCCGTGGTGTCCGGCGCCTGGGCCGATACCTTCACCTGGAAGGGGACGAGCGGCGGGTCGTGGAACGACGCCGCGAACTGGAAGGAGAACGCCGTGCCCGACGCCTCTGGCGCGGAGGTGGACTTCTCCGCTGCGAGCGGTACCTACGCCGTGAACGTCGCCTCGGCCGTGACGGTGGGCAAGATCGTCCTGAATCCGTCCGCATCCGCCTCGCTCACGCTCTCCGGCGAGAAGATCACCTTCGCGGCGGCCGACACGCCCGAGGTCGAGGTGGGCGCGAACGGAACGCTTTTCCTCCAGAACGCGACGGGCGGTACGCAGGGGCTCCGCAAGACGGGCGTGGGCACGTACAGACCCAAGACGCTTCCGGCGGGAAGTTCCTACACCGGACGCACATACGTTGATGAAGGCGTGATGTTCCCTGTTAAGGACAGTTCCTACGGGACCTTTGGCGGCAGCGTGGAGGTGGCGCCGGGGGCCACGTTCAAGTGGCCTGGATGGACGACGTGATGATCTTCGACAAGGCGCTTTCAGCAGACGAGATCCGCGCGGTGATGCAGGGCGTCGTGCTCTCGGAGCCGACGGGCGGCATGGCGGCCGCAACGGCGAGCGGCACGTCGTTCGCGGTGACGGACGGACAGGTGGCGCTGAGCGGCCTTGCGGCGACGGGCACGGTGAGCGTGGCGACGGCGGCCGAGGCGCTGTTTGCGGGCGGGGAGAACGTCCTCGCCGGCACGCTGACGGGCGCGGGCACGCTGACCGTGGCAGACGGCGCGTCCCTGAGCCTGACGGGTGGACAGGACTTCGGCGGCACCTTGGACGTGCGCGCCGGCGGCGCGCTCGCGCTCGTCCCGAACGCGAACGCGCGCGTGCAGGCGCTCACACTGGCGGAAGGTTCGTCGTTGAAGGTGGAACCTGTCGCGTCCGGTACGGCGGCGCTCGTGGCAACTGACGCCGTGACGTTACCGTCCGACCTGACGGTAAACCTGGATGCCGCCGGGGCCACCGCGGCCTTTTCGACGACGCTCCTCTCGTCTGACGGGGGCCTTGCCGGCGACGTGTCGGGCTGGACGCTTGACGCGGCGCTTCCGGCGAACGGCAGCTGGCGCGTTGCCCTGCACAAAGCCGGCGGAAGGGTCGTGCTGACGGCCGCACCGAGCGGGACGTGCGTCATCTTCAGGTAGTGCGTGATGCTTGGTGCATGGCGGAGAGAGGAGAAGAAAATGGCTTTGGGAAGAAGGTCTTTTGTGAAGGGGGTGGGCGCGGTGGCGGCGGTTGGGCTGGCGGGCGACGCAAAGGCTGGCGCGCCGGGCGGCGAGGAGGGTCTGCGCGTGCGGTTTCTCGGCAGCGGCTCGGCGTGCTGGGAGAAGGAGCCGCGCACGTCGAAGATCTTCCGCCGCTATTCGAGCGTGCTGGTCGACGGCGCGTTCCTTATCGACTACACGTGGATGGCGGAGGACATGCTGCCGGAGGGGTGCCGCCCCGACACGGTCATCTACACGCACTCGCACGGCGATCACTACGACCCGCGCGCGGCGGTGAAGCTGGGCGTGAGGCACGTGTACCTCCAGCGCGGGTGGCTCGCGGACGCGAAGCGCGACTTCGAGAAGGCGGTCGTGAAGGTGGGCGGCGTGATGCCCGAAATCCATCCGCTTGACGTGTGCGTGCCGTTCAACCTCGGCGGCTACGAGATCCTGCCGCTCCCCGGAAACCACTGGACGGGCAAGCCGCACGAGCAGGCGCTCATCTACAAGGTGACGAAGCGGTGCAGGGACGGCGTGGTGCGGCTCCTGTACGCGACGGACACCTCCGGCCTGATGTCCACGGTGTTCTTCCACGGCTGCCGCAAGGACGCGCCGCTCACGGCCGTCATCATGGAGTCGACCGGCAACCCCGTGCAGAAGTTCGGCGGCATGAACATCTCCCATTCCACGGCCTCGACGGTGAACGACATCTTCACCACGTACCTCAAGCCCGGCAAGGGACATTACATGCCGCCGCCCGGCCAGCCCGTGTACCTCACGCACATCGGGTACTACGAGTGGGGACAGCGGACCTTCGACGGCCAGTTGCCGCCCGGCCTCAAGCTCGCCCACGACGGCCTCGAGGTGCTCTTCAAGCCCGCGTAACGGTGATGTCCACTGGACGGATGGACTGTTAACCTCGCCGGACGGCACCGCGTGGTGCGGTAGTTGGGACAAGGTGGCATGGGATTTCGGCCTTTTTGTTCACGAACGTGGAAAGTTGGGCTCATGGTACGGGCTCGAGGCGTTCTCCCCTATTAGGGAAAATCCCGATTAGGGGAGATTTTCATTTGACGGCGTAGCAATGTATTTGCTATCATTAATGCGCCGCATAGGAAAGGCAGGTAGGATATGTTTTTTGGCCGTGAAGAACAGATGGAACAACTTGAGTCGCTGTGGGGCAAGCGCGTTTCGTCGCTTGTGACGTGCTGGGGCCGTCGGCGTGTCGGAAAGAGCACGCTTGTTGCGATGAAGCTGACGCATCCCAATATCGTCACGCTCCGCGCCTTCTAGGAGAACAACGGCAAACCGTTCCTCGTGATGGATTATGTGGAAGGGGAGACTCTTGACGACTTCCTTGCGGAGCATGGGGGTGAAGATTTAACACAGAGGCACAGAGACACAGAGGCACAGAGTGGTAGGGCCCGCTCGCCGAGCGGGCCGCCCGGAGGCCTCCCCGAAGCCGACGTCCTGCGCATCCTGCGCCCCATCGCCGCCGCGCTCGACTACGCGCACGGCGAGGGCGTGGTTCACCGCGACGTGAAGCCCGCGAACGTGATGATCCGCAAGGACGGGCATCCCTACATCCTCGACTTCGGCATCGC
>JAFRSR010000168.1 GCA_017427485.1 Kiritimatiellia bacterium
AAACTTTCCCACATTATTTCCTTGGTTCAAGGAAACATTATCGTATTTCTTCCTTCGTTTAAGGAAACATTCACCTGCGCGCGCCTTCAATCTCGGCGATGATTTCCGCAGCGGACCTGTCGTCTTCCCATCGTCCGGCGACGCTCCGCAGCGCGGCAAGTTGTTTCGCGGCACTGGTTTTCCGAAGGATATCGGGAGTCACAAGAGCGCTCCACCAGGCATCGGCGTCAGGTGACGTGAAAATAGGGATGTTCCGGTCGATGAAGAACTTCATCCGCTTCACGGGACCATCGCGGCCGCTGACTTCGACCTCGTGGCGATAGATGCATACGCCGCGTTTCTCGACAACCTCAAGGTCATTCCAGTTCCGCCCTTTTTGCCAGCACATCTCCTGTAGCTCGGCCCATTTCTTGTTCTGAAGCTCATTGTGGCGACACAAACTCTGCGCCAGCATCGACAGGCTGTTCGTCGTGGCGTCTTCCTGTCGCCAGATGAAGTAATTCCGTACCTCGCTCTCCGGCAACACGAATGCCCTCGCATCAAAAAACGCAGGCTCCTTCTTTTCGAACATGTTGTTGGCATTGAACCAATACGTCGCCAAGGACGCCGCAACCGACACGACCTTCTGGAGCCGCTTGTCGAACCAAGCATCCGTGTCAATGTTCTGGTCATCACGGACGAGGATCGATATTTCGTCCGACTGCGTGTACCCAAGTTCCGCGCCGCCGATGTTCTCGCACAGATACTGCGTCAACGCGGCCATCATGTCCATCAGCCTGTGGTCAAACGGACGTACGCATCCCGACTTCTTCGTCCAAGAATGGAACGCCCTGCCGTCCAGACGGATGATCATCGGCAGCCGACGCGTGAGCTTCACGTCGCTCGCGCGCTCGTATTCCTTCATCCGTTCGCCAAGATTATTCTTTCGCATCCAACACCTCCATATCAAATCCTTTGTCCGTAATCTTCACGCGATAGAGTGCGTCAAAGCCCTCGTGCGGACTCGGACGCTCAAACCGCGACAGTTTCTGCCAGATCACGTGTTCCGGAACGCGAGCCTTGCCGAGGCGCTTCGCGTTCCGCGCGACACCTTCCTCTAGGTCGGGCGCGAAGAAATAGCCAACCACGCGCGCACCTTCCCTCTTTGCGGCAGGGATGTAGCGCGACCGTTCAAGCGCGTTGATGTTCGTGTTGTCGATCACGCAATTCTTCCGCCGCCTCAACGCAAAGGCAAACAGCTCCGCCTCGGCGGACCGCGTCCGCAGCTGGTCCAGCGAGATATACAGGTGATGCGGGAACAGCCGTTCACGGCAAAACGTCGTCTTGCCGCTCCCGGGTATTCCAATCATCAACGCAACGATGAATTCTGTCATGACGCCATCTCTTCACCCTTCCAACATCCCGCCCAGCACCTCGGTGAGGAAGAGGCGGGTATGGGACTGGATGCCGGTGGATTTGCTTTCGCGCGGGCCGGCGACGTTGAGGACGAACGGCACGGGATGCGCGGTGGCGAAGAACTGTCCGAGCCACTTGCGCACCTTGCCGACGGCATCCGCCTCGCCGAACGAAACGACGAAATGCGACTTCATCATGTTCATGCAGAAGTCGCGCGTCCGTTGCGTGCCGCCGCTGAGCGGATAGGCATCGGTCAGGATCAGCGTCGCGTGGGAGTCGGCGACGTTCTGACGCGTCCGCACGATGTAGTTCGCGCTCGCGTGCTCCTGCATGCGCGCGCGGAAATGCTCGGGAACGGTCCCGTTCTCCGCGCGCCAGCCCTTCGGCACCCAGCCGCCCCAAACAAGGCCGAGGCCAAGGGCCGCCTCAAGCGCCCCTTGGTCAACGCCGGTCTGTCCGCCGGACACGATTTTCAAATCCTGTTTTGTCATTGTCGTTCCTCTTTCCGCGTCCAGTCCGCATACCCGACCTGGCGCTTCAATTCCTCGATCGTCGCCTTGACGGCCGCCACAAACTCGCTCGGCACGCGAGAAACCGCCGCGAGGATCGGATCGGCCTCGTGGAGATAGCGCGCGGGCTTGGTCGGCTCGTCCTTGGGCGGATCCTTCATGAAGTCGCGCGTGTTGCAGACGCGGTCCGCCAGCTTCACCATCAGGATTTCCGGCGGCGCCTCGCGGGCCAGACGTTCCATGTAGAGGCGGTCCGCGTCGTCATGGTCTTTGGCGGACGGATACTCGTGGCGGCTGAACGTAAGGTAAAGGATGCCCTCGAACACCTTGATGCCATACTCGCCGGCGGCATTCAAGATGGAGATGGCCGGCACGCGCGTATCCTCCACGAGGTCATGTCCCCACGCGACGGCCAGCGGCACGGGATTCGCCTCCTCCGTCATGCCCCACGCCTTCAGCTGGGCCACCACCGCGCGTGGATGCGCGATGTAGGGCACGTGGCCCTTGCCTTTTCTTTCAACCCCGCAGTGCCATTCGTCGGCCAGCGCTTCCATTTTCTGAACTACATTCATCTATCAACTCCTCATTTTATCCAGTCTTTATATGCATCGGGACACGAACCTTTGGGCCGTGCCGAAATAACATAGTCGCAGATGTTGTAGCTGCAATAGAACTTTCGATAACACCGCCCAGACGGGACGTCTGCCGCCCGCCGAACAATGTGATTGGCATGTCTCTTGCCAAATTTCCTACCCGACTGATCCGTCAACCAGCCGCGATGCCTGAAAGAACGACTCATATCTGCATACTCCTTTCAAACCTCTTCAAACAACCTCTCGTCCCTTTGTGATCGCGTGATGAGGAATAAGGCGCCTTGGCTTTATCCTATGAACTTGGTTGCGGAGCGGGAAGGCCATGCCCTTCGGGTTGTCTCCTGTCATGGATCGGCGGAAAAGGCTATTCACCTTCCTAACAGGTTTTCACCTAACCAACCAGACTTTCATCCGTCCTGACACCGTTTTCCTCCGGCCGTTAGAGTTAGAGTTGAAACCAATGCAAGCACCTCAAGACACAAAGCAGAAGCGAGGAATGGATTTGGATGGACGTCACGGCGATTGGATTGCTCCATCTTTCCGCATTGCGGCAGGAGTCGCCTCCTGACCACTTAGGACACTTATAGGTAATGTCGACATTCACGTTGAACCCATCACAGTCACCTCGCAAAATCAAACCCCGCAAGGAATAAGCGATTCTGGCCTTGTGCCACAAGGCAGAGGGGCGAACAATCACCATCACCCGTTTTGTCCGGGACATACTCTCACAGACCGGCACAGATCTGCGCGTATGCACTCCCGAGTCTGATCCCGTTGAAACCAAAACCAACACCTCGCAGGAAATGCGCAAAGGAACGACAAGCTTTCAAAGACCGATGCCGTTGCGAAACGGCACAACTTTGCCAGCAAGATCCATGCCAGCGACGAGGTTTAAGGACGTAGGACGTAAGACTTCAGACGTAGGCTGCGTGAAAACCACATTTTTCGCGTGCGAACCCTGCCTTTCGCGCACTAACGTCAGCCATAACTCAATCTCCAATTCGTTCCGCACCGTAATCTCATCTCCAGTAGCATAAGCACATACCCGACCATACCTCAGACATGTTATCTTTTAGGATAGGTCGTATCTCATTATATACAATGTGGGCACCTAAAATGGCGGAGGTGCCTCATAGGATTATCCCCCTATGTTTATGCTTTAGAGCGCAAATACATCAATACGTAAACCTAAATAACTGCCTCGCCGCGCCGAAAAAGGCTCACGACAGGATTCAGCGGCAAACGACCACCATCATGCAGTAGCCGCCGTTCCCCACAGCTCCACGATCTCCACGGGATATTGTTCCACAAAATTGTCCCACGCGGAAGTCCTCATGTCAGAAAGCAGATGGTCTGGATCGGCCTTATGGAATTCCAGACCGTCGCACTCCACCGTGTAGGGCGCTGCGGACACCTCCTCAACATCCCATAGCGCTAGAACGTGCGACACCACTTCTTCAGGATCGCTTGACGGCATGACGGCGTAGATACCGACGGACGGCGGAAGGGTCGAGGCTATGGCTTCGGCTGACTTCCCGGTCGCAAGAGTCCCCCGAGCGTCTCCGACACAAGAACCGCGACTACGCCGCTGACGGGTTTTCTCGCGCGGTTCATCTCCTCGACCTTAACGCGGCTCCAGTTTAGATGGATGTTTTTCATTTCTGTCTCCGTTCACACCAAATAGTCAGATAGCGGTCGCCCCTCATCATCCTCCCAGTACTTGGGGCCCTGGACGGCAGAGCAACCTAGCATGACAGCGAGAGCACGACTGGAACTCTTGAACGACACATCGACAAGGAGTTTTCCATTCTTGCAGCGTGTTGGATCGTTTTCCAGTTCCACGCGGTCGCGACGAATAGAGGCGATTGACTGGACTTCGGAAGTCCTAAGGCTGTCAGTCATGGAGCGCAGTTTCGATCCCTTCAGGACGAAGAACTCGCCGTCACGGACGGTCATGTAGACCTCCGAGCCCTTTATCGATGAATGGAACTTGACGCCATGCGTCTTGTCTGTCTGTATGGGATGCGGCTCTCCTTCCAAGCCATGGGCCACTGAGACCTGTCCGTCTGCATAAAGCTTAAGGCCTCCGACTTCGTCAATTGTCCGCGCCACATTAAGGAGAACATTGATGGCGGTATCAGCATCAATACAGAAAAACTCCTTTTGTCGCGTTCCTCGCAGACTTCAAGAAGTCCGTGAATGAGTTTTTCTACCTTATCCATGTTGGAGGTCTTGAGGGTCGCGACGGGCTCGTAGTCCTCCGGCACGTACTGCTGGTAGTTCTTGAGTCGCGTTGACCAGTTCTTCGCCTTGCCGATTTTCACCCAATTGGGGAAAAGCGGGTTCATGAAAATGTATACGAAGCCGGGCTTACCGGACGTTGGCTTGCTCATAGTGCGTCATCCTTGTTTTCCTGACGTAGAAAGTCTGTCAAATCCACAGAATCGGCACAATCGGGAATCTTATAAAAATCATAGTGCCAACGCCCTGAACAGCCTTGGAGCGCTCGCCTAGGGTAGCCGAAAGGTTTTTGCGTGGCCACTACATTTCATAATCATCCTTGTGGCAACTAGAAGACGCCCTTGCGAACTACGTCCGGGCGTCTTTGCGGACGATAGGGTTCCTATTGGCTCACCATTCTGGCGGTTTGTGGAAACTACCCTGCGCATCGGACAGCACGGTTGGGAACTGGCTGCCGGCAAGCACGGACTCTCGAATGTGCTTGTAGAAGGTCGCCGCGCTTTCAAGTGCCCGACACTTCTGGCGCTGGGGATTCAGTACGCCGACGATCTTCCCGTACTTGCCGATGCACACCTTCACGGGCGCAGTCAGGTCGGAATCGCCGGAAACAAGTATGGCACAGTCAAACAGATTGTCAGCGGCGTCTGTGACCATATGTGTGGCGATGTTGACATCAGTACCCTTCTCCTCGGTCTTGACGACCTCTACAAACGGGTCTTCACCGGGTTTCTGGTGTGCCTTATACATTCTCGTCACATGAGAAAGATAACGTCCGAATACGAGTTGTACGCCAATGGACAACAGCGCCCGGAGATACATGTGCTGACGAAACGGTTGCCCGGGGTCGTTCGCTCGTGGGGTCACTCGGGCTGTGAAATACTTGATGGATGCAATGACTTTGTCCGTACCGATCAACGAACTAACCATGGCCCGAGGATCAAGCCATTTGTATGACGTATGGCGCAACGCTCCGTGGAAGAGGTTGAAACCATCAATGTAAATGAAAGTCCTCTGCATCGGCACTCCACATTAAAGCAAGAGCCAACTCCCGAAGGAATCGGCTCCGCGCCCATTCGGCGAACCTACTAGGGGTGTTTGATGGTTTGTATTTTACCACGCCTTACGCTTCCCCGCAAGGGTACATTTTAGAAAATGATTTTTCAGAACTTTGAAAGAAGCAACTCCGCGTCTCTGCGCGAGACATGACCACATTCTGAGATTTTGATATACTTTCCCTGCTATGAGAAAGTACCAAGCCTCTTCTAACCCAGTAGAAACGGGATTCATCCCCAGACTGATCTGCGGCGTGGTTATCGCGTTGAGCACGCTCTGCGCGTCTGCGGAATCGAGGCATTGCGGCTACTGGCTGCACGGCAAGACCATGAAGGACGTAGACGTGCCGTCACTCGTTTCCTTGGGAACGACCGACGTCGTCCTTCATGAATATGCCTTTAAAGCACATGGACAGAAAGACGTCGAGGAATGGATCGCGCAGGCGGACGCGGCAGGGCTGAAAGTCCACATCTGGATGCAGGTGTTCTACAACGGGAAGTGGATCAATCCCGTCAAGGACGGTGCGCCCGACAGAAAACTATTTGACGAAAAGATTGCCCGCGCACAATCATACGCACGGATGCGCGGCGTCTCGGGCATCCATTTCGACTACGTGAGATATCCCGGAACGGCCTACAAGACGCCTGGCGGCGCGGATGCGGTTTCCGAGTTTGTCAGGCTGGCCGCCACCCGGCTCCACCAGACCTCTCCCCAGCTCGTCGTTTCGGCGGCCCTGATGCCGGAGACGACGGCCAACCTGCACTATTACGGACAGGACACCGCCACCCTCACCCAATATCTGGACGTCATCGTTCCCATGATCTACAAAGGGAACTACAAGAAAACAACCGACTGGATCGAGGAGACGACCAGATGGTTTGTGAAGCACTCGAAAGGCGCGAAGGTCTGGGCGGGGCTGCAGGGGTACAAATCGGACGAGGACACGTCCAAGTTGCCCGAATCCGAGATCACCGCCGACGTCGACGCCGCGCTGAAAGCCGGTGCCGACGGGGCGGTCATCTTCAGATGGGGCGTAACCAATTCTGTCATTTTCCCTTACGGGCGGCGCGACGGGCACGGGAGAACAGACGCATCTCCGCCGCGCCACAGGTGAGAGGCGAGGTCTCGCAGCACATCATCTCAACACCTTCATCTGACGCGTCGAAGGTGGCGCACGACTCTGCGGCAAGACCGAAGTCGCGCCCCGTGGTGACGGCGTCCTGGTTCGCCGCCAGGAAGCGGAACTCCCAGCTGTACTTCGAGGACTGGTGTTCGATCCGGTTCCTGACGTCCGTGCGCGTGAACATGCGCGAGGCGTTCTCGAAGCCGTCCGTGAGGATGGCGAAGATCACGCCGTCAGGACGCTCGGCCTCGGGCTGGGCGGCGAACTTGCGCCCCAGTTCGTCGATGCCTGTGCAGATGGCGTCGTAGAGCGCCGTGCAGCCGCCGATGGTGTAGTCCTCGATCGTGCGCGGCGCGCCCGCGTTCAGGTCGACCGAGTCGGCGAGGTGCTTCACCTCGTCGTCGAACTGCCACACGTCGAGGAGCGTCTTGTCCTCATCGCTCTTGAGTCCCGCGAAGAACTTCTTCAGCGACTCGACCGTGGTCGTGCGCAGCGAGCCCATCGAGCCGGAGGCGTCGAGGACGAGCGCGACGTGCATGTAGCTTTTGATTTCCTTCTTCATCTTTCCGTTCCTTTTTGTGGTTTGTTTTCTGCCGCCGCCCGGAAACGCCCAGAGCGCCTGCGACGCGGACACTTTACCACAAAAAAGCGAGCAAAAACCGCCGCGCAAAGAAATGTCCATTTCAAATGGACACGCCCCGCGTCCGATTTGCTATACTAAAACCATGCACGAACCCGATGAAACCGAAACTGATTTCCCGCCCCTTCCGCCTCCGCCGCCGATGACGGCGGAACAGCGCGCGCAGGCCGAGGCGTCCATTCAGGCCGCCCTCGCCCGCGAGGCGGAACGACGCGCGCGCACAATGGATGCGGACGAATGCAACGAGCCCGCGTCGGTAGGGCGCGGCGTCCTCGACGCGCCGAACGTCGAGATGTTACAAGAAGCCCGCTGCCTGGAAATAGCGCCCGAGACGGAAGCATGCGCCGGCGCTCTTCCGCTCGAAATACGCAAGAAGCGTCTGTTCGGCAGCCTCTTGCGGCGCAGGGTGGCAACCCTTCCGACAATCGACCTGCCCGAGAACAAGCCGCGCAAGCCAAACCTGCACGCCGCCAACCTCTCATTCGCCGCCCGCGTCATCATCTGGGTGCGCGACCGCTACGCCAACAACGCCCCCGCCATCTACAAGGCGGCCTACCTGAGCCGCAAGACCTACTCCGCGATCATCTCGGACGAGACCCACGTCGTCTCCAAGCGCACCGCCATCCAGCTCGCGTTCGCCCTGCGCCTCACGCGCGAGGAGGCCGACCTCCTCCTGCACGCGGCCGGCTACCACCTCTCCCGCAGCGTGGTGGAAGACATGATCTTCGACGCCTGCCTTGAGGCGAACATCCACAACCTCGAAGACGTCAACCACTTCCTGCTCGCCTACGAATGCCGCCCCTTCGTCCCGCAGACCTAGCGGCGCACCAATGAAAGAAGAAGAAATGAAATTGAAAACACGTATCACTGCCGTACTCATGGCCGGCTTCGCATTTTCAGCATCTGCCTGCATGACGTTTGTCGCAGGCAAGAAGGTCTCATCAACAGGTCGAGTGATCGTCGGACACAACGAGGACGATTTTCCTCCGCTTGTCGTGCGCCACGGAATGCTTCCGGCGAAGGACTGGCCGACGGGAACATGTCTGCCGGCGACGCCGGGATGCTGCGCCAAAGTTCCCCAGGCTTCGCACACCCTTGCATGCTACTGGGGCGAAGTGAAGTTTCCGTACGGCGACGGCAACGCCGACACGTTCCTGAATGAACGAGGTGTCATCGTCGTGAGCGATTCAGGCGGCCGTTCGGCGGAGCGCATGGACGACCCGACGCTCTTGTCCGAGGGTGGAGTCAAGTTCAACCTGCGCCGCGTCGTGGGAGAACGGGCAACGAGCGCACGCGACGGAGTGCGGATAATGGGCGAGCTCATAGAAAAATACGGCTATGCCCCGTCCGCCAGAATATACACCGTGGCCGACGCCGACGAGGCGTGGCTTGTCCAGGTGGTGCACGGACGCAACTTCGTCGCCGCACGCTGCCCGGACGACGCGGTCACGGTGATGCCAAACCTCTACACGATCTACGAACTCGATTCGTTTCCCGCCGAAGACATCATCGCGTCAAAGGACCTTGTCGAGAATGCAAGGCGAAAGGGCTTCTGGGACGGCAAGGGCAAGTTCAATTTCGCAAAGGCCTATCAGGGGTCATATGGATACGGTCCGGACAAGGCGTTTGAGCACCCCAACAACACGGGGCGCTTTCGCCAGGCGATCCGCATTCTGACGGGAGACGAATGGCCCGAAGGCAAGCCGTTCCCGTTCGCCGTAAAGCCGAAGGGCCAGGTATTCTCGGTTGCGGACATGAAAGCGATTCTCTCCGCGCACAATCCGCCGTCCAGGGCCGGCGCCCACGTGGCGAAATCGTGGTCGATCTGCTCGGACACGACAATCGAGTCATCCGTCTGCGAGTTCACGGCATCGCCGCGCGACACCGTACTTCACCTCGCCACCGGGCACGGATGCGAGAAGCCGTACCTGAGGCTGCGACCGTTTGCCGAGCCGCTGCCAAAGGAGATCGACGACTCCGCCACGGCGGAAAGCCGCCTTTCGGAACACGTCAAGCCCGGCATAAACGTCGTCAAGGGTAGTTGAACGCGGAGACGACCAGCTGGTTCGTGGTGAAGTGGTTGGTTTCTTTTTGGACCGCGAGGTTCCAGTTGGTGGCCCAACACTCGTAGTTATCATCCCATTCTTTGTCCCAGCCGAAGAAGAGATGGAGCGGGACGAGGAGCTGGTCGGCGAGGTGCTTTTCGCACGCCTTGCCGGACTTCACGAAGTCGCGGATTTGGTGGACGACCTCGTTTGCAACGGCCTTGCGCGACTTGCCGTAGGTGCCGACGGCGGATATGACGACCGTCGCATGGTCGTAACGGAGGCGAACACAGCAATAATTCCCGGGGCCGAAGGCATCAATATCGCGAACGACGCGCTCGAGGGCAAGGTCCCGCAGCTGGTTGCCGACGATGCCAACTTCCGCCTCGGCGATCGACCGCGGGATATGCGAGACGACGCCCTCGACGGTGCCGCCCCGATACGCCCCGAGGTCCGTCAGGTCATAGCGCTCGGGGCGCTTCGCCTCGTCGTATGGCCAGATGCGCAGTTTCACGACGCCACCCGCAGCAGGGTAGAACCCGCACTGCTCCAGTTCCGCCTCCACGCACGCGCCCATCTTCCGCAGCTCGGGGAGATAGGTTTCCGAGAAGAACTCCCAGATCGGCGCAAACGGCACGTGAGTGCCGCCCGTGATCGTGACCGTGGAAGGTTCATCCGCCCGGAGCAGCACGGGGATGACCGTCTGCGCGACGAGCGTGACCGAACCGGCCGTGCCGATGTCGAACTGGTAGGTGCCGCCTTTGATCTTGCCCGGCTTGAACGAAAGGCGCATCGCGCTGACCTCGTCGCCTTCCACCTGCGCGCCGCAAATCTGCGCGACCGCGCGGACGCATGTGAGGTGCTGGCGCTTGAGGCCCGGCTTCTCGCGCTTCGCGCGGATGTTCACCATCTCAAACGGCTTGCCGTAGGCGGCGCTCAGCGCGAGCGAGGTGCGGAGCATCTGTCCGCCGCCCTCGCCCTGCGAGCCGTCGATGGTGATTGGATCAGTCATTGGTTAATTGGTTTGTTGGTTAGTTGGTGGTTGCCCTACCGCTGCGGCTCGCGTGGACGCTCGCCCTCCCGATGCGGCTCGCGTGGACGCTCGCCCTCCCGCACGGCGCGACCGGGGGACACGCGTCCCTACCCTTTCAGGCAGGCGAGGGGCACGAGGCGGACGAGCGGTTCGATGAGGTCGCGCTCGGATGCAATCACGTCCTCGATGTCCTTATACGCCTGCGGCGCCTCGGAGAGGTCGAGCTTGCCCTTCGCCTTGCCGAAGCCCTTGTACTTGTGCCAGCGCTCGCACACGATGCCGTCCATCGCCTGGTCGCACTCCTCCACGGTGAGCGTGGTCGAGGCCGCGATGCGGCTCATGCGCCGTCCCGCGCCGTGCGAGCAGGACATGAACGACTCGGGGTTGCCCAGTCCGCGCACGATGTACGAGGCCGTGCCCATCGAGCCGGGGATGATCCCGATCTCGTCGAGCTTCGCCGAGGTCGCGCCCTTGCGGTGCACGCACACCTTCTCGCCGAAATGCTCCTCGAACGCCGCGTAGTTGTGGTGGATGTCGATCGTGCGGATGAAGTTCGCGCCCGGCACGAACTCGGCCACCGTCGCCTTCATCGCCTCCATCATCCGACGGCGGTTCTCCCTCGCGTAGCGGAGGGCGAAGAGCATGTCGGTGAAGTAGTCGTGTCCCGCCGGTTCCTCGATGGGGAGAAACGCGAGGTCCTTGTCCGGCAACGGCGAATGGAACCGCTCGCACATCTTCGCCGCGATCCGGTGGTAGTGCTCCTCGATGCGCTTGCCGAGGTTGCGCGAGCCGGAGTGAATCATGAGCCAGACACGGCTTTCGCCGGGGTCGCGACAAGCGCAGTCTCCCGTGGCGGCTCGCGTGGACGCTCGCCCTCCCGCTGGGGAGTGTTCGTCGAGGGCTGTGGTCTTCTGCAGCTCGATGAAGTGGTTGCCGCCGCCGAGCGTGCCGAGGTTCATGCGGTCGAGCTTCGACGGCCAGAGGCTGGAGCGCATGCCGTTGTGCGCGGTGTACTCCTCGAAGCCCTCCCAGTCCTGCGTCACGGCGTGCGACACGCCCTCGCCCACGGGGATGCGCTCCTTGAGCTTCTCCTGGAACGCGCGACGGAACGACATCTCGGCGAACGCCTCGGCGGGGATGTCCGTCTCCGTGGCGATCATGCCGCAGCCGATGTCCACGCCCACCGCGGCCGGGATGACGGCGCCCTTCGCCGCCACCACGCCGCCGATGGGCATGCCGTAGCCTTGATGCGCGTCCGGCATCAGCGCCACGTGGTGCACGAGCGCCGGATGGTGCGCGAGGTTCACCGCCTGCTGGACAGCGCCCTCCTCGCAGTTCTCGCACCAGCTTTTTACAGGCATTGCATATCCAGCCTCAAACTTTTCCCATTTCATTGACTCATTCTCCTTCTCTCAAGGTAGTCTCAAAACCACGGAACACACGGAAATCTAACTTTGCGAAATACATTACATTCCGTGTATTCAGTGTATTCCGTGGTTAAGACATAAGGTGTTTCAACGACTCCTCGCTTTTTTACTAGCCGGCGGCGGCCCCCAGACGGGGTGCGTCGGTGACCATATCCTCGTCCTTGAGGTTACAGGGGTCGATTTCAAACGACCCGGCAACGAGCTCGAGGATGGCGTCAACAATCTTTTCAATCATCTTTTTCATGGTGTAATCTCCTTGTGCCTCGTTGTAAAGCAGATTCTGTGCCAAGAGCTTGGCGCGCGCCCTACCGACGGGCGCGACAAGCGCGCCCGTTCCCGCAACGGGCGAGACGCCCGTCCCCAGTGGCAAGGACAAAAGACAGAGGACAGAAGACAAAGGCTAGGTGGCCGTGAAGCGCTACCCCGATCCTCTGTTCTCTGTCTTTTGTCCTCTGTCCTCCATATCCAATACCAGGCCATCCACATAAAAAATTATAGGGGCTATCTTTTTTTCTAGGAATCCGGCGGGGGAATATGATAAACTCTTTGCCATGAAAACGACAGTCATATCGGTTCTCGGCACGCAGAAGGACGCGCATGGCGGCGCGGGCAAGGCGCGTTGGGACACTTGGCGGCCTTCGATTGGACTCGTCCAGCAAGAGGAGCTGCCAATCGACGAACTGCACCTCATCTTCAACAAAGAGTACCAGCAGCTCGCGGAACGGGTGAAAGCCGACATCAAGTCTGTTTCCCCCGAGACGAAGGTGATCTTCGACATCATCCAGCTCAAGGACCCCTGGGATTTTGAAGAGGTTTACGGCAAGTTCTACGACTACTCCAAGTCGCCCTGCTTCCACGAGGAGAAGACCTCGTACTACATCCACATCTCCACCGGCTCGCACGTGGAGAAGATCTGCCTCTTCCTGTTGGTGGAATCCCACCACCTCAACGCGAAGATCGTGCAGTCCTCGCCGAAGGAGGGACATGTCCGCCACTCGAACGACCCCAAGGGCGTGATCAACGTGATCGACCTCGACCTCTCGCGCTACGACGCCCTCGCCAAGCGGTTCGAGACCGAGCGCCAGAAGGACCTCTCCTTCCTCAAGCAGGGCATCGCGACGCGCAACGCCGACTTCAACCACCTCATCGAGACGATCGAACGCGTGGCCATCCGCTCCTCGGACCCCATCCTGCTCACCGGTCCCACCGGCGCGGGCAAGAGCCAGCTCGCCAAGCAGATCTACCTGCTCAAGAAGCAGTCCGACAAGGTCAAGGGCGATTTCGTGGCCGTCAACTGCGCGACGCTCGGCGGCGACCTCGCGAAGTCCGCTCTCTTCGGACACAAGAAAGGCTCGTTCTCCGGCGCCGGCGCCGACCACGCCGGGTTCCTCAAGGAGGCCGACGGCGGCATCATCTTCCTCGACGAGATCGGCGAGCTGCCGATGGAGGCCCAGACGATGCTCCTCAAGGCTATTGAGGAGAAGACCTACCGCCCCCTCGGCGCCACCAAGGACGAACACAGCGACTTCCAGCTCATCTGCGGCACGAACCGCAACCTCATGGACGACGTCACGAGCGGCAAGTTCCGCCGCGACCTCCTCGCTCGCATCGACCTCTGGAGCTTCAAGATGCCCGGCCTCGCCGAACGCCGCGAGGACATCGAGCCGAACCTCGACTACGAACTCCTGCGCTACACGCAGCGTACGCACAAGCACGTGTCGTTCAGCAAGGAGGCGCGCGCCCGGTTCCTCAAGTTCGCGCTCGCCCCCACCACGCCCTGGCACGGCAACTTCCGCGACCTCAACGCGATGGTCGTGCGCATGGCCACGCTCGCCGACGGCGGACGCATCACCGAGGACGTCGTCAAAGACGAAATCGCCCGCTCGTCGGGCAACGTCTGCGCGGACACGGCGGAAACGCCCGCGGCCGGCGCCGCCGCGCTCGCGGAGCTTCTGGGCAACGACTACTCCAAACGGTTCGACAGCTTTGATCTCGCGCAACTATCGCACGTCATCGCGGTCTGCCGCGACTCCGACTCCGCCGCCGACGCGGCGAAGAAGCTCTTCGCCGTCTCGCGCAAGGCGAAGAAGTCGCGCAACGACTCCGACCGCCTCACGAAATACCTCGCCCGCTTCGGACTGAAGTTCAAAGATCTATCGCGTTCAGCCCGATCGTGAGACGACGCACGGCACCCCGCCACTTGAACTCGGCAGACACCCCTTCCGGCACCGTGACGATACCGCGTACCTTGTCGCCATCAAAGCGAAGGTCAACCGCAATCGCACCACGGGGCGTGGGTACGGACGCCGCAATCTGCTTGAGCGAGTCCGGGCAAGGGGCGATCTCCGCTGATTTGAAGCCGGCCGAGGTCGGGCGAATCCCGGCGAGGCCCGTCCTGAAGTGGTAGAGCGGATGCGCGCCCCAGGCGTGGCAGTCGCTCCGCGCGTCGCCCGGCGCCTCCAGGGGCGTCTTGAGGTCCTGCTTCACGAAATCGCGCCAGAGGTCAAGCCGCTTGAGAAAGAGGTCGCCGCGTCCGAAACGAAAATATGTCTCGAAGAGATAGTGCGAGAAATAGACCGTACACCGCGCGAGGTCATCCGACGAGACAAGCCCGTCGAACGCGCGCTTCGCACGGTCGGGCGGCAGGACGTCCGCAAGAATCGCGAGGCACTGCGCGTGTTCAGAGAAGCGATCCTTGGCCGCCGTGTCGGCCACCATCCCCCGCGCCTCGCACCAGTACGCCGCGTTGATCCGCTGCGCGAGCGCCTCGGCGCGCCTCCGCCAACGCACCGCCATCTCCGTTTCACCGAGCGACTCCTCAACAAACGCCGCGCTCCTGAGCGCAAGGAGATACAGCAGGTTCTCGACCGACGACCCTCCGCCGTTGAAGCCGCCGCCGGGCGCAATGCCGAAGTTCCATTCCGGCACCCAGTCCATGAAGCTCCATCCCGGAAGGTTGTGCAGCAGTCCGTCGGCGCCCACATGCGCCTCAACGCCGAAGAGCATCTTCCGGACCGCCGGCATGCGCGCGCGCACCCACGCCGCGTCGTCGCGCCAGAGCGCAGCGTCGCCCAGCATCAGCGACCACAGGAACGAATACGTGGTCGACTCCTGGAGCCACGTGGTGGGATAGTTCATCGACACGCGTCCATCGTCGCGTTGCGACATCTCGAAGAGACGGAACCCCTGGCGCGTGAGGCGGCCGTCGGTGGAAAGCGCGGAGGCAACGAGCATCTGGAGGCGCGTATCGCCGCCGTACATCTGCTGCTCGTAATACGGGCAGTCAAAGTACATCTCGTGCATGCACATCTCCAGGCCGCGACGGCACAGACGCTCCACGTCCGCAATGGTCGGATCGTCGCACGCGAAGCGCCCTTCCACCGCGAGCGGGTAGCGCGTCTCGACGAGCCGTACGTCCTCCAGCGTCAACGGTTCGTCGGCGGTCTCGATCTCGATCTGGCACCACCGACCGCACCGCCACCAAGGTGTGGTGAACGTCGCCAGAAGACGCCCGTCAGGACAGAACACATCCTTAAAACCATAGAAATACTTATCCTCCCACTTCGCGCGGCTCGTCGAGCCCTTCCGCTCCTCCGAGGCGAGCGTGTGCCAGTCGAAGCAATCGCCCGTGTAGAGCGACTCAGCCCATCCCCAGACGATCTTCGCACCCTTTCCGCCACTCGTCGAAAGTTCGGGGTAGGCGCACCAGTAGTCGCCCAAGTCCCAGAGGATGCGCCGTTTCGTGTGCGGAGGAACGATCACCTTCCCCTTCCCCGCGAGTAGGGCGTTCGCCTCCGCAACGAAAGGATGCGCGGCGGCGGATGCGCGATACCATCCGGCGCGTCCGTATGCCCGCGCAGACTTGTTCCACACGCCGTTCGTCGCGAACGCCTGGTCGTCCGCAGCCTTGAACGCGCCAGGACGGATCGTCCGCTCGATCTGTGCGGGCAACTCGGACGGGTAGAGCATCCAGGCCGGACGCCGACTTGATCCGCTCGTGATCGACTCGTCCGGAGGAATCGCCCCGCGCACGATGACGGGCTTCGCGTACGCCGCCACGTCGGGGCGTTCCGCGAGGATTCCCGTTCCCGACACCTCGCACTGCGCGCCGACGGGTCCCATTGGATAGGCGTCGCGCGTCATCCGCGTGCACGCGAGCGCAGCCACGCGCCAATCCGCACGGCCTGTCGTGAGCGCCGCGTCGAACGGCTCTTCCGCTTTGAAGAGGAAGCCGCCGCGGATGGTGAGCTGCGCGTTCGGCGCCTGATGCGGATTCATGCGCCAGCAGACGGCCTCCAGCAGATGCTCGCCGGCGGCGGGAAGCGTTTCGTAGCTCTGTACGAACCACATCTCCGGCGTGCCGCGGTCGGGACCGCGCGCGACCACCTCGCCGTCGAGAAGCAGGACGAACCGCTCGTCCGCGCTCACGTGGAAACGCAGGGGCGATTTGCCGTCGGCGGAGAACTCCTTGCGGAACCTGACGAACTCGCCGCCGGGCGGCAGGGGGGCGTCCTTTCGCCAGATCCACGCGGCGGAGTCCCACGGACCGAGACGACGCACGTTCGTGTCGCCGCGGACTAGCCGCGGCGGCACCGCCACGCGCCGCACGTCCGCCGCGCCGGAGGCAGTCCAGCAGGCGGCCAGCGCGAATCCGATGAACGCAAGGTATCTCAAGGCAGTTCCTTCACGCGGATGTTCCGGAAGCGCACCGGCATCGTGTGGCCGAGGAAGCCGATGTAGCCCGAGGGATTGTGGAGGCCCGGGTGCGGCTTGCCGTCCGGCGTGGTGCCGTCGGTCGGCAGGTCCTTCACCGAGGTGGCGAGGATGGTCTTGCCGTTGAGGATCACGGTCACGTTCTCGCCGTCCACCGTCACCTCCTCGTCGTTCCACTCGCCGACGGGACGGAGCGCGCCCTTCTGCGCGGCAGTAACGCCGTAGATCGAGCCGTGGTACTGCCACGCCTTCAGGTGCTGCTTCTTGTCGCCCGTGTCGTCGAGGACCTGGATCTCCATCCCGTTGTACGCGGCGTCGGTCATCACCTGGTTGCCGCCGATGAGCGCGCCGCCTTCCACGCATTCCTTCCCGGCGCGGACGGCGAAGCCGTTGTTGCCGTTCGGGACGAGCTTGAACGAGAAGCGCGCCGTGAAGTTCGCGAAGGGTTTGTGGTAGAAGAGGTTGCCGAAGTTCTTCGGCCCCTCCCTGAACACGAGCTCCCCGTTCTCCACGTAGAAGAGGTGCTTCGCGCCGATCCAGCCGTCGAGGTCGCAGCCGTTGAAGATGGACGTAAAGCCGTGCTCAGCGCAGCAGGCGCCGAACGCGGAAACGGCAGAAAGGATGAGCGAAAGGACGATCAATCTTTTCATGGCGTATTCCCTCAACCGAGCGTATAACCGTTTTCGTAGGATGCGTGCAGGAGTTTGTCCGCCGCCGCGTTGTCGTTCGTGATCTTCATCGCGACCGGGTCGAAGTCGATCGGCTTCGCGGTGCGGATCGCCAGGTTGCCGAGGTGCGTGAACTCGGTGATGTACTGCGCGAAGTCGAAGTTGCAGCTCGCCGGCGCGCCGCCCTTGCAGGCCTCCAGCCATTCGACGAAGATTTCGCGGAACATTTCGGGGTTGCGGCGCGGGAGCGTGCGCGGCAGGTTCGCGAACTGCGCGGCGCGCGCGGGCTCGAGGATCGTCACGGTCGCCTTGGCCGGCTTCTGCGAACTGAAGAGAATCGTTCCCTTCGTGCCGACGTAGAGGACGCCCTCCTGCGGCAGCGGCGTGGCGCCCATCGCCTTCGGCTTCGGCGGGAGGAGCCCGCCGTCGTACCAGATCACGCGGCATTCAGGCTTCGTCCCGCGCGCGGGATAGTCGAACGTGACCATGCTGGCGAGCGGGAACGCCACGTCGCTCACGCGCGAGCAGCTGGCCTCCACGTGCGTCGGCCACTTGAGGTCGAGCGCCTTGTAGAGCGTGTTCGCACGATGGCAGCCCATGTCGCCGAGCGCGCCCGCGCCGTACTCGAACCACCCGCGGAAGTTGAACGGATGGTACACCGCGTCTCCGCACCAGGCCTCCTTCGACATCTTCTCGTACGGCGCGTGCTTGCCCCACTTGGAGGCGAAGGGCACGTACTTGGCGGGACCGATCCACTTCTTCCAGTTGAAGCCCTCGGGAATCGGATCCTCCCAGTCCGCGTACGACACCATGCCCTGCGGCCACACAGGACGGCGGCTCCAGGCGTGCGCCTCGACGACGTCGCCAATGGCGCCCGCGTTCAGGTACTCGTACAGGCGCATAGACGCCTCGTCGCAGTTGGAGTTCGCAGTCACCTGCGTGGCGACGCCGGCGGCGCGGGCGGCGCTCACCACGAGCCGGCATTCGTCCACAAAGCGCGTGAGCGGCTTCACGCAGCACAGGTGCTTCTTCTTCGCGATGGCGGCAAGGCAGACGAGCGTATGCCAGTGGTCCGGGCATCCGCAGTACACGGCGTCGATCTGATTGCCCTCCAGGCGCAACATCTCCTCGTAGTCCTTGTACTTCCGCGCCTGCGGGAACTTCTTGAACACCCTCTCGGCGTATTGCCAGTCGAGGTCGCAGAGCGCGACCACCTCGAAGCCGGCGCTCTTCATCTGCGGCAGCTGCGCGTTGCCGATGCCGCCCACGCCGATGCCGCCCACGGTGATGCGGTTGGAGGGGGCGTTCTTGCCGAACACGGAATGCGGCACAATCGTCGGGACCGCGCCCGCCGCCAGCATGCCGCCGATGAAGCTCTTTCTTGTCGTCATGATTTTTCTCCTTGGTTCAGATTATACCATTTTCTCGGGGTTAGGGGCGCTTCTCGCAGACCGGACGCGTCGGCTTGAAGCATTCGAGCGGCAGCCACACGCGGTAGCTGGACGACGAATCCCAGGTGCCGCCGGCCGAGGCGTAGTCGCAGAAGCGCACGATGTCGGGCAGGCGCTTCTCCATGCTCTCTCGGTGCGAACCCATCGGCAGCGGGAGCGCCCAGTTCAGCCACATGTCCTCCTCCAGCACGCGCACCGGCATCGCGCCCGGCACGGGACCGTTCGGCTTGAACTCCTTGATCCGCACGATTTCCCCGATGTCGCCGTCGTGGAAGCGCATGTCGCGCGCGAGGGCGATCGGTCCCGTCGTGAAGGCCACGTAGTCGTCCAGCTCGTGCGCGCGGCAGGTCATGTCGAAGTCAATGACGATCGCGTCGCCCATCGTCCACGTGCGCTTCAGCGCGAGGTAGCCGCCGGGCTTGACGTCCGCCACCGGCTTGCCGTTCAGCTTGACCGTCGTCTTCTCGCTCCAGGCGGGGATGCGGAGGTTGAGCGTGAAGTCCGCAGGCTTTTCCGTGCGGTTCCAGATCCCCACCGTGCCGCGCTCGGGATAGAGCGTGAACGTCTCGAACACGACCTTCCCGCCC
>JAFRSR010000169.1 GCA_017427485.1 Kiritimatiellia bacterium
GGCGCGGCAACGCGGCGAGAAGCGCGCGGACGCCGTCGGGGCCGAGCAGGGACGGCGTCCCGCCGCCGAGGTAGACCGTGCGGGGGCGTGCGTCCGCGAAACCGCGGAGCGCGAGTTCCCGGGGCAGCAGGCGGAGGTAGTCCGCCAGGCGGTCCTTTCCCGCGCCGGTCTCGGAGCGGAACGCGCAATACCGGCACTTCGAGGCGCAGAAGGGAACGTGGACGTAGAGGTTCTCCATGGAACGAAGTCCGGACGTTCTCCGGCTCCGCGCGGGGTCAGGACCCCTTTTCCGCCTTTTCCGCCTCGCGCAGGCGCTCCTCGAGGAGGGCGACGCGCTGGGCGATGCGGGTGATGTTGTTCTCGTTCTTCGAGAGCGTGCGGCAGATGGCGAAGACGGCGAACATGAGGGACAGGAAGGCCACGCCGGCCATGATCGAGCCGTATTCCATGCCGAAGAAGCGCCGGACGAAGTCGAGCACGCCGGGGAAGAACGCGAGCAGGAGGATCGCGAGCGACGGGATGACCCAGAGCAGCGCGTAGCGCTCCTTGAGCTGCGTGCGGCGGATCGACTCGAACGTCGCGAACAGGAGCAGTAGCGCGCCGGCGGACGCCGCCGCGCGGATGCGTCCCATCTGCGAGACGCCCGTCCGGACGAAGAGTTCGACGAACGCCCAGACCGCGACCGCGGCGACAGCGGCGAAGAAGAGACCGTAGAGGGATTTGCGGAGAGGAGTCATGGCCAATGCTGAATGCTGAATGTGGAATGCTGAATGCTGAATGATGAATGACGCGGATCAGGCGGGTTTTCCGGTGGCGCAGAAGCGGCGGATCGGGCAGGCGGCGCAGCGTGGGTTGCGCGGGGCGCAGATGCGCTGGCCGAGCGAGACGAAACAGGCATTCCACGTCGTCCAGTAGCGCACCGGGAGGATGCGGCGCAGCGCCATCTCCGTTTCGAGCGGGTCCTTGGTCTTGAGGAGGCCGAGGCGGTTCATGATGCGGTGGACGTGGACGTCAACGCAGATCGCCGGCTTCTTGAACGCGACGGCGACGACGAGGTTCGCCGTCTTGCGTCCGACGCCGGGCAGCTCGCAGAGCTCCTCGACCGTCTCGGGCAGGCGCCCGCCGAAGCGCGCGTCGAGGACGTCGGGGATCCGCTTGATCGCCTCCGCCTTCTGGCGGTAGAAGCCGACGGGGTAGATCAGGCGCGCGAGCTCGTCGACGGAGAGGCGCCGGACGTCGTCCCATCCCGCCACGGCGGGGAAGAGCTTCTCGCGGCAGACCTTCGCGGTGCAGGCGTCCTTGGTGCGGGCCGAGCAGATCGTCGCGAGGAGGATGCGGAACGGCGACTCGCCCTGCGCCCCCATGAGGTCGATCACGGGAGCCGGGCTCGCCGCGAAGTCCGCGGAGAGCAGGCGGTGGACGGCTGGGATGTCGGAGGCTTTCAATGCGGAACGCCGGAGCGGCGGCGGGAACGCGGCGGATTCTAGCATTCGTCCGCTTCGGACGCAAATCGCGCGCGAGGCGCATCTCCGCCTCCGGCCTTTGCCCGAGACTGACTCGGGACAACCGGATCAAGCCGCCGCCATGCTCGTGTTTGAAAGGAACACAGAGCCCGGCCGGAACGCAGAGACGCTCGCGTTTGCTTCGCGGAACCCGGCGGAACCCGGCCGCACGGTTCTTGGTTTGTTTTGGCGGGGCCGTGCCCCTCACCCCGCCACACGCCGCCAGTCGCTTCCGCTACCTGTCCATCCTGACAATCCTGCAATCCTGTCGAAAACGTGGAGCAGGACCGGCTCGTGGCAGAGCAGGGAAACCCAAAACCAACCCAGTTCCCGACCGGCGAATGGCCCGACTTTGACGCAAAGCGGTTTTCTCGGCCTCTGTGTTCGTCGCCGCCTCTGTGTTTGCAAACTCCAGCTCCGGTCCGGCGCATGGGAGAAGCTGGCCGGAAACGGAGATGCGCGCGCGAGGCGGGGACGTGTGCGCCGCGGGCGATTTGACACACGCGCGCGTGTGGCGTACAATATGCCGCATAAAGCACCCCGTTTCTCCCCGAACCCCTTCCTTGCGCATTGAGCATTGCGCATTCCGACCATCCGACCATGAAGAAGCTCCTCCTCCCCCTCCTCGCGCTCGTCGCCCTCGCCCTGCCCGCGCGCGCCGCGATCTCGAACGTCGAGACGATCGCTCCCGACGGCTTCGCCCGCGGCGTCGTCCTCACGGTTGACGGCTACGCCGCCAACCGCGACACGCTCACGAACTTTCCCGTGCTGGTCCGGGTCTCCAACGGAACGATTCCCGGCTTCTCGTATTCGGACATCAACTTCCCGGCAAAGGCGAACGCCGACATCTGCTTCGTGGCGGAGGATGGCACGCCGCTCGCCTTCGACATCGACACGTGGGACACGTCCGCGAACGCCACGTCCCTCGTCTGGGTCACGCTCCCGACGATGGTGCACGGAACTGAGTTCGCGATGTTCTACAAAGGACAGACCAGCGGCAAGGACGTCTGCGGCGTCAACGCCTTCACGAACTACGTCGGCGTCTGGCATCTCGGCGAATCCGGAGACGGCGTACAGACGATTTCCGATTCTACGACAAACGCGTTGACGGCCAAGTCCTCGGGTCGTTCGTATGCCGTATCTGGCGGTCGCATCGGCGCTGCCCGAACGATCACTACGGTGCGTGAGAAGCCCGCGGATACCGGCATCAATGTTGATGTCTCCGACGCCTCCAAAGATGCACTTGACAAGCTTGGGACGAGCTTTGTCGTTTCGCTATGGATGCGTCCGCTAGGCGCCGTCACGACGAGTGATGCCGGCGTCCGCTACGACGAAATCATCGGACGCAAACCGGCAACCGGCACCCAGGCCTGGCAACTGCAGCTGGCCGACAAAAGCAACAACATGCGCATCTGGTCGAGCCAGACGGCAGACGGCAATGTGACAACAACGGGCCAGATTCTTCCGCTCGTTCAGAACCAGTGGACGAAACTGGACGTCGTTTACAAGCCAGCCAGCTGTGAAGTGTTTGCCGATGGTGTCAGCAAGGGAACAATTACAAGCAAGTATACGACGCCGGTCCAAGGGTCAAGCACACTGACAATCGGCGGCAACCCCGGTGGAGGCGAGCGTTCATTTTGGGGTGATATGGACGAGGTCCGGGTCGGGCAATTCAATGCGAACGCGACGGGCGGAGCGGGAACGGCCGACTGGGTGAAGGCCGACTACGACCAGGCCACCGACCCGGAGTTCCTCTCGGCTTCGGCCATCACGGAGATTGCTGTCATTGCAAAGCCCCTCGCGACCTTTTCGCTTGCCGACTCCGGCGCGGCCTACGCGCAGTTCGCCGGGCAGATCAACGGCCTCGGCGGCGATACGGCGACGGCGTGCTTCGTCCGCGTCAAGGCGTGGCCGACGGGAACGGCGGAGCCGGCCGCATGGACGACGATCGCAAGCGGACTTGCCTTGAACGACACCTTCTCGGGGGTCCTTGTCGACCTCCTGCCGCAGACGCCCTACGACTTCAAGATCCAGGCGGTGAACGACATCACGGAGGAATCCGACGTGAAGCCCGGAACGTTCACCACGTCCGGCGCGGGCGAAATCGGCTCCGGCGGCGACATGAAGCGCGTCGGCGACAGCATCGTCCACACGTTCAAGATCGCGAAGGACGGAACGGCCGCCTTCGAGTTCGTTCCGCCCTCCTA
>JAFRSR010000170.1 GCA_017427485.1 Kiritimatiellia bacterium
CTTGAGCGCCGGGTCGGCGGCGACGAGGGCGGCGCGCAGGGCGTCGAGGCGGAACGGCGAGTACGCCGCGGATCCCATCATCAAAATCGGTTTCATGTTTTCGTGCCTTTTTTGGAAATCGGATGGATAGTATACCATAAAAACTCACAGAAAGCGGCCGGTGAGGGAGGCGGGGTTGGCGCGGATGGCGGAGGGCGGCCCCTCCGCCACGAGCGTACCGCCCGCGTCGCCGCCGCCAGGACCGAGGTCGATGATCCAGTCCGCGCAGCGCATCACGTCCACGTTGTGCTCGATCACGACCACGGTGTTGCCGCTTTCGCGCAGCTTCAGGAGCAGCGCCATCAACTTCGCCACGTCGTCGAAGTGGAGACCCGTCGTCGGTTCGTCGAGGAGGTAGAGCGTACGGCCCGTCGAGCGGCGCGAGAGCTCCGTCGCGAGCTTGATGCGCTGCGCCTCGCCGCCCGAGAGCGTCGTGGCGGGCTGTCCGAGGCCGATGTAGCCGAGACCCACGTCCACGAGCGTCTTCAGCTTCGCCGCGAGGCGCGGCACCTTCGCGAAGAACTCGTACGCCTCGGCGACGGTCATGTCGAGGACGTCGGAGATCGTCTTGCCGCCGTATTTCACCTCGAGCGTCTCCTTGTTGAAACGGCGCCCGTTGCACTGCTCGCACGTGACATACACGTCGGGGAGGAAACTCATCTCGAGCTTGCGCACGCCGTCGCCGCCGCACGTCTCGCAACGCCCACCCTTCACGTTGAAACTGAAGCGACCCGCCGTGTAGCCGCGCGCCTTCGCGCCCTCGGTCTTCGCGAACAGCTCGCGGATGTCGCTGAAGAAGCCCACGTAGGTGGCGGGGTTCGACCGCGGGGTACGTCCGATGGGCGACTGATCGATCTCGATCACCTTGTCGATGTGCTCCACGCCGGTCAGCTTGCGGAACTTGCCCGGCACGGCCTTCGCGTGGTAGAACCGGCGCATGAGCTCGCGCTTCAGGGTTTCGTCGATGAGCGAGGATTTGCCGCTGCCGGATACGCCGGTCACCACGGTGAAGGTGCCCAGCGGGATCTTCGCCGTGACATTCCTGAGATTATGGTGCGTACAGCCGGAGATGGTGAGGTATTTTCGTGGTTCGTGGTTCGTGGTTCGTGGTTCGTGCGGCGTGGGGCGCGCCGCAAACGTGGCGGATTGCGATTCGATTCTTCTGCGACCGGTGAGGTAATCGGCCGTGAGCGTGCGGGATTTGAGGAGACCCTTGAAATCGCCCTGGTACATCACGCGGCCGCCTTCGCGGCCCGCGCCCGGGCCGAGGTCCACGATGTAGTCCGCGGTGCGCATCATCTCCGCGTCGTGCTCCACCACCACCACGGTGTTGCCGCGGTCGCGCAGCTCCTTCAGCGTGGCGATCAGGCGCGCGTTGTCGCGCGGATGCAGGCCGATGGTGGGTTCGTCGAGCACGTACAGCACGCCCGTGAGCCCGCTCCCGATCTGCGAGGCGAGGCGGATGCGCTGCATCTCGCCGCCGGAGAGAGAACCGCTCGACCGGTCGAGCGTGAGGTAGTCGAGGCCCACGTCGTTGAGGAACCCGAGCCGCTTCACGATCTCCTTCAGGACGTCCTTCACCACGGCGTAGTCGGGGCCGGTCAGTCCCTTGAAGAACGTCAGGGCGTCCTTCACGGGAAGCGCCATCACCTCCACGATCGTGCGGCCCGCCACCGTGACGGCGCACGACACGGGATTCAGGCGCGCGCCGTGGCAGGCGGGACACGGACGGTCGCTCTGGTACGACTCGAACTTCTCGCGCCGCTCGTCGCTCTCCGCCTGCTCCATCATGCGCTGGAGAGTGGCCATCACGCCCTCGAAGGGCTTGTCGTTCGAACGCCACGGGAGGATGAGGTCGTCGTCGAAGCCATGCAGCAGCTTGTGGCGGAAGCTGGCGGGCAGCTTCTCCCACGGGGTGTCCAGCTTCACCTTGTACTGCTTGGCGATCCGCGAGAGGATCTCGTTGTAGTACATGATCGCCATGTGTCCGGCGCGGCGCCACGGGTGGATGCACTCGCGGAGGGGGAGGGTCTTGTCGGGGATGACGAGGTCTTCGTCGAAGTAGAAGATCGACCCGAGGCCGCCGCACGTGGGACACGCCCCGAACGGCGAGTTAAAGGAGAAGTTGCGCGGCTTCAGCTCGTCGAAGGAGATGCCGCAGTCGGGGCAGGCGTTTTTCTCGGAGAAGAGGAAGGAGGATGGCTTGTTTTCAACGGGCAAGATGCCCGTTGTCCCAGCGTGTTCCACCACGATGATGCCGTTGCCGGTCTTGAGGCCGAGCTCCACGGAATCGGTGAGGCGCGTCGTGAAAGCCGCGACTCGTGGATCGTGGTTCGTGGCTCGTGGTTCGTGTACCTGCCCATCACGAACCACGGAAGACGAATCACGAACCACGAACCGCGAATCACGAACCACGAATTCGGGGATCACGAGGCGGTCCACCACCACGTCGATCGAGTGGTTCTTCTTCTTGTCGAGCGCGGGGACTTCCTCGAGGGCGTACGTCACGCCGTCCACGCGCACGCGCGCGAAGCCGGCGCGCTTGATCTCGGCAAGCGTCTCCTCGTGGCGGCCC
>JAFRSR010000024.1 GCA_017427485.1 Kiritimatiellia bacterium
ATGGCGCCGATCAGCTCGGCGTACGGCACGTCCGCCATCGAGACGAGCCCGCACTGCGCGTTCGCGCCCTCGCCGCAGTAGCCCGTGATCGGGCAGTCGCGCCAGCAGAACCAGTGCGTGCCCACGAAGCGCGGGTTGTCGAGCGCCGCGCGCACGTAGGCGCAGTACGCCGCCGCGCGGGCGGCCTGGTCCTTCACCGGGATGAGCGAGGCGTAGAAGTAGCCCGTGTCGTAGCAGCCGAAGTGGAACTCCGTGATCATGATCGGCTTGTCCGCCGAGCCGGGCGGCAGGTCGCGCGAGGGGACGAAGTCGTAGATGTTCATCGTGACGACGTCCGCGTACTTCGCCGCCGCGCGCACCACGTCGGGGCATCCCCACGCGAGCCGGTCGCCGAGGTAGAGCATCTGCGGCGCGACGGCCCGCGCGGCGTCGCGCACGGTGGAGTAGTATTTCTCCGCCACGGCGATCCCGAACGCGCGTAGCTCGGCGTCCGGAACCTGCTTGGGGTCGATCCCCTTCTCGGCGAGCCGACGCAGGAACTCGACCTTCGCGGGCTGGCCGTCGGGCGCGTCGAGGATCTTCCGCGCGAGGCCCGTCTCGGAGGCGTCCCACGACTGCTCGTTGCCCGAGAAGAAGCCGATGCACCACGGATCGTCGGCATACTGCTTCAGATGCCCGGCGCTCTTCCGCGCGTTCTCGGCGAACTCGGGCGCGAACGGGTCGAGGAGCGCGCCCCAGTGCGCCTTCACGGTCTCGATCGGACGCGAGCGCGCGGGCATCCACACGGTGTACGGCATGCGCGACTCGCCCGCCGTGGCGACGTGCGGCGCGGACGCCGCGATCGTGTTGAGTCCCCACGACCGCATCCGGCGGTGGATCGCCGCGCGGTTCTTGGCGCGCCAGTCGTCACCGTATTTCAAGTAGAGGTTGTAGCTTCCGAAATCGAACGTCTTGGCGGGGATGTGCGCGGGGTCGGAATAGTAGTAGCGCAGGGCCGGACGCGTCATCTTGCCCCAGAACGCCTTGGTGGGGCCGCTCTCGGGCGGCAGTTTCTCGAAGTAGTGCTCGCGTCCGCCAATCGGCGTGGACGAGGGATTCCCCACGTGGTCCACGCCCTGCGAGAAGAAGAGATGCCCGTCGGGGTCCACGAGCCACCACTTGCCGTCAAGCTTCTCGGTGCGGAAGTGCCCCGTCGCCTTCAGCTGCGGACCTTTCGCCCAGCCGCCGAAGCGGTCGGCGTCCGGAATCGCCCACGGACGCGCCGCCAGGTCCTTCTCCTCGGCCGCGCCCTTCGCGCGGATCTCCTCGGGCGAGTGGACCTTGTCCGGCCACTCCACGTAGTTCGCCTGGCCGAAGGCGTCCACCCACGGCGAGAACGTGGCCGCGTGCAGCACCTTCTGCGCCACCGGCGCCGTCCCGCCGTTCTCCACCAGCTCGACGCGCGAGACGCCGAAGGTCCTGTTCTCCGTGCCCGCCGGGAAGTACACGGCGATGCTGCGCGTCTCCTCCAGGGCGAACGACGATGCTGCCCCGACGGACGGATTGCGCTTGAGTCCCACGAGGCCGTGCGGCGCGTCGAACACCCAGTTGCTGAGGTAGAGCGGCAGGCGGTACGTGCGCTCCTTGCCCGCCTGGACGGACGTGCCCCCGTCGGGGGTCTGTCCCTGCTCCGTCACGGCCTTGATCTTCACGCCGACGCGCAGGACCTCGTCGCTGCAGTTCGTGATCGTCACCTTCACGGCCTCGACGCCGGAGAGGTTGCGCTGTTCGGGGAACGCGAAGTAGGCCGCCGGCCACACGTTCGCGCGTCCCGGCCCCACGGCGGTCACGTACGCCACGTCGCCGCGCGCCTCGACCTTCGCGCAGCGACCCGGAACGAGTTTCACGGCGCCGCCCGGCCAGACCGTCTCGGCGCCGCACCGCGCCGCCGCCCACACAAGGCAGACAAGGCCGACGGTACGGATGTACCGCCGGCCTTTCGGCTCGTCCAGATAGGACATCGCGC
This sequence comes from Kiritimatiellia bacterium, assembly GCA_017427485.1. GTDB lineage: Bacteria > Verrucomicrobiota > Kiritimatiellia > RFP12 > UBA1067 > RUG572. The sequence continues at coordinate 2,006 of JAFRSR010000024.1, forward strand.
GCATCGTCAGAGTACGACGTCCCAGCCGTTGCGGCAGAAGTCGCGCTTGAGAGAGATGCCCTTGCCCGTGCCGTTCGCGAAGTCGTTCGCGATCGGGTCCCAGTCGAAGCCCGTGTCGTACACGTAGCTCATGTTGCAGAGCTGGCAGAGGATGGCGCTACGGCCGCCCGTCTCGGCGGGCGAGGCGGTGGGCTGGCGGTCCTCGATGTGCTGCACGAAGTTCTCGACTTGGCTCTTGGAGGTGGTCTTGTACACCTGCACGGGCGCAGAATCGAGCTTGAAGTACTCGTGGAGCTTCTTGAGGGCGGCGTCGAGGCGGTTGTCCTTCTTCGAGACCGCGTCGGTGCCGTAGTCCTTGCCGACGGAGGCGGCCACGAGCTCCATGCCCGTGAACTTCATGTCGGCGATCTGCTTGCGGATCTCGGCGTTCGGCTTGATGCCCTTGCCCTTCCACACGGCGATCTTGCCGCGGTTCACGGCCACGATGCCCTCGGTGCCGTAGAACACCGTGCCCCACGTGCCGAACGGGCCGTGGTAGAGCTCCACGTCGTGGCCGAGCTTGTTCTTGAAGAGCATGCGCATGCCAAACTGGCGGCGGCCGCCGTGGAAGAGGCTCGTCGAATAGGGCTCGTCGGAGCGGAGGATCTTGTACGGGCCGCCCTTGTCCATGTCGAGGCCCCACTGGGCGATGTCGAGGTGGTGCGCGCCCCAGTCGCCGTTGTAGCCGGTGCCGAACTCGTCGTCGAAGCGCCAGAACATCGGGTAGGACTCGTTCGTGCCGCGCGGCGCAAGCTGGTCCGAGTACGGACGCCACTTCGCAGGGCCAAGCCACATGTCCCAGTCGATGTGCGGCGCGGGCGCGTTCTCCTTCGCCGCGTTCTCGGGCACGTCGAAGAAGCGCACGGGGTGAGACGGACCGCCGAGCTTCTGGCCGCCGCGGCCGTAGTTGGCCTCGACGTCCGTCACCTCGCCGATGAAGCCGTTGCGCACGATCATCACGGCGGTGCGGAACTCCGGCCAGGCGCGCTGCATGGAGCCCGTCTGGAACACGCGGCCGTACTTCTCCTGCGCGGCGATGACCTTGCGGGCCTCGTCCACGTTGTAGGTGAGGGGCTTCTCGCAGTAGACGTCCTTGCCGTGCTTCATGGCCTCCACGGCCATGTAGGCGTGCCAGTGGTCGGGCGTCGCGATGCAGACCATGTCGATGTCCGGGGCGTACACCACGTCGCGGAAGTCGGCCACGGCCTTGCAGGTCGCGGGCAGGCCAGCCTTCGCGTAGGCGTCGTTGACCTTCTTCGCACCCGCCTCGCGGCGGAGCTTGTTGACGTCGCAGACGGCGACGATGCGCACCTTGTCCTTCTGCGCGAGGAACTGGTCGCAGAGCGTGCCGCGCATCTGGATGCCCCATCCGATGAGGCCCACGGTACGCTTTTCGCCGGGCTTGAGCTCGCGGAGGCCGAGGTCGACCTTCGCATGTCCGGCAAGCGCGGCCACGGCCGCGCTGCCGAAGAGGAAGTTTCTTCTGTTGAGGTTCAGCATGTTTCTTTTCCTTTCTAAACTTCTATCCACTGAGTTGTTTGATAGTTTGATGGTTTGATAGTTTGATGGCGGCGGCTTGCTAATCATTAGTTCGCCGTTACCTATTTAACTATTCACTATTCACTATCACCTATTCGTTATTCAGCAGCGGCCCTTCGACTGGAGGAACTTGAAGGACTCCGTGATCGGCATGAGCGAGTCGAAGTGGCGCTCGCACTCCACGACGTACCACTTCACGCCGTCGGCGTCGGTCACGGGGAAGAGGCGGTCCCACGCCACGCCCACGGCGCCGTCGCCGGGCTGGCCGAGGATCGCGTCGAACTTCTTCGAGCCCATGCCGTTCTCCTTCGCGTGGAGCGTGGGGGAGCGGTGCGGGAACTTCGCGTACTGGATGCACGGGTCGCGGCCGGCGGCCGTCGTCCAGCCCACGTCCTGCTCCATGCACACGTTGTCGGCCGTCTGCGAGAAGAAGTAGTCCCAGTAGGTCTGCCCGTTGGAGAGCTTGAGCTCGAACTCGCGCTTGTGGTTGTGCAGGCCGATCTTGCAGCCGTACGTGGCAGCCGTCTCGGCCGCCGTGTTGTAGTAGTCGACGAGCATCTTCATGAAGTCGTCGAGGTTCTCGCCCTTGCCGGGGAAGTTGCCGCCGCCGGGGCAGCAGATGAACGAGTTGCCGTAGGCGAGGTTGAACTCGCAGGTGGCCTTGATCTTGTCGGGGCCGAACTCGGCGCGGCCCACGTGCGTGCCGCACGCGACAAGGCCCGCGTCGGCGAGCATCTTCTTGAGCTCGTCCGCGTTGGCGCCGTAGTAGCCGGCGAACTCCACGCCCTTGTAGCCGATCTTGGCCACTTCCTGGAGCGCCTTCGCAAGGCCGTCCTTGCCCTTGATGTACTTGTGGATCGAATAGAGCTGCACGGCCACCTGCGCCGGCTGGCCGCACCCGCATCCGCACGAGCAGGCGCCAAAACCCCTCGTCGCCGCCGCGGCACCCGCCGCAAGCGTCGTCCCGAGGAACGCACGTCGATTCATCTGCATGTTGTTTTCTCCTGTTTGTTGATGGAAATCTCTGCCGAAAGGCGTCGCTATTATACCATAACGCCGCGCCGCGCGCTAGTGGAGCTCGACGGGACCGACCAGCCCCGACGGCTGGAGCGGGTCCGACACCGAATAGCCCGAGTAAATCGTGGGAAGAACGGCCCAAGGCCGCGCCGGGTCTCCCTTCCGCGGCTCGGTCCAGTACCGCAGCACGCTCTTCGTGACGCGCTTCTCGGGCGGCAGGAAGCAGTCGCCCAGCAGGCGGTTGTACCAGTTGTTCACGTAGCGGATCTCGATCTCGTTCTCGCCCGCGCGCAGTGCGCCCTTCACCTCGGCCGTCCACGGCGTGCACCATACGACGCCGCAGTCCACGCCGTTCACCTTCACGGACGCAAGGCCCGACGGCACCTTGCCGAGCGAGAGCGTCGTCATGCGCGCGGCGTCTTCCGCCGAAAGCGTCGCCTTCGTCCGGTACACGGCCGTTCCCGCAAAATACTTGAGGTCGTCCACGGTCGTCCAGTCCACGAGCGCCGGCAAGGTGCGCGCCGACGGCGGCGCCGCCGCAATGCCGGGATGGTAGGCGAAGGAGACGTGCCACGGGCCCGGAACGGAGATCACGCCGCCAAGATGGCGGCGCTCCATATGGGGAGCCGCCGTCTCGGCGGCCCCCCTGAACACCACGAACATCGCGCCGTCCCGCGGCAGGTCCAGCGCCACCTGCGTGCGGCCGTCGGGCGCACGCACCGCCGGCGCCGCCCACCGCTTCGTCGTAAGGGGATCCCACAGCTCGACCACGGGCGCGGACGCGCGGAACGTCATCGTGGCGGGCGCGTCGCCCTCGACGAAGTAGATGTCCGTGGCGCCGACACGCCGGTGCGCGAAGGTGTACGGCCCCTCCGCGTCGGGCGCGAAGAGCGCCGCCACCTTCCCCGCCTCGGCGGCGGAGAAAACGGGCAGTCCGGCCTTGCGGAACGACTCGATCTTCGCCAGCACGGCGGGCTTCAGCGGCTCATTCGGGAACTCAGGGTCGAACACGAGCGCGCCGTACGACATGCCGTCGGGCAGCACGATCCGCCGGTCCTTCACCGTGGCGCGCGCGAGGAGCACGTCGTCGTTGATCAGGTCGTAGGCGTAGCCGGCCGGCAGCTTCGCCTTCGAGGAGTCGTAGGGCTTGTCGCGGTAGCGTCCCCAGTGCTGGTAGGGACGGTCCCCCGCGTACACGGCGTAGTCCGCCACGGGCAGTCCCTGCTGGAGCATCCACTGGCAGCGCGTGAGGTAGGCGATGAAAGGCGCGAGGTCCTTGTGCCACGTCACGTTGCGGTTGATGTGCGAGCCGGCGAAATACTCCGCGCCGGGCACGCCGAACTTCTTCGGCGAGCAGGTGAACGTGTGCCACACGAAGTGGTTGACGCCGTCGGCGAACGCCTGGTCCGCGAGCGGTTTGAGAAAGCCGGGGTCGACGCTCCAGTGGCGGATCATGTGGGTGAAGCCCTCCACGGAGACGCGCGGCAGGCCGTAGGTGTGGGCCGTGGACACGGCCCCGCGCAAATGGTAGCGGGCCTTCGGTCCGGTCAGGGGGTCGGACGCCAGGTGGTGGCGCGACGGCCAGAACTCGCCCTGCGGCATGTCGTTCACGGCGAGAAAGGCGAGCTGGTCCGCCTCGCGGAACACGGCCGGCTTGCGCTGCCAGGGGCCGCCCGACTCGGTGTAGAGGCCGATCCCGCGTTCATGGGAGAGGTTGCGGAGCGTGCCGTAGAAGTTCTCGCGGAACATGTCGTTGCGCGCGCGGCGGTACGCGCGCATGAACGTCTCAGTCGCCGCGGCGTCGGCCTCCACGAAGCCGGCGAGAAGCGGGAGGTCGGGACGTATCTCGCGCCCCGTGTACTTCCGGAACTCGTTCTCGAAGTCGCCCGTCCACGTGGGCATCGTGCCCTCCCAGCTCACGCTGTAGAGGTGGGTCAGCGTCTTGCCGCGCCCCACGAGGCCGGGGATCCGCTTCTGGAGCGTTCCCTGGAAGCGCATGTAGTGTCCGGCCACGGCCTTCGGGTCGAGCACGTCCACGTCGTGCTCGTGCCCGGGCAGCACGGTGTAGCCGAAGCGCACGGTCACGCGCTTCGCGCCGGGCGTGCCGGGCGCCACGCGCGTGTGCACGGCGCTGTCGTCAAGGGCGTCGAGGCGCTTGCCGCTCGACGCGCTCATCGTGTAGACGCCGTCGCCGCCGTTGACCCAGCCGCCGCCAGTCTTCACCTCGGGTCCCGTGTACCAGACCTCCTGCACGTCGATGTCATGGTAGTAGGGCAGGTCCGCGACGGGCGCCTTCGCGGCCTCGGGGGACGCGCAGTACCTGTAGACGAGGCGCTTCGGGGCGTCTTCGCCAACCTCCCACGGACCGTCCAGCTTGCCGCCCGAGGAGCTCATGTTCATCGTGAACTCCAGGCCGAGGCGCGCCGCCTCGCGGATGGCGAACTCGACGAGCTCCTGCCATTCGGGCGACATGAAGGCGATTTCGGGTTTCGGGTTCACGATGTGGCGTTCGTCGTCCCAGTAGCCGCGCGAGTCGAACATGAGCAGGCCGCCGAAGCCGAGGCGCTTCATCGCCTCCAGGTCGGCCGTGATCGTCTCCTTGTCCGCATGGCCGTTGATCCACCACCAGTAGCACCAGGGCCGGTAGGCGGCGGGCGGACGGGCGAAGCCCTCTTCGAGCGAAACGGCGAACGCGCCGGACGCGCCCAGCAGCGCGGCGGCGAACAAAGCGGATACGGTTTTTCTCATAGCCCAGTCATTCTACCAAAAACCCGCCCGTCCGACAATCCCCGCCCACGCGCAAACGCATTCGGTCAGCGGATGGGAAGCCTGCGGCGCTAAACACGGAGAATGGGAGGAAAATGAGACACAGAGATCATTTTGGAGTTTCGCTTCGCACAATGGAATGACAAATCCTCTCAACCAACTCAATGATATTGTTGTTCTGCGCGAAGCACATTCTCCATAACAATCTCCCTGTCTCCGTGAAATCTCCGTGAGCTCCGTGTTGCCGTCGGCAGACATGTGCCGCGTGAGACGTCCCCCAACCGCCGGCCGATTACGCGCAAACCGGTCACAGCTCGGAGGCGTAGCGGCGGAGGAGGTCCAGCATCTTGCGGTCGAGCTTGTGGCCCTCGAAGTCCTCGTACTCCACGTCGGCACGGCCGGAGTCCATGATGCCGAACGGACCGCGCAGGTTCCACATGACGAAGCCCAGCTTCCTCGCCTTCCAGACGCGCAGGTTGTCCTCCAGCCAGGCGAGCACCAACGGGTGGGGCGTGCGGATGTAACAGCCGAACTCGCCCACGTGGGTGAAGACGCCGCCCATGCGAGGGCTGTCCCACCCCCTCTTCGTGAACCACGCCTCCACCCAAGCCTGGCCGCCTTCCTTCGGCGGCCAGACGGGGCGCGGCCATCCCTTCGGCCGGTTCCACCAGGAGGCCTGGTAGTGGGTAAAATCGGGAGGGTCGTAACTGTGGACGCCCTGGCCCACGCCCGGCAGGCGCGCCAGCGGCAGGAACGCCCCGCGCCCGGCCTCCAGGCCGTCGGCAATGATGAAGCGGTCGGAATCCTCCTGGCGGATCGCGCACACGAGCGCGCGCGCCACGCGCTCGTAGCGCTCGGGATTCCGCCCAGGCGGCTCGTTGAAGAGGTTGAACGTCAGCTCGTCATTGGGAATCCCCTTGTATCGCCGCGCGAAATACGACCAGTGCCGTGCGCAGGCGGTCAGCGCATCGGCGTCGGTGAAGAGGTCCTTGGGTTCCCTCGGCGGGTTGATGCAGTAGCCCGGAGCGCGATGGAGGCACAGCTGCACGTGCACGCCCCACTTCCGTCCGTAGGCGATGGCCGCGTCCAGCTTCTTCACCTCCTCCTCGTCGATCACGTGCCAGTCGCCGTCCTTGATCCAGTAGCGGTAGTCGAGCGGGAGGCGCGCGAAGTTGAATCCCCAGTCGTGCATCCAGCGGAACTCGTCCTCGCTGAAATGCCCTGGGGTGCGGCTGAACGTGGGGTCGGACAACGGCGCGTGCTTCGGATCGCGCAGGATGAACATCCCCAGGAGGTTGAAGCCGCACCAGCGCTTGGACGGCATCCAGCCGCCGTACGGCGGCAGGGGCGCCCCGATGCGCGTGAGGACGTTGCCGCGGCAAACGACGTTCGACGTGTCGGCCGAAAAGGAGAACGTCGGCTCGGCCAGTCCGTCTGCGAGCTCCCACCGGTTGCTCTCCACCGTCACGCCCTGGCAGTTGCGGAACAGGAATCCGCCCGTGCGCGCCTGCCGGTTGGGGACCAGCCCGTCGTCCACCGTCACGTTGTTGCGGAAGGTGACGTTCCGGGCGTGGATGAGGCTGACGAGGAGTCCGGCAGGGTTCTCGAAGCGGCAGTTCTCCACGAGGATGTCGGAGAAGAACCCGGGCGACGGCGGCGCGTGCTTCACGTTCGGGGGAATGCGCAGGAACGACAGGATCTCCGCCGCCCAGCCGCCGTCCCGGCCGCGGCCCTGCTGGTTGCCGTCGCGGAACAGGCAGTTGCGCACCACGCAGTTCGTCACGCCCATGCCCTCGCACCAGAGGTCGGTGGTCCAGTCGGCGGCGAACTGCACGGCGCCGCTCCCCATCCGGTCGAAGACGCAGTCCTCGATCGTGAGGTCGTTGGACTGGAAGAGGTTGCGGAAGTGGGAGTCGCGGCAGACGCATCCCTTCATCAGGATGTGGTCGGTGGCGACGGATCGGTTGAAGAACAGGAAACGGTCTCCCTTGGGCTGCGGCACGGGACGGTCCATCGACATCGTGTCGCCGGTTATCTTCACGATCCTGCCGCGCCACCCGGTGGCGTCGAAATTGTTCTCGCGCAGTTCGATCGTGTCGCCGACCTTCGGCGCGAGGTAGCCGATCCCGCGGGGTCCGGCCACGCGAAGCCGGTCGGGCGCCTCGGGCACGCCGTAGGCGGTGCAGTCGTGGAAGTTGTGGGAGTCGTCGTTGCAGAACGAGACGGTGAAGTTCACGTACTTGCACCAGCCGAGGGAGCGGGAGACGTGGTGCCCGTCCGAGGTGCTGCTCGTGAGGCGCTCGGACAACTTGTCCTCCGGCGGTGCAAGGCGCACGTTCACCACCTGCCAGTGGTGCTGCTCGCCGCCCACCGCCAGGCCATGCCCGCGGCAGCTCCAGATGTCCACGTCCTCCAGGGTGAAATGCCTGTTTCCGTGCATCGTGATGCCGCCCAGGCCGTAGTAGTAGTGCAACAGGCGGTAGGATATTCCGACGGGCATCTGCCGCACCGTGCCGCGGTTGGCCTTCGGGTTGTAGTAGCACTGGTAGGTGGCCGGCACCTTCGCGTCGGGCGACGGCTTCACGCCGGGCCAGATGCGGAGCGTGTCGGGCGCGATCCAGGCGCTCTTCGGCCCCTGCGCGTGGCCGAGGAAGATCAGGCGGTTGGGCGGCGTGCCGATGAGATGGCGGCGCGCCGCGTCCACGGTGGTGGCCGTCTGCAGGGACGGCAGCGCGGGGTAGCACGGGTGTGGACGGTCCAGCTTCATGTCGAAGTACGAGGCGTCGTCGTTCTTCTCGTCCACGAACTTGTTGACGCAGGTGCCGATGGAGGCGAGCGGGTCGCGCGTCCAGTCCCAGTCCATCTTGAAGTTACGGAACACGCAGCGCTCGGTGCCCGTTACCACCAGATTCGCGCCGCCCTGCCGGGAAGAACGGCGGAAGACGAGCACGGCGCCGTGTCCGTCGAATGTGAAGTCGCGCAGGCCCTCCACGCGCACGCCGTCGCCAAAGCACCTGTACGTACCGGGCGGCAGGTCGAGCCGGCTCGCGCCCACGCGCTTCGCCTCGGCGAAGGCGCGCACGAGCGCGGCGGCGTTGTCGTCGTTCGTGACGGAGAACCCGAAGTCGGCGGCATTCAGCGCGGGGCCGCCGTGGGCGCGCGGCCGTTCGATCTCGAACGCGCCGGCCCCGACGGGCAACGTCCCGGACGCGCCGCCGCCGGCGTCGCGCGTTTCCGCCCCATTGAACGTGGTCCACGGTTCGGCCCAGACGCATCCCGCCACCAGGCAGGCCAACGGGACCAAGACTTTACCCGATATTGCCATCATCTAATCCTTGCCTTCCTTTAGTGACGGCCGAGGCCGTCGAGCTCGTCGAAGCCGATGACGGGGAGGTCGAGCTCGGCGGCGCGGGAGAGAATCGCCTCGAGCTGCCCGCGCGTGATGTGGTGCGGGTCCTTCTTCGCGTCGTCGGACGTGATGTCGTGCGCGTAGAGCACGAGCACCTCGTCGCGTTCGCGTGCGCGTTCAAGCGCGCCGGAGACGTCGGCGAGCCAGCCTTCGGCGCACGACGGCACGGGCGTGCCGTAGAGGAGTTCGCGCGTGCACGCCTCCGCCGCGGGCACGAAGAGTTCGTCATGGTTCTTCATCGGATCGGCCGCAAGGTCGCCCTTCCGCCAGCAGCAGCCCGTGCGCATCCGCGTGAAGTGGCGGCGGAGCGCGGCGTCGGTCTGCTCGTTGCGCGTGCTCATCGGGTAGCCCCAGTTGCGGATCTCGATTCCGTGCGCGTGCGCCGCGTCCAGCTGCGGTGCGATCTCTGTGGCGAAGTAGCCCGCCTCGCCCAGGCGCTTGAAGAGGTCCGTCGCACGCGCGTGCGTCTGCCCGTGCAGGCCGAGCGAATGGCCGTCCGCGCGGAGCGCCCGCATCGCGGCGACGGCGGGGGCGTCGATCGTCCCGCAGAAGAAGAACGTGGCGTGCGCGCCGTGCTTCTTGAAGATCGGACGCGCCCGCTGCCAGTTCGCGAAATTGCGGTCGTCGAACGTGAGGCAGAGCGCGCCGCGCGTCGGCCTGCCCACTTTGAACTTCACGCGCGCGAGCCAAAGCGAGTTGTCGCTGCCGTATTTCTCGCACCCGAGCGGCTGCATCCACTCGGCCGTGATGAGCCACGACTCGTCGGGCGCGTAGTCGATCACGTTGAAGTTGCCGAGCCGCGCGCCGAGCTCCGGCACGAGGATTTTCTCCGTGGCCCGCACGAGGCACCCGCGCGACGCGTCGAACTTCGCCATGAAGATCGGCGCGCGGTGGCGGAAGACGTGGTCGTTGTGCGCGCCGCGCCGCGTGTAGGCGAGGTAGAGCGCGCCGTCGGGACGCAGCCAGTGCTGCTGGGTGTTGTAGTTCTCGAGGAGCGAGCCGTCGTCCCAGCGCCACGGACGCGGCTTCGAGAACGTCAGGCCGTCGTCGCTCTCCGCCCAGAGGCCCTGCACGTCCGTGCGGAGCGTAAGGTAGTACTTGCCGCCCAGCTTCGCGAGGGACGGCTCGCCGATGCCGCGCGGGTAGGTGTCGTCGGCGAGCGGCGTGCCGGCCGAGAGCACCTTGAGCATGTCGCCCTCGAATCGGCAGCGCGTGATCACGCAGTAGCTCTTGTGGTTGCCGTCGTTCTGCGGCGGAATCACGTAGAACGGCACGAGCAGGTCGCCGTTGTCGCATTCGAGCTTCTGCCCGAACGGGAGCGTGCGCGCGTATTCGAACGGCACCTGCAGCTCGTGGCGCGAGGTGAACATGCCCTTTTCCGGGTCGACCGTGTAGTACATCGGGAACGTGGCGGGACGTCCGTCCACGGATTTGAGCATCGGCACCTTGTCGTTCACGTACCGCTGCGCCGCGCCGAGGCCGTACCAGCGGCGGTTCTTCTTGCTGTAGTTGACGGTGCCGTAGTAGGTCGTGCGGATCTTGCCCTCCCAGGTGTCGGCGAATATCTTCTGGTCGACGCCCGGAGCAAACGTCTTGCCGCCGTCCGTCGACTTCGCCATCGACTCGCCGTAGAACACGTCGCTGCCAGTCAGGAGCAGGTTCTGCCACGCGAGCAGCACGGTGCCCCTGCCGTCCGTCGCGATCGACGGCTGTATCTTGCAAGTCTTCCCGTCGAAGCCGGGGAAGAGCCGCTGCCGCGAGTACGACAGCACCTGGTCCGGCGTACCGAACGCACAGAGCGCGGCGGCTGCACACGCAAGGGATATCGCTGTTCTCATGTTTTCTCTCCATCTGCGGGTGGTGGAAACAAAAGGCCGCGGATCTGCTCCGTGAGCGCGACAGCGGCGGCGTGCGGGACGGTGCCCGGCTCGGGCGCGGGCACGGGGATCTCGCCGCACACGCGCAGCGTAAACGCGATGACGCGGTCGCCCACGTCCCACCAGGGCTGTCCCTTGGCGAGGACGGGCGGGTTGCACGTGACCGACACGCACGGCACGGGCGCGCCGGCGTGGAGCGCGATCTGCGCGGCGCCGCGGTGGAGCTTCCGGGCCGGCGCATCCGCGGGCGTGCGCGTGCCCTCGGGGAAGATCACGAGGTTTCCGCCGCGCGCAAGAAGGTCTTTTGCCTCGTCCAGCACGCGCCGGGGATCGTCGTTGACGAGAAACGCGGCGTTGACGATACGCGAATAGAAAAAGTTGCGGCCGGCCGCCGCCTTCGCGACCGCCGTCGCGTTCGGCAGATACGCGAGCAGGATCACCACGTCGATCAGCGAGGGATGGCTGGCCACCACCACGCGCCCGCGCATCGCCCGAAAGCGCGCGCGGTCCTCCGGCGACAGGTCCACGCGGAAGAGCCCCGTCACGCGTCCCGCCCCCACGAACAGCCGGTAGCTGGCGCGCACGAGCGCGCGCATCGCGCGACGCGCACCGAAAAGCACGAGCGGCGGAAAGAGGATGCAGCCGAGGATCAGCCCGCCGACTCCGAAAGCCAGGAAGAAAAGCAGCGCGACCACGCTGCGCGGCAATCGAACCCAGAGTCGGCGCGGCGCATCCATGATGGCGTCAGGCCCGCCTAAGGGTGAAAGACGCCGCCTCCAGCGCGTCGGCGCGTCCGGAGAAAAACGCATCCGCCGCGTCAAAGGAGACGGGCGAACACTCCGCGGAGCGGAAATCCGCGCGACATGGCCCGCCAGGTTCGAGGCGCACCGCGAGCGCACACGCGGGCTGCAGCGGACCGAACGCCGGCGCATAGAACGCAGGCGTCGCCTCCTCCGCAAACACGAACACGACCGCCCCACGGTAGGGCGGTCGCCCCGCGACCGCCGCACGCCCCACGACCGCCACCCCCTGCGTGAGCGCCTCCAACAGCCCCGCCTCCAGCGACCGCTCGCGCGCGGCGATTGCCGTGTACGGCGCGTGGTTCCGCGTGAGCAAAGAGAAGGCACCGGGGGCGGCGTTATGGACGGACGCGGAGAAGCCCGCCGGTGACATCTCGCGGTCCGCGTGGAACTGCGTCATGAGCTTCACCGTCACGCCGATCTCGCCCCAGCGCGAGGCGAAAACAACGGGCACTTCCCCTTCGGGGCGCACCTGCCAGGCCACGGCGAGCGCCGCGCGCTCCACGCCCGTGAGGCGGCGGCGCTCAAGAGGCGGGATAAACGAGACGTCTGGCTTGGCAACCGTCCCGGCCGCCACCCCCGCCCTCCACACGGCGTAACTCGCGACCGTGAAATCCACGAGTCCTTGTTCCCCGTTACTTCACGAGAGCATCCGCGAGCGCGGCGATCTGCGCGCGCGAGGCGTCGTTGAGGGCACTGCGGATCGTCACCACGGGCTCGGCGAAAGTGATGCCCTTCGCGTTCGCGAAGAGCCCCTTGATGGTCTTCGCGGCCGCGGGCGCCCACGTGCCGTTCTCGATGAGGGCCACCGTGCGGTTCTGGTAGTTGCGCTCGGTGAGGTGCTC
>JAFRSR010000171.1 GCA_017427485.1 Kiritimatiellia bacterium
CATCTACGGACCGGGCGCGGGACAGTACCTGCGGGACTGCATCTCGATCTTCGAGGAATACGGCTGGGACTGGACGTACCACTCCTTCCGCGAAGCGCTCTGGTGGAACGTCGAGACGGTGATCGACCCCGTGACGGGGAAACCGGTTCCGAACAAGGACAATGACCGTTTCCACGCGCTCGTCGACGGATTCAAGGGTAAAAAGTAGCGACAAGCGCGCCACTTCCCCGACGCCCTCCCGCGTGCGGCTCGCGAGGACGCTCGCCCTCCCGCGGCGGCTCGCGTGGACGCTCGCCCTCCCGCAACGGGCGAGAGGGCGTTGTATCGGGTTCAAGAAATTTCTGATACAAAAATTAGACAGAAAATAGACGACTTGCATACCGTTATGCAGCAACTTCCGCGCCGCGCTTTGGTATAATCTTCCGCGTCAGGACGGAAAGCGAACAATGTTGTGAAGAAAAAGACAGAGCATGATGTCGGTGCGGCCGAAACCTCGGCGGTGCCAGACGTTTCCACCCCTGCGGCGCCGCCGGCCGCAGGATCGGCCATCGAACCAATGGGCGTTGACGCCATACGGTCGCGAATCCTTACGGTTCGCGGCGTACAGGTCATGCTTGACCGCGACCTTGCGGAGCTTTACGGAGTGCCGACGAAACGCTTGAATGAGCAAGTGAAGCGTAATGTCAGACGCTTCCCTGAAAGCTTTATGTTTCAGTTGGCCAAGGAAGAGCTGGAGGATTAGAGGTCGCAAATTGCGACTCCCAATAATGGAGACGGCATTCCGAGGCCACAACTTGTGACATTAAACCTTGAAGATTGGAGGTCGCAAATTGCGACTTCCAACTTGGAGCGATATGCGAAGATGGGTGTCCGAAACAGACCGTATGCTTTTACCGAACATGGTATAATCATGCTTGCAAGTGTCTTGAAAAGCGATATGGCAATAGACGTAAGCATCAGAATTACGAATGAGTTTGTCGCAATGCGCAGGGCTCTGTCGTCAATTGCGCCATTAATGGCCCGCATTATGGAGACTGAACGGCTGCAGCTAGAGGAAAAGACAGCTCGCATTGCAGACCAGGCCCACAACGAAGAGCGCTTCCGGTTGATACTGGATGCGATGCAGGACAAGAGCTTTCCGCCGCAGAAGGTGTTTTACGACGGGCAGATATATGATGCGTTCGAGCAGATGAAGAAGTTCGTGCGCATGGCGCGGACGGAACTGATCGTCATCGACCCGTACTTCGCCGACTCGGTGCTGCCGCTCGTGGCGCAGAAGCGGCGGGGCGTACAGGTGCTCGTGGTGAAAAACTCCCTGAACAAGCTGCTCCACGCCGTCGACGTGGCGCGGTTCAACGCGCAGTACGGAAACTCGCTGACGGTCAAGACTTCCGACAAGTTCCACGACCGCTTTCTCATAATTGATAAGGTGATGCTCATCCATGTGGGCGCATCGCTGAACCACCTTGGCAAAAAGTGCTTCGCCTTCTCGTCAATGGACAAGTCCAACATCCCCGACATCGTGGCGAAGATATGAGGCACGACCGAGTCGGCCGCGACAAGCGCGGCCGCTCCCGCTGTGGCCCGCGAGGACGCTCGCCCTCCCGAACGGGCAGGATGCACGTTGTCCCAGTGAGCCGCCAAGATGGCGGCTCTCCATGCGGGCGCAACAAGTTGCGCCCCTCCCAGTTTAGGGGAGAGGGATGGAGGTGACGGAGCGGGGGGCGAGGGTGAGCGTGCGGTCGGTGTCGCCGAGCTGGCATGTGACGCGAAGTTCCTTGCCGGAGATGTTGACGATGCAGGCGAGGCGGCGTCCGTCGCGTGCTTGCCAGAGCGTGCCCATCACCGCCGGGAGGCGGAAGTGGCAGGCAGGCTTGCGGTTCCAGGTGCCTTCGATGAGGGGGACGGACGCGCAGGAGCGCGTCCCTCCCGATTCGGTCGCAACAAGTTGCGACCCTCCCGGTTCGGTCGCAACAAGTTGCGACCCTCCCAGGGGGAGTTCGCCGAGGAGTTCGCCGTATACGAAGAAATCCTTGTGGGCGAGGCGTTCGCGGCAGAGGCGGAGCGTGAAGGCGAGGTGTTCCTTGTGGCTGGCGTTGAACGGCCAGTTGGAGTTCCAGCCGAGCTGGCATCCCCAGAGGAAGTCGCGTCCCTGCATCGCGCAGTAGGCGTCGAGGGTGTCCATTGAGTGCTGCGGACTGCTGAAGTACACGGTGTAGCCCGAATAGACCGCTGGGAGCATCGGCACGTCGTACGGCGTGCGCGCGAACCAGGCGAGGAAGGCGTCGAAGCTGTCGATGTACGGTTCGGCGTCACACTCGGTGGTGAGGACGACGTTGTCGTTGCGCGCGGCGCGCGCGCGAATCGGCGCCATCAGCTCGCGGTAGGCGTCGGTCCAGTAGTGTCCGCCGCCGAGGGGGTGTCCGTGTGACGTGTCGTAGCAAGGCGCGGGACGCGCCGCTGCCACCTGGTCGAGGTAGATGGCGTTCACGCCGATCCGTTCCATGAGTTCCGCGCAGATGTCGTTCACGCGCGTGCGCCAGAGCGGGGTGGTGGGGCACATCGGCGAGAGCTTGCGCTTGGAGCCGTAGATCTCCACGTAGTGCGAGGCGCCATCCGGCTTCTTGCATGCGGCCGGGAGCGCGTTGGTGAAGCTGGGAATCTCGGAATCCCACAGGCGCGCGTTGATGTAGGGCATCACGAGTACGCCCTGGCTCTTCATCCACGCCGCGGCCTCTTTCATGCCGGGACGTTCAGGGAAGTATTCGGGGTACGTGTGGTCGAATGGGATCTGGTGCCAGCAGTACCAATGGACGCCGAGCGGGATGTCGCCGAGGGCGGCAAGCGCCTTCGCGGTGACGTTCGTGACTTGCTCGGGCGTCTGGCCGGCGTTCATCCAGAAACCGACATCCACGATGCGGCGGTTGAAGTCGGTGCGCGTGGCGAGCGGACCCTTCGACGTCCACTTCTGTTTCGTGGCCCAGGCGCGGTAGCGCTTGGCAGCGCGCCACCAGCCGCCGGTGAAGGCGGCCGTCTCCACCGCGAAGTCGGGCGCGTTCGCCGTGCCCGGACGCCCCGCGTCGGGACAGGTGTAGGTGATGCGCAGGTCGAGGTCGATCGTGTCGAACTGTTTCGCCTGCGAACCGCCGTCGAGCGCCGTGAACTGCATCCCCGCGTCGCCCAGCAGGAAGGAGAGCGTCTGCACGGGCACGCTGCCGCTCGGGTAGTCCATCCTGTTGCCGGACATGTAGTTCGGCATGAGGCGTGCACCCCAGTTGCCGATCGGGAGGAGGGCGGACGCCGTGCCGGGACGCACCACGCGCGAGATGACGGGGTACTTCGTCTGGGCGAGCCCCCACCGCGCGCTGCGGTTCTTGACGGCGAGACGCCACTCGGCCGCGTCGCCTTCGGGCGTGAGCGAGACGGTCGCGCACACGTCGACCGTGCCGTTTTCGTTTGTGGGCGAGAGACCTTTCCAGTTGAAGCGAAGCGCATTGGGGAGACGCTCCACCGTGCGCTCCGCGCAGGGCGACCGGTTGTCGAGCGTGCAGGTGTTCGTGGAACAGCCGTCGCGCCAGAGGGTCAGCATCCAGAAATCGGCCGCGCTGGGCGCGGCGTGTCCAAACGCGGCGGGCTCGTCGCCGAGACGGTTCTCGATGCCGAGGCACCCGAAGCCGTTCGCGGCCGTGTCGAAGGCGATGCGAATGCCGCGTCCCTCCAGCAGGATGGCGCCGGGCGGCGGCGCGAGCGGTTCGGTCGGCACCCACGGGCGTCCGTTGCGCTGCACCGTGACGGCGCTCCGCGTCTCGAACGTCCGGGCGAATCCCTCGGCGTCCAGCGCGGGGCCGAAGTAGAGCCGCGCGGAGCGGGCGAGCGCGCGGCCTTTCCAGGCGCCGCGTCCCGCCACGAGGTAGTAGACGAACTCGTTTGAGGCGTCCCAGCCCGTGGCGTGGTCCGAGGCGACGCCCACGGCGTTCGTACCGTCCGTGTAGACGAGCCAGTTGCCGCCGAAGCCCTTGCTCTTCTCGCCCGGCTTCTGGATGCGCACGGGCTGGGGCTGTCCGCCTCCGAGGTGGTGCGTGTAGCGCGGACTCTTCTGCGGCCAGCTCGCGTGGAGGGTGTGGATCTCGGACCAGTCGGCTTCGGCGTCCTGCTCGTGCCGCGTCTCGACGCGCACGACGGGCGAACCGGCCGTGTAGACGTAGCGGTAGGCGAGCCGTACGCCCTGCAAGGTGGCCGTCGTCTCGACGACGGCGCGCAGGGGCGTGTTGAGGGCGAGGCGCACGGTGGCGGGGGCGGAGCGGACGGTAAATTGCTCAAGGCGGCCGTTGGGGGTTCGGCGCACAAGTCGGTCGAGGAAGTAGAGCGTGTCATCGCGTTGGCCGCTTTGCGTGAAGAGAATGTGGCCGGGGAAGCCACCGCCTTTCTTCGCCGGGTGGCGCAGCTCGAAATCCGCGTTCCGCACCGTAATCTCACCGTCGGGCGCGGCGGTGACGGAGAGGAGGGGAGACTTCGCGGTCGCAACAAGTTGCGACCCTCCCGTGTGGGGAGCCGTGCGGGGGAGGAGGGTGAAATGGGTGTGGCCGGCGGCGAGGAAGACGAGTTCGGGCTGGTCGCCTGTCGTGTCGAGGGTCCAAGGGACGGGCGTCGCGGTGCCGTCCGCGGCGACGGACGCCACGTCGTGCGTCGCCATGCGCGTCGGCCAGTCGCGTCCCACCGTGCAGGAGACGACGCGCGGCGCATCGGGCTCCACTTCAAAAGACCACTCTTCTCCAGCGGCGACCAAAGCCGTCGCCACGGAACACAACGTCATCACAAGTTTCATGTGAACCTCCGTTACAGGTCGCGAAGACCGAGATAGGCCGGACCGCCGGCCGCCACGTAGCCGCGCGACTCGCCCCTCGGCGAGGGCGACACCCAGAAGGAGTAGAACGTGCCGCAGTGCAGGAAGAAGCGGAGTCGTACCGGCTTGCCCACGAGCTGCGAGAGGGATCCGCCCGCGAAGATGAGTTCGGTCTTCGTTGAATCGGCGCGCGCGAACGCCGTGCAGTCCGCGCGCGTGAAGCCCTTGACGGGCTGTCCGTCCTCTCCGATCACTTCTGCCGCGAGCGAGCCGAAGCGGCACTCGGCGTTGACGAAGAGGTGTCCGCCGTCGAACGTGAGCGTCTTCGTGAGAAGTTCGCCCTTGCCGTCCGCCACCATGCCCGCGAAGCCGTCGCGGCGCAGCGTCGCCACGCCGATGGAGCCGTTCGAGTACATGCCGTTTCGCGACCAGGCGGGATACTTGTTCTTCTTGAGGCGTTCGCCGTCTCCGCGCAGGCCGGTGTAGTAGAACCAGAGGCGCTCGTCCTTGATCACGCAGATGCCGCCGACGCAGGAGAGGTAGCCGGTGTCCCACTTGCCGGAGCCCCAGCCACACGGCGCGATGTCGGCGTCCGTGCGCGGCTCGAACGTCTTGCCGTCGCGCGAGAACGTGAAGTGCAGGGCCGTCTGCTTGGGGAGGCCGACCTTCTCGCAGTCGCCGTTGTCACCGGGCGTGTTGTAGAGGATCTCCATCACGCCGAGCATCAGCGACTCGTACGCGACGGCGTTGAAACTGTAGAGTTGCCGCCGCACGCCGTTTGTGACAACCAACCATCGCTCGGCGCGTGGCAGTCCGTGGAATTCGTCGGGCTCCTTGTCGCACCAGCTCCAGCGGCAGTCCTTGCCGCCGAACGTGCGCGAGGCGAAGTAGCGGCGCGCACGCATCGGCCAGCCGTCGCGTAGCGAGAACACCCACACGCCCCGGAACGGATCGTAGTAGGAGGTGGAACGGTCGCCGGAAATTCCCGCGCGCCCCAGGGCCGTGAAGTGGACGCCGTCCTTGGATGTCCAGAGCCGGTCGTCCGAGCCCGGCGAAACATGCGGCTCGGAGATGTGGAGCTTCCACGCGGCGTAGGGGTTCGGGGCCGCGTAGTCGGGCGTCACGTTCCAGCTGTCGAGCGTGTCGTGCTCGAAGAGGCGGTTCGTGCCGGGCACGATGCCGAGGTCGGGGTATTCCCATTTCACGCCGTCGGCGGATTCCGCGTAGCAGATGTCGCCGAGCCAGTCGGCCTGGTACCAGAGACGGAACTTCCGCCGCGTGGGGTCCCACCAGAGGCCGCCGTCGGTGGCGGCGGTGAGGTTCACGGCCTTGTCGCCTTCCTGCGCGCGGCTCGATCCGTCGGTCACGCGCGGGGCGGCGCCGTTGCCGGGCCACACCACGGGGTCGTCCTGCTTCACGGGACGGTTCCAGTGGCGGACGAGTCCGTTGGACGACTCCACGAGGTAGTCGTCTACGAACAGCTGGCGTCCGACGCGGATGTCGATCGGGGCGGCGCCCGCGCCGAGCGCGGCCGCCGCCAGTGCCAGGGAAATGCGGATGTTCTTCATTCTGGGGTCTCCTGTCGGCCCCCATTATACCACAAGGACGGGATTGGCATTGTTGCCAATGTGGGAGTGTTGCCAATTTCCAGTGTTGCCAGTTTCCAATGTTGCCAATGATCAATTGGGCTGGGCCTTCAGCTGGATGCGGACGATGCGCGTGACATCGAGGCGGCGGACGGAGAAGGTTAGGTCCTTCTTCTCCTTG
This sequence comes from Kiritimatiellia bacterium, assembly GCA_017427485.1. Classification (GTDB taxonomy): domain Bacteria; phylum Verrucomicrobiota; class Kiritimatiellia; order RFP12; family UBA1067; genus RUG572. The sequence goes on from JAFRSR010000171.1 coordinate 6,611, forward strand.
ATCAGCTCGGCGAAGCGGATGGCGTTGGTGACGGGGTCGCCGTTCACGGACGAGATGACCTCGAAGGGGCGGAGACCCGCCACGGCGGAGGGGCTGCCTTCCTGCATCTTCGTGATGACGACGCCGGGAGCGTCGTCCGCGAGTTTCAGATAGGCGCGCACCTCGAAGGTGAGGTCGGCGGCCACGATGCCGAGCGTGCGGTTGCGGATGCGGCGTGCCGTGCGGTAATGGACGGGCGCCTGCTCCAGCACCAGTTCCGCCTCATGCTTTTCGCCGCCCGACACCCAGGCAATCACCACCTTCGTGCCGATGCCCAGTCTCGTGAACACGTTGTTCACGCCGCTTTCCACCTGCGGCCACGGCGTGATGCCGTAGCGGTCGAACGTCGAGACCGGCAAACGGTCGAAGATGCCCTCGATGTCCATGCCGAAGCTGCGGCTGTCGCGCGACTCGAGCTTTTCGTGGCGTTCGGACGTGGTGCGGCGCACCCAAAGGAGGACATCGCCCTCCTTGATGCCGGCGCGCGCCGCCGGCGTGTTCGTGTAGACCTTGCCGACGAGGGAGCCCATGCCGTCCTCGCCCGAGAGAAAGCCCTGCGACTTCTTCTCTCTCGCAAGCTCCTTCGTCATCGGCTGCGTCTCCACGCCGATCCAGGCGACACGGATGCGGTCCTTGCCCTTGCGCAAGGCGAACTCGGGGTCGAAGTCGCGCGCCGCAATGAGCCGCGCCAATGCGGCTCCCGGGATGGACGTGCGCGAGCGCCAGGAGCCTCCGCTTTCGCCTGTCGAGCGCACGTGTCCGCCGAGCGCCGCCAACTCGACCGATTCGAGAAGGAGCATCTCGCCGCTGTTGTTTTCGGGCGCGGCGCTTGGCACGACGACGCCTCCGAACACGCGCTTGAAGGCGAGTATCTTCCGGGGCGCAAGCGTGAACTGCACCTTGCCGTTGCGGTTGCGCGGCCGGGCGAGGTAGGCGGTCTGGCGGTCAAGCCCGTCGGGCGATGCCTTGGAGAATGCGATGGGCTGCACGCCGGGCGGCGTGCGTCCGTCGGCAAAGCGCAGGAGGAAAAGGCCGTACTCGGCAAAGGCTCCGACGAATTCAAGAGGCGCCTTTTTCCCGTCTGGCAGCGTCGCCTCCATCTTGTCAAGCGCGGCCACCTTGCCGGAATCCAGGTTGAGGGGCATCAGCACCTCGCCGTCGGCAAGCGTGAAGCCGAAGGAGTCCACGTCGCCGGCCCTGGTCTCGTCGTCGGAGGACGAGTAGAACATCCGGCTCGAGTTGCCCTTCTTCTCCTCGTCGATGTGGAGGTAGACGGGAAGGATGGACGACAGCAGTCGCTTCTCGAGCGCCGCGACGCGCGCCTCGCGGGCGTCGAACGGCTCGCTGCTCCAGCGCGACGGTGGCGTGGGAATGACGCCGGAGAGCGGACGGTCCAGGCACATCTGCACCGATACGGCCCTGTTCGACGCGTCGACGACGATGGTGTTGGGCGTTGCCGCGCACCAGTCCTCGCCGGCCGCGGGGTAGTGGATGAAATCGCGGTTGACCTTGCGCAGTCCGGCCTTGACGCGTCCGTCGGAGTCCTCCACCACGTGGAAGAGGGAAGGCGCGTTGGTGGCGTCGCCGGTGAAGGAAAGAGGGCGCGCGCCGGGGATCGGACGTTCCGTTTCGAGCAGAACAGCGTTCTCGTTCGGATAGCAGAGCGTCGGCCGCGCAGGGAGCGTGTTGGTGCCGCAGACGACTTCCAGGCGGTCGATCCAGTCACGACGCAGATAGAGGTCCTGCACCAGCACGCGGTTCTTGTCCAGCACGAATCCGGCGACGAGGTTGGGGACTTCCTTCTCGTCGGAATCGGATATGTGGCGTCCCTGGTTGTTGCAGGCGGGACAGCGGTAGGGCATTGAGGCGTTCGGACGCGAACCGTCCGGGAGGCGCTTCAGCCGGAAGCGGACGTTGACGACGCTCGGACGAAAGGCGTCCGCCATCGCCTGCACGCGCGCCGATTTTTCGGCGGCTTCCGCCGCGGGGTCCTTTGATTTCTCCTCTGCCGCGACTGCGGCCATGAACGGGACGAATGCGGCAATCAGCAAAGACTTCTTCATTCCAGCACCTCCTTCTCGGTGTCTTCCAGGTAGTTGAGGACGATCTGCATCTTGCGACCGCGCCGCATCACCTCGATGTTCGCGCGGTAGCGGTTCGGCAGGTCCTTGAGCGCGGCCTCATAGATCTGGCTGAGGCCGTCCAGCGTCTTGACGGGCTTGCCGTCCCAGGAGAGAAGCACGTCCTTCTCCTTGAGCCCGGCGCTCCAGGCGTTGCCGTCCCAGGCGACGGCGCTTACGAAGAGTCCGCCGTCCTCGGCGAAGAAGGCGAGGTCGGGCGTGTCGAAGCGGTTGATCTCCTTCGCGGTGAAGCCCCAGCGATCGAACGCCTTCTGCGCGCCCTCCACGCGGCCTTTCTCCGTCGGGGCGATGCTGAAGGACAGTTCCTTGTCGCCGCGCGTGACCGAGAAGACGACCTCCTTGCCGAAGTCGAGGCGGCCGAGGCGGCGGTAGACGGTGGGCAGGTCCTCGCTGTTGACGACCTTGACGGGTTCGCCGCCCACGGAGACGATCCGGTCGTTGGGCAGGAGTCCGGCCTTGCGCGCCGGGCTGCCGGCGTCGGTGCCGGACACGATGACGCCCGTGTCCCCCGGAAATGTCATGTCGTGGTTGAAGTCGTGGAGCGGCTGCAGGTTCAGTCCGAACCATGCCCAGTGGGCGTCGCCGTGCGCACGCAGGCGGGGAAGCACCTCGAGGATGGTGGGCGAGGGAATCGTGAACGCCTGTCCGCCGAAGAGGCTGCCGCGCGTGTTGAGCCCGACCACGCGGCCCTGCGTGTCGACGAGCGGGCCGCCGGAGTTGCCGGGCGCGATCGCGGCGTCCGTCTGGTACCAGAGCGTGTACTGTCCGCAGCCCTCGAGGTAACGGTCCGTGCAGGAGATGATGCCCATCGTGACGGAGCGCGCGAGGCCCCACGGCGCGCCCATCGCCAGCACCACGTCGCCCACGGTGACGGGCGTCGGCGCCAGCTCGGCCGCCGCGAACGGGGGCGTGTTCGACGGGCACTCGAGCTTCAGGAGCGCCACGTCGAGGTCCTTGTCGCTGCCGATCTTGCGGGCCGTGTAGGCGGTTCCGTCCGAAAGCTGGCACCTGATCTCAGTGGCCTTGTCGACGACGTGGTGGTTGGTGAGCAGTTCGCCGTCGGGGGTGATCACGACGCCCGAGCCCGCCACCACCTGCTTCTCGTTCTTGCCGCTCTCAAGCGCCTCGCGCACGACGCGGATGTAGACGAGCGCAGGGGCGACCTTCTGGCGCGTCTCGAGGATGACGCTCCGGAAGCCGTTGCCGTCGGCGGGTGCTGTACAGCACCCTGCCGCCAGCAGACAGGCTGCCAGCACGGTGACGCCTCCGGCGCGGAGCGCCCTTGGCGGAGTGATGAGTCCCATGTCGAATCCTTTCTTTTTTGTGGTTGACGGCATGTAGTATACCATACGTCGGCCGAAAGACGTGTCAGTCCCCCGTCAGAGGAATGTCAGGAGATGGTCAAAACATTTTACGGACAGCGAAGCTCGACGAACC
>JAFRSR010000172.1 GCA_017427485.1 Kiritimatiellia bacterium
ACGGGAAGGGGTGAAGATCGGCGGTCTCGTCGGCCATGGCGGCCTGTTCAAGACGCCGGGCGTGATGGAACGTGTGATGTCCGATGTGTTGGGTCTTCCCGTGACGACCCTTGCGACCGCCGGCGAGGGTGGCGCGTGGGGTATCGCCGTCCTTGCTTCAGTTCGCGTATAGGAGCGTGCCCGGGAACCAGGTTGCGGCGTCGAAGGGGTTGCCGTAGAGATCCGTGAGTGGCGTGCGCGCGTGGAGCGCCGCCGCCTCGTCGCGGTCGAGGTCCGTGTAGAGCCGCACGGTGGCATTTGAATCCTTGCCGCGGAAGGTGTACACGCAGCCGTTCTTCCCGTAGTCGGCCTTCGAGACGAAGCGGCACCCCTCGAGCGTGCGCGTGAAGACGGCGTAGGCGGCGAACGACGGATAGGGGAAGCCGTCTGCGCCCACGAGCGTGATGTAATTTGGCGGCGAGACGAGTCCGCCGTAGCCGTGTGCGGTGTAGAGGAAGATGCGCGCGTTGCCCTCCGCGAGCAGGGAGAGCGTGTAGCGGCACGTGGCGTCGGCGTTCGCGGCCATCTCCTCGGACGTGTCGGGCGTCCACGGCACGAGCCGCGCGTAGAGGCCGCTCATGTGCCGCGTGGCCTTCTGGCTGCCGCTGCTCGTGCCCTGCCCCTCGCTCATGTAGACGGGCTTGCCGTCGAGGTTGGGATGTTCTGCCAGGATGGGGGCGAATGACTTCTCGGTGAAATTGCCGTCCGTGCGCCGCGCGCGCGGGTGGGGCGTGTAGACGTGGTAGTCCAGGATGTCGCACGTGTTCCAGCCGCCGCCCGCGGCGACGCCGCGCGACCAGTCGCCGCCGCCTTTCGACGCGTAGGAGTTGAAGCCGCTCACGCGGATCTTCGGGTTGACCGCCTTGACGGCCTGGTAGGTGAGGCTCTGGAACACGCCGAAGTCCTCGGCGGCGCGCGCGGCGTCGTAGTACTTGATGTCGGCGGCCGACATCCACCAGCGCCCCCACGGCTCGTTCCACACGAAATATTCGTCGATCACGCCGTCGTAGCGCTTCACGAACGTGGTTACGTAGTTGAGCCAGGCGTTCGTGTCCACGGGACGCAGGAACTTCTCGAAGTAGCCCATCTGCTTGCAGCCGAGGTCGTGGTAGTGCGTGGCCCAGGCGGGCGCCGTGCCGAGCTGGGCGAAGATCTTGATATGGTGGCGGCGGAAACGCTCGATCGAGGCGTCGCAGAACGTCCACTTGCCTTTCTCCTTCTCGAGGTTCCACCAGCCCGAGCAGCGGAGCGCCGCGTCGTGGAGACGCGTCCAGTTGACGCCGCCCGCCTTCATTGCGCGGACCATCGCGTCGCGCGGCTCCATGTGGATGCCGAACGGGGAGTCGGGCATGTCGCGGTTCCAGCCGAGCGGACGCGGGATGCGCGTGAAGACGAATTCGTCGGCTGCGGACACGGCCTTGCCGCCGGCGCGCACTTCGCCCGTCACGCGGAACTGTCCAGTCTGGTCCGCGAGCGCCGACGCGAGGTCGAGCGTGCCGTGCGCGTACGCGCCGCCGGCGAACGGCACGTCCGGCAGCGCGCGGGTGCGTCCATAGAGGTCGGTGAGCGAAAGGGAGAGGACGGCGCCCGCGGGGGCGTCGACCGCCGCCCACGCAAGCGCGGGCCTCTCGTCGGCGAAGAAGATGCGCGTGTCGCCCGCGATCTCGCCGCCGGAGGGTCCGAGCGCGACGGAAGACGGGAACGGACGCGGCGGCGCCTTTTCGCCGTACCACACGCGGAGGTCGTCGAGGAAGAGCTCGCCCGTGCCGGTGAACTTGACGGCGAACGCGTGGGCGAGGTCTTGCGGACGGAACGTGAAGGAGACGTCTTTCCACGTGTCCGCGACGGGGACGGGCGCGGACTTGACCCACGCGCGCGTGTCCGTGACCACCTGCGCGGACCAGGTGCCCGCGCCGCGGCAGCGGAAGGAGACGACGTGGTTCGTGTAGGGCTCGCTCGTCTGGAAGGGCTCGCTCCAGACGGCAAACGGCTCGTTGGGCCCCGAGGCGAGGCGGAGGACGGGCACCGGCGCGTCGGCTTCGCGGACCGCGGTGGCCGTGCCGGTCTCGGCGTCGCGGTCGAGGTTCCAGCCGTTGGGGAGTCCGAGCGGGAAGCGCCGGTTGATGAACGAGGTGACGCTCTTGGGGGGACGGGGAATCGTGCGGGCCAGCGTGGCGCGGTCCACGCGCTCCACCGTGATGCGCGCGAGGTCGGTCTCGCCCGTGCCGGGATAGAGATAGAGTCCGATGCTGGCGTCGGCCTTCGCGTGCACGTGGCCGAGGAAAGATGCCGTCTTCCACGTGGGCGCGCTGAAGGTGTGCGAGGAGAAGGTGGTGTAGGGCGCCGGGTTGAGGCGGAAGCCGAGTCCGAGGGCGTTGCCGCGGGTGCGTCCGTGGACGGTGACGCGGAAGTAGGTGGGCGGCGCGAGCTTCGTGCCGGGAATGGAGAACTGGACGACGCCCTTGCCGGCGTCCGCGGCGAACCGGAGGAACGTGCGTCCGTCCTCCGTGACGAGCTTCGTCGTGCACTGCCCCTCGCTCCAGCTGGAGAAGTTGTCGCTGACGCCGTGCGGCAGCACGCCGCGGCACGTGCCCATCGTGGCATGGTCGACGGACGCGAGGCCCTTCGTGAAGTCGATGTCGAGGATCGTCTCGGCCGGCAGCGCGAGGCCCAGCGCGAGAAAGAGGATGAGGGCTGTGTTTTTCATGGCGTTATTATAGCATATTTGCTGTGTTTTGAAGTGGAGTTGTCACGGCGGGGGCAGGATATGGTATACTATCCGCGCAATCAGCGGGGTGTCTCGTTGAGAAAAGAGAAGTGATCATGGTACGCATAGTCGAATGGGCGGCGGAGAAGCCGCAGAGCCGGGTCGTCGAGAAGTTCCTCGCGCGCAGCGCGTTCCCGGAGGAGGCCGAAAAGGCGGCCGCCGAGGTACTCGCCGCCATCCGCGCGGAGGGCGACGCCGCCGTGGCGCGGTATGTCGAGAAGTTCGAGGGCGCGCAGCTTACGCCGAAGCGCTTCCGCGTGACGGACAAGGAACTCGCCGCCGCCGAGGCGGCCGTCGTGCCGGACCTCAAGCGGGCGGTGAAGGACGCCTACGCGCGCGTGATGCGGTTCTCGAAGGCCTCCCTGCGGAAGCCCTGGACGATGAAGACGCCGAAGGGCGGCACGGCGGGGGAGTTCTTCTCGCCGATGGACCGCGTGGGCGTGTACGTGCCGGGCGGCACCGCGCCGCTCGCCTCGACGAGCGTGATGACCGTCACGCTCGCCGCCGCCGCCGGCGTGAAGGAGATCGTCGCCTGCACGCCCGCCGGACCCACGGGCACGCCGAACCCCGTCCTCCTCTATGCCCTCAAGCTCGCCGGCGCCACGGAAGTCTATCGCGTGGGCGGCATCCAGGCGATCGGCCTCATGGCGTTCGGCACGAAGACCGTCAGGAAAGTTCAGAAGATCGTCGGCCCCGGCAATGCCTACGTGACCGCCGCGAAGCGCCAGGTGTATGGCTACGTGGGCATCGACCAGGTGGCGGGTCCGAGCGAGATCGCCGTCCTCGCGGACGGCACGGTCAGCGCGCAGTGGGTCGCCGCCGACCTCCTCAGCCAGGCCGAACACGGTAGCGGCTGGGAGAAGAGTCTGCTCGTCACGCAGTCGAAGGCGTTCGCCGAGGAAGTGAAGCGCGCGCTCCTCGCGCAGACGGCCACGCTGTCCCGCAAGGCGCTCATCCAGCGCGTCATCGACCGCGACGGCATCCTCTTCGCCGTCACGCCGACGGTGGAGGAAGGCCTTGAGCTCGTGAACCGCTTCGCGCCCGAGCACTTCGAGATCATGTGCAAAGACGCGACGAAGCTGATGAAGGGCGTGCGCAGCGCGGGTGCCGTGTTCGCCGGGGCGTGGACGCCGGAAAGCGCCGGCGATTTCGTGGCCGGTCCCTCGCACGTGCTGCCCACGGGCGGCGCGGCGAACATGTTCAACGGCCTCACGCCGGACGACTTCCGCCGCCGCCACTCGTTCGTCGCCTTCACGAAGGGCGACCTTGCGCAGACGAAGTCCACGATCGAGGCGTTTGCGCGCGTGGAGGGGCTCGACGCGCACGGCCGCGCCGCGACCATCCGGTTCGAGGGCCCTCAATGAAGACGCGTACGTTCATCGACCAGGTCGACGTGATCGTTCGCTCCGGGAAGGGCGGTGACGGGTCGGCCTCGTTCCGCCGCGAGGCGCTCGTCGCGTTCGGCGGACCCGACGGCGGCGACGGCGGACGCGGCGGCGATGTGGTGCTGCGCGGCTCCACGCACGTCAATTCGCTCATCTCGCTCTACTTCGACCCGAAGCTCTACGCCGAGGACGGCGTGCCGGGTTCCGGCAAGCGCTGCTTCGGGCGCCGCGGGAAGGACCTCGTGGTGGACGTGCCGTGCGGCACGCTCGCGACGGACTCCGACACGGGCCTCGTGGTGGCGGACATCGTCTCGCCCGGCCAGCGCGTCATCGTCGCGAAGGGCGGCGCGGGCGGATACGGCAACGTGCACTTCAAGAGCGCCGTCAACCAGGCTCCCACCGAGCATACGCCCGGCGGCCCGGCCGAGGAGCTCCGTCTCCACCTTGAGCTGAAGACGATCGCGGACGCCGGCCTGCTCGGCTTCCCGAACGCGGGCAAGAGCTCCATCCTCACGGCGCTCTCCTCCGCCACGCCGAAGATCGCGTCCTATCCGTTCACCACGCTCAACCCCATCGTCGGCACGATCGAGTACGACGACTTCGCGCAGATCCGCATGGCGGACGTTCCCGGCATCATCGAGGGCGCGTCGCAGGGCGTGGGCCTCGGCCTCGCCTTCCTCAAGCACCTCGAACGCGCGCGCGTGCTCGTGTACATGATCGACATGGCGGGCACGGACAATCGCAAGCCGTGGGACGACTACCGCGTTCTTTCCGAGGAAATCGCCGCGTTCAACGCGGAGCTGCCGGAGCGTCCGTTCCTCGTGGTCGCCAACAAGATGGACCAGGCCGCCGCCCGCAAGAACCTCAAGCGGTTCGTGAAGGAGACGGGCATCACGCCCATCGCCCTCAGCTGCACGCCCACGCTCAAGGACCTGCGCGAGTACGCCGACCTCAAGGACTATCCGGGCGAGGTGGGGCTCGACGCCTTCAAGTCCGCGTTGCGGAAACTCGTGAACCCCAAGCCGCGCGCGCACCAGCACCTTGAATCGGCGCCCCCTCCTCTCAGCGAAATGCCCGATACCACGGGTGACGAGATCCCGGCCGAGGCGCTCAAGTTCGCGACTTTCCTCAAGCTCGACGCACCGAAGACGAAGTCGCATCCCTCGCGCGGCAACATCCATTGAGATCTCCTCTTCCATGAAAAAGACGCCGCCAGTGAAAGACATCGGATTCGCGAAGCTCGACTTCGCGCGGCGCGCGCGTACCGGTTTCGGCGAGACCGTGTTCGGTCCCGGCAAGACGCCGGAGCAGATGGTCGGAATCTTCCGCGCGTTCCGCGAACGGCGCCTGCCCGTGCTCGCGACGCGCTGCACGGCGGAACAGGCGGAGGCGCTCGCGGCGGCGGGCGTCCCCGCCCGCTACGATCCCGTTGCGCGCGCGATCACCTCTGATTGGGGGAGCAACAAGAAGTTGAAAGGGCGCGTGGCCGTGTTGACGGGCGGCACGGCGGACATCCCCGTGGCGGAAGAGGCCGCGCAGTCGGCGGAGTTCTTCGGCGGGACGGTCGACAGGTTTTTCGACGTGGGCGTGGCGGGACTGCACCGGCTGCTGTCGCAGCTGGACGCCATCCGCCGGGCCGACGTCGTCATCGCCGTCGCGGGCATGGAGGGCGCGTTGCCGAGCGTGGTGGCGGGGCTCGTCGCCGTGCCAGTGGTGGCCGTGCCGACGTCCGTTGGCTATGGCGTGGGCGCAGGCGGCGTGGCCGCTGCGCTCGCGATGCTGAATTCGTGCGCCGAAGGCGTGTCGGTGGTGAACATCGACAACGGTTTCGGCGCGGCAGTTGTTGCCTGCCGCATGCTTGCGCGGCAGAACCGTTACCGAAAGGAGAAATGAGGATCGAAATGAGTAGTCTGACAGTTACATTCGATTCGACGTGGCTGGATGCCCGGCGGAAGGATGGCGTACGCGTAGTTCGCCAACTTGAGAAGTGGGTTGCCCGTGACGAGGCGGCCAAGCTCGTGTCGAGTTCGGCCACGAGCCTGACGATAGAAATGAAACCCGCGCACCGTTCCGATTTCACGGAGGCGCTGGGCCGGGAACTAATCGAGACATTCGGAGAGGAATCTCCGTGGCAGCACGTCACCTTTGCGGGCGACGTGGAGGGTCTTGACGTGCCACGCTTTCAGCCTGCGCGGCAAAAACAGGCGGCCGAGGATCCGCGTCAGGACGAGGATCCGCGTCAGGACGAGGAGCCAGGTCAAGCCGAGGAGCCAGGCCAGGCCGAGTCGCAGCCGAAACGGACGGAGAACAACGTTAAACCGGTTGAAGCGCCGCCGCCGGATCCGACAAAGGTAGTGGACGAGATTTGCGAGTCCGTGCCGGTGAAACATAGCCGAGAAATGATCGCATACGTGCGCGAAACGGCGTCGATCATCCCGATGCTGCAGAAACTCGGGGTGGCGTCGAATCTCTGGCACCAGCATCTGCTGCTGGCGATGGACGAGGGGTACGGGCGGAGCGACTTCCTCGCGAGCCTTGCGCGCCTGTATGCCGCGTTCGGGCTGTTGAAGGGCGACGTGGCCGAGAAGACCGTGCGCGAACTCATCCTGTGCGTTGAAGCCGAGGAGAGCGATGGACGCTATCGCGTGACCTGGCAGGAGGCGTTGGACATCGCCCGCGACATGGCGCGGTCCAACGAGAAGAACGGCGTGTCCCGCGCAGTGCTGTACCTCGACATCTCGGCTTGGCAGGGCAAGCTCGCCACGTCGGAGGTCAAGCGGCACCTCCGCTGGCTCAACCGCTTCACGGGCAGCTTCCTCGTGGTGTTCCGGGTGCCGTTCCTCGAGGCCCACGTGCTGAGGGAGGCTTCGGATGCGCTGAACGACATCCTCAACGTGCGCGTGGTCGCCGTGCCGCCGCTGCCAATCGGCGACATGGTGGACTATGCGCGCGCGGAATTCTCGGAGCAGGGCTTCACGCTTGCCCCGGAGGCGACTGACGCCTTCGAGCAGTGGATTTTGCGCGAGAAGGGAGACGACAGTTTCTTCGGCTACAAGACGATGGACAAGATGGTGCAGCGCGCGATCTACGAGAAGGCGCGCATGAACTGCGCGGCAGGCACCGAAGACCGCACGCTGTGCGCGGAGGACGTCCTGCCTTTCGCGCAAAGCAGCTGTGCGGGGGACGATCCGACAGCTGAGCTGGACGCGCTCGTTGGCCTTGAAGCCGTCAAGCAGCGCCTTCGCGAGATCATCGTGCAGATCCAGACGCAGAAGGCCCTTACTTCAAAGGGCCGGAAGGTCAAGCGTCCGGCGATCCACATGGTCTTCACCGGCAACCCCGGCACGGGAAAAACCACCGTGGCGCGCCTCGCCGCACGTATGCTGCACGATGCCGGCATCCTCCGAAAGGGGCATCTCTTCGAGGTAAAGGGGCGCGATCTCTGCGGGCGATACGTGGGGCACACGGCGCCGAAGACGAGCGCCTACTGCCGCGACGCCTACGGTTCCGTGCTCTTCATCGACGAGGCGTACGGACTGTTCCGCGAGGACAGTTCCGGGGTCGACTACGGACGCGAGGCGCTCGACACGCTCGTCGCCGAGATGGAGAACCACCGCGACGATTTCTGCGTGATCATGGCCGGCTACAAGGATGACATGGAGACGATGCTCACGGGCAACCTCGGCCTCAAGAGCCGCATCCCGTTCGCCGTAGACTTCCCCAACTATTCGCGTGCTGAGCTTGAGAAGATATTCTTCTTGATGCTGGACGGCAACTTCGACTACGAGAGCGCGCTCAAGGGCGCAGTGAAAGAATTCTTCACGAAGATCCCCGACGAGGTGCTGAACGCGAAGGAATTCAGCAACGCGCGCTTTGTCCGCAATCTTTACGAACGCGTGTGGGGCAAGGCTGCCTACCGCCACAGCCTGCACGCGGACGAACCCCTCCGCATCCTCGCGAGCGATCTCGCAGGTGCCGCCGAGGAACGCGAGTTCAAGCATTTGCTGGCCGATCATGCTTCTGACCGTCGCATTATCGGTTTTAGCATGAACTAAAACAAAAAAAGGAGAATGACATGGAGACAGAAGAAATGATTGACGCCGTTCGCGACTTTCTTGACGCGGACGACTGGCACTACGAGTTTGATGCGGAGCATGGCGTCATCCGCGCGGGCGTGACGCTTAGGTGCAAGCTGAAGAACGCGCGAATGTTCATTCGTTTCCGCAAGAGCGACTACAATGTCTTAATGGTCGCGCCGATATCCGCTGACCCCAATAACATCGTCGAAGTGCTCCGTTACACCGCACAGGCCAACTACGGACTTGCCAGCGGCAATTTCGAGGTGGACGTGACGGACGGCGAGATCCGCTACAAGAGCTACGTAGACTGCGACGGATTGGAGACATTGCCGAAGGAAATCTTCCTTGACAGCATCAACGTATGCTGGGCGATGATGGAGCGCTACGGAAACGGGTACGCCGCCCTCGCCATGGGCTTCTCCGACGCCGACACGGAAATCAAGAAGGCCGAGTCGGACCAGGAGTGACGCAAAGGCCTGCGTCGGTGCCTTAGGGGTAAAACAGATAGAGGATCGGCAGCAACGCCATCGAGACGGCAAACGCCAGGGCCGAGAGGCAGATGCCGGGCTTGAAGAAATCCTTGAAGCGGAGTCCGCCGGGTTCGAGGATCATCGAGTTCGCCGGGATGGCGAGAGGCGTGCAGACGGCGACCGACGAGGCGATCAGAATTGCGATCACCACGGCGCGGGGATCGGCGCCGAGCGTCTTGGCGATCGTCCAGCCGATCGGGCAAAAGAGCGCGCATGTGGCCGTGTTGCTCATGACCTGCGTGAGCCCCCAGACCGTCAGCCAGAGGACGGCCATCAGGATCATGGGACCATGCCCCCCGCCGACGCCGACCACGGCGTCGGCTATCTTTTGCGCGGCGCCGGTCTTCATCATCGCGCTGCCCAGCGGCGTCATGAACGACAGCAGGAAGACCGCCTGCAGGTCGAACGCGGCAAACGCCTCCTTCTGGGTCAGCACGCGAAACAGCACGACGGCGATCGCGCCGACGCAAGCCGTGATGTGCATCGGAGGAAGGCACTTGAAATAGTCGGCGGCGATCATCGCCGCGACCGTCCCCAGCAGGACAACCACCGTAAACCAGCCCTTCCATCCCTGCGTTGCGTCCGGCGTGGCTCTACTGTCCGATTCGGCCGTGCACGCCGTCTCTTTCGCCGGCACAAGTTTCGGGCCGACCAACGCGTAGAAGACTGCCGCGGCGATGAGCAACGGGATGCCGACGCCGGCGTATTCGAAGAACTTGACGCTCATTGCGCCTTCTGAGAATCTCTCGATCGTCTCCATTGCGATGAGGTTCCCCGGGCTGCCGATCACGGAGATGTTCCCCCCGAGCGTCGCGCCCGCGGTCAGGGGAATCAAGAGCCGGCTCGGACTTATCTTGTGCGATGCCGCTGCGCCCATGATGATCGGTATCAGGATCGCCACGGTTCCGGTGTTCGACACGAACGCCGAGACGGTGCCGGCGAAAAGGGTCACGACCATCATCAGCGACCGCTCGCCGGGGCAGAATCGAAATAGGCCTCTGCCGATCCGCTCCGCCATGCCCGTCTTGAACAGCGCCGCGCCGAGCACGCTCATAGCCACGACGAGGATAATGGACTGACCGATCAGCGGGGCGAAAATCTCCTTCGCCTCGATGACGCCGCAGAAATACAGCGCCATCGGCACCATGAAGACCATGAGGCCCATCGGCAGGAAATCGGCGATGAAGAGCGCGAGGGCGATCAAGAAGACGGTGAGGGTGATGGCTGCTGGCGTCACGGTGTCGCTCCCTGCCGCTATTTCACCAGGAGGCGCGCCGCGGCGCTTCCGCATTCACCGGTCGTTGCCGTTCCGCCCATGTCCGGCGTCAGCGACAGCTTCTCCCGCAGCATCTTCGCGATCACGCCGAGAACTTTGTCCGACCACCGCTTGTGTCCGAAGAACTCCAGCATCTGCGCCGCGCTCCAGATGGTCGCGAGCGGATTCGCCAGACCCTTCCCCGCGATGTCGGGTGCGCTGCCGTGGATCGGCTCGAACATCGACGGGAATGTGCGCTTCGGGTTGAGGTTCGCGCCTGCCGCAAGGCCCATCCCGCCCGAGATCGCGGCGCCGAGGTCGGTGAGGATGTCGCCGAAGAGGTTCGAGGCGACGACGATCTGGAAGCGCTTCGGGTCCTTGACCATGAACATCGCGGCGGCGTCCACGAGAAGCGAATACGTCTTCACGTCGGGATACTCGGCGCCGACTTCCTTGAATATCTGGTCCCAGAAGACCATCGAGTAGTTGAGCGCGTTGCCTTTTGAGATCGACGTCAGCGTCTTCTTCTCCTTGCGCGCGAGTTCGTAGGCGTAGCGGATGATGCGCTCGGTTCCCTTGCGCGAGAAGACGCCGTTTTGGATGACGACCTCTTCGGGCGTGTCCTTGTACAGCCACGCGCCCGAACCGGCGTATTCGCCCTCGGAGTTCTCGCGGATGAACGTCATGTCGACGTCTTCGGGCCTGACGCCGACGAGCGGACAGGGCGCGCCGGGCAGGAGCTTCACCGGGCGTACGTTCACGTATTCGTCGAAGCCATGGCGGATTTCGAGCAGCAGCTCCCGGAGGGAGATGTGGTCCGGCACGCCGGGGAATCCGACCGCGCCGAGGAAGATCGCGTCGAACTTCGCAAGCGTCTTCAGTCCGTCTTCGGGCATCATGCGGCCCGTCTTCAGGTAGTATTCGCATCCCCATGGGAAATGGGTGAAGGAAAAGCCGAACGTGCCGTCGAGCCGCGCGGCCCGCTTCAGGATCTTTTCGCCTTCGGCGATGACCTCGGGGCCAATGCCGTCTCCGGCGATGACGGCGATTCTGTGTTTCTTCATGGTCATTTCATTCTGCGGGAAGCTTCGCCGTCTGCCAGGGCTTGGGCGGATGCGACGAGTGCGTCGCGCCCTGGATAAACGTCAGGCTTTTGGGACACGTCAGGTTGTTGTAGAACACCATCACGCCGGAAGGCGGGCAGATGTAGTCGCCCAGCCCCGCCCACGTCACGGTCACGCGGCACGTCTTTGGAATCCGGCGCGCCATGTTCGCCGCGTCGTAGTAGCCGAGCGCCGGCACCCACTCGATGTGCCAGTCGCCGCGGGCGCGTCCCGACCAAGGGCCGGCAATGTTGCAGTTCCAGGGGATGAACGGACGGCACTCCGTGACGTCGGGGTCGAGCGCCGCCGCCCAGATGGACTGCAGTCCGCCTTGGCTGCCGCCGTCGACGACGAGCGTCTTGCCGTCCCACTCCGGACGGCTCTTCACGTATTCGAGTCCGCGCATCACGCGGTACGTCATGCCGCAGAAGTAGGCTTTCTCCGGGTCGGAGTTCTGCACGGGGTCGAACGCGTAGTCGTACCCGTTCGAGCCGCACGCCTTGCGTAGGTCCTTGTAGTAGGCGTCTTCGCGGTTGAACTCGTAGCCGTGGGCGGAGAGGTCGAGCTTGATGCAGTCAACTGGGAGAGTTGAAGGTTTCGGCGTGTTGCGCGCGGCAGGCAGCCAGCTCGCGTTGTAGCCGTGGAAGTGGATGCGCGCCGGGTATTTGCCGGGCTTCGCCGGAACTGAGAGGAACCCCGTCGCGGGGCGCGGCCCCGTGCACGGCACCGACACCTCGTACAGCTTCACGTCGGCGCGTCCGCTCGCGACTTCTTTGCAGGTGGCGCCATCCATCGGCACCTTTGCAAGCGTCGCCTTGTGCCGTGCCCAGAAGGCGTCGAAGTCGGGTGGCTCGGGCTTGTCGGGTCTGATCTTCTCGACGTCCACGCCGGCGCCGCCGTCAAAGCGCGCGACCTTCTTGCCAGTTCCGTCCAGAAGTTCGGCCACGAGCCGCACGAATCCCGGCCTGTCAAGGGAAGTCTTCACGACCGCGGGCGCATCGGCCTTCGCCTCGCCTTTCTCCTCGCGTCCGTCGTCTCCCGTGCGCGTCCAGACGACCTTTTCGCCGCCTTTCGCGGCGAGCGTGAACGTCATCGCCTCGCCGGGCCGGTAGGCAATCGGGTTTTTGTCCGTCGCGCCGGTCAACGACGCACCCCAGCTTGTAAGGGCGGCGCCGAGAGCAGAAAACAAAACAATTTTCTTCATTCGGTTATCTCCTGTTGATTGGAAACAACGTGTTTGAAACAACTTGCCTTTGGCGCGCGGGCTAACTCGCCCGCGCTCATTGGCCAATCCAAAGCGGCACAATTATACCAAATCCCTCGTGTGGCAAACAGATGGAAAAACGGGTGGATTTTCGGTTGACTCCGCAGAGGCAGCGGAGAAGCAGTCATTTGCGTGGATACTTCCAGAATATCGGCTGCTGGAGAGGCGTCCACAGGCAACATGTCTGCCCGCAGGCCTTGAGGGCCGAGTTCGCCCACGAGTTGCACGTGAAAAACAGGCTGTAGCGTCCGGTTCCCTCGTAAAAGGCGTTCGACCAACCACCGCCCGCTTGGTCGATGTGGACGAAGGTGCCGTCCGCGTTTCGCCTGCCGCTGGACAGGATGTACTCGACGAGCGCGTCGTATTGCGCAAACGTAAGGGTGAGCCGACGGCAGTCCTCACTCTCGACGGGTTCGTACACATACTTCGTGTGCAAGGCCGTCCCGCCCATTCCGGAGATTGCCCCGAGCGCGATTCCGAACGTCAGGTCGTCCCATGTCGGGACATTCAGGTAAAAGTCCCGCGATCCCCAGCCCAAGGCAAGATATTCCTCGCCGTCCGCGGCGCCTGTGTCCCCAGGCTGAACAACGGTCGTCCAGTCGATGCGGCTCGTCCGCGTCGGCACGACGACGTCGGTGTGGACGTCGCTTCTTTGCAGATAGACGACGACCTCGCCCTCCGACGTGACATGGCGGTTAACGGGGATCAGCGACAAAATCGTTCCGATGAGCGCGTAGGCAACGGGAAACACGAGAATCCCGGCAACGGTCCACGCAGCGATTTTGGCGATACGCCTAACTAGTTTTCGTTTTTCCATGCCGCCCATTATACCATAAGCCTCTGCAGGGGACGTTATAAGCCGTCGCGGAAGGCCGAGGGGCGGACGCCGACGCAGCGGAGGAAGGCGGCCGAGAGGTGGCTCGCGTTGTAGAAGCCGCAGGCCGTCGCGACCCGTTCCAGGGAGACGTTGGACGCTTTGAGGAGCTGCTTGGCGCGGTCGATCCGGAGGCGCGTGACCTTTTCCGTGATCGTCGTGCCGGTCACGGCGCGGAAGTGCGTCTCCAGCGTGCGCCGCGACACGCCGAAACGCGTCGCGAGGGCGGACACGCGGATCGGCGAGGCGAAGTCGGTTTCCAGCAGTTCCAGGCAGCGGCGCACGAGCTGGTCGTAGGCGAAGGAACGCGACGTGGAAAGCCGTTCGACGACCTCCTTGCCGGTGTAGGCGATGTCGGAAGGCCTGCCGAGGTCGATCCGGCCGCGCATCGCGCGGTCGAGCCGCTCTGCCAGCCTGTAGCCTGCGTCGTGGGCGGTCAGGGGAATGCTGGAGAGCGTGGGGGACGACAGCTCGCAGAGCGGCACGTCGTTGTCCACGCCGAGGATCAGCACGTCGTCCGGCACATGGCAACCCGCCACGCGGCAGGCGTCGAGCGTGGCGCGTGCGAGGATGTCCGTGGCGGCGAAAACGCCCAGCGGCTTCGGCGCGGCGGCGATGAGGTCCGGAAGCCGCGCACGGTCGGACGTCCGCCAGAGAAAACGCCCGCCCGCCGACCGGATGGCCTCCGCGAAAAGACGCCCGCGCGTGTCGGACCACGTCCGCCCGGCGGAATGCACGAAGGCGTACGTCTCGCACTGCTTCGAGAGAAGGTGCCGTGCGGCGGTCGCGGCGACGGGCGCGTTGTCGCAGCAGACACGGCAACAGGGGAAATCCGGTTCTCTGGTCGGCTCGATCATGACGGTTGGCGTCTTGCAGAGGTCGGCCTTGTTCAGCCAGCTTGGAATCTTGCCGTAGAGGATGATGCCGTCGAGCGTGGACGGGGCGAACCGCTTCTGCTCGTCGCGCCGCCCGACGATGAGGTTCAGCGTCCAGACGGTGTGCGTCTTGACGTATTCGAGGATCCCGCTGAGCAGGTGCGCATGCGTCTGGTAGGCGAGGTTGATGCTCGCCACGACGTTGAATATGGACGGGGGTGATGTCATACGCACATTTCTAAGTTTTTTCACGCCTCACATCATATCATAGGCCGCAGTCAAACTGCAACATGAAATCAAAAACAAATGTGCTCAATCATTCAACGGCAAGGCATATTTTGGCCATTACCATTACCTCAATTTTCGAATTGACGGAGAAATCCGAGATGTGATATGATTTCCCCACGTATAAATGGTTAGGCCGATTTTGCGTGCCGCATGAGCGGTGCGCGCCGGAGGAGGAAGCACGGAAAATGAAGGAAAACAAAGTATTTTGCGACAGCGTGGGTGCCGTCGCGTCATTGGGGGCGCGGCGCCTTGCCGCAGTCGTGACCGTCGCCTTCTTTGTGGCGGCGGCGGTCGGCGAGACGACGTACACATGGGACTCCACGAGCCCCACGACCTCGCTCGGCGACGGCGCGGTGGCCATCACGCTTGAGGGCGGCAAGGTCTCGACGCTTCTGAAGAACGCGTCCGACGGCGTGACGATCGACGGCGATTTCATGACGTTCGCCGCGGGGGCGGAGGTGTCCCTAGCGGTTGGCGAACTGAAACTGGCCTTGCCTGTGGCGGCAGAAGGCGCCGTGACGTTTGGCGCGGAGGCCGCGCTCGAGGTCTACGACGGACAGCCGCTTTCCGGCGTGTCGAATATCGTCGTGTTCAGCGGGATGACGCTTTCGGAGTGGACGCCGACCTGGTGCGACTTCAACAAGAAAAACTGGCCAGGGTGCGTTTTCGCCGTACAGGGACGCGGGTATCCGTACCACCTCACGCCCGGCGAGGGAACGCTCGACGTCCAGTTCCAAGCCCTAGACGGCTCTTTCGTAAAGACCATCAAGGTGCGCTTCGTGCAGGAGGGGGAAGACGTGGCGGCCCGAATCCTCTACACGCGATACATCACTGGTATCGCGTACCTTGGTGCGGACTTCGACACGCTCGAAGGCACGAGCCCCTACCGCGTGGCGATCGACAACATCGGCGTACACGGGTACGACATCGACTACATCGCCATGCGCCAGGTCACGCCCGAATTGCCGTCCGTCGTGGTGGAGAACGCCTTCTCCGCCGCCGGGACGGTGACGAACGGCGCGACGGCGTCGCTCGTGTTCTCCGGCGACGCGGCCATCTCGGCGTCCGGGGCATGTCCGTACGATTTCTACGTTCTCGGCACCCTTGGTTTCAAGAACAGGCACAGTGGCCGGTTCGACATTTCAGGCGCCGTCTCGGGCGGGGCGGGCGTTGCGCTTTCCTTCCTTCCGTGGGACTGTGATCTGCCGGTCGTGCCTGGCGACACCTTGTGCTACACGGGAACGAGCATGAATGGGACCGCTCCGTACATCGGCACTTCTTGGAATACCATGGCGACCATCCAGGGCATGGACCTTTCAGCGATCACCAACGTCACGGGGCTGATCCAGGGGCCCAATATCGCCACCGACGCAGATCCGCACGTCTATTTCGTCTCGAACAGCGTTGACGGACTCACCAGGTTCTATCAGTTCCAGACGCGCGACGGTAACTGGTTCAAGACGATCGATCTGGAAATCAACTATGCCGAACCGCTTTTGCGCGTATGCGTCCCACGCGCGCAGTATTGTTCTTGGGCGCAGGTCCCCGGCACCGAGAAGTTCGGCTACATCCTCACGGTTGACGACGCCAAGGCCAAAGGCGGCAACAGCTACGGCACGTGGGGCTACTGCATCCATCACGTCAACGTGGCGTTCGCGGACCACGATGCGGTGTTCGCCGCGACGAGCGCGCTGACCGGTGCGAACTCGATTCTGAGCGGACGCGTGGACGTCGAGGGTTCGGGGCGTGTGAAGACGTGTCTTGTCGTTTCGAATGCGGCGGCGTTGCCGCCGAACGGGACGTTGAACGTGATGTCCAACGGCATCGTGGAGCTTGCCGCGACGGGACTGAGCCTCTACACCGGCTACCAGCGGCACGTGCAAGATGAACGTGATGCGCGGCGGCGAACTGCGCCAGACGGCCGCCACCGCCGTGTTCGGCGCCGACAACCAGCGCGTTTCGGTGGACGGCGGGACCGTCGTCACGGTCACGGCTTCGGACAAAGACGCCCGCACGTATCTCCAGTACCTCGACATATCGAATGGCGGTGTGGTGAAGGGTCCAACCTATCCGCGGGTGGGCTACTCGAAGGAATGCCGCTGGACTTCGTCCGGAGACGTGACGAACAAGATAGAGTGCGGCCTCATCCTCACCGGCGGCAACGAAAGCGGCGGAGAGCGCAAGTTTCCGGTCGTGTGCGACGGGCCGTTGGCGTTCAACGGCGAAATGATCGCCTACAACAACCAGCTCACCAATCTGGTGATCGAGAAGATGGGGCCGTCGAAGGCCATCCAGAACGGGCGGAACTTCATGGCGGCGCCGGTGCGCATCTTCGAGGGCGCGTGGGTGCTGGGGGCGTCGGGGCTCGTGAACGCGACGAAGGTGTTCGAGCTGCGCGGCGGCACGCTGGAGCTGGCGGACGGCGTGGTGCAGGACCTTGCGCAGCTGCCGCTTCTCACCAACGGGGTCTCGGGCGTGACGCTCGGCGAAGGATCCGCGCTTTCTCTGGCCGAGGGAGGCCTCACCTTCGTGGAGGGCGCGCAGTTGGCGGTGACGGGTCCCGAGGTGAAGGACATGCACAGGACGGGGCTGCGCGTGGGGACGACGGCCTGCCTTCCGGCTCAGACGCTCTCGAAGATCAAGTACAACGATCTCGCCGTCTGCCAGGACAGGGAAGGCTACATCCTCACCGCCGGCCGCGGCACGCTCATTCTGTTCAGGTGAGGATTTCCCGTTGCCGCCGCCGTCATGAGCCGCTGGGGCAGAGCCCCAGCTCCCAATCATCTACATTTTCTGCACTTCTACACGGCCAAAGCCACCCTGCATTTCATTGACGCATTACAAGCAAATCAACTGTAGTCGAACCGCGAGCGCGCGGATTTCTCGGGGCTTGAAAATCCATGATTGCGGATTTCAAGCCCGCACGACACCTCAACTGTCCGGGCTTGAAATGCCGTGATTGCGTATTTCAAGCCCATTGACGGCATCGGGGGCTTTTGCTAGAATACGGTCATGTTTTTTGGCAGAGATAGAGAAATGGAGGCCTTGACAAGGCTCTGGAACAAAAAGGTGGCCTCTTTTGTGACGTGTCGCGGCAGACGACGGATTGGCAAAAGTCGTCTGATCGAGGAATTCGCCGCAAGAAGCGAATGCCGCTTCATTGAAATCGCAGGTCTCGCCCCTCGTCCGAGAATGACGGATGCCGACCAGATTGCGAATTTTGCAGCGCAGTTGGCGGCGCAAAGCGACTTGCCAGGATCTATACGCCCGTCTTCGTGGGATGATGCGTTCGCCTACCTGAACGTTGCCATACGGGACGGCGGGAGGACGGTGGTACTTCTGGACGAAGTTTCTTGGATGGGCAAGTACAATCCCGATTTTGCGGGCATGCTGAAGAATGCGTGGGACAAGTCGCTCAAGCGGCATGATCGGCTTGTTCTTGTCGTATGTGGAAGCGTTTCGACTTGGATAAACCGAAACATACTCGAATCGTCCTCTTTCGCCGGCAGAATCTCGCTCAACATCACGCTTGACGAATTGCCGCTGAGGGAGTGCGTTCG
>JAFRSR010000173.1 GCA_017427485.1 Kiritimatiellia bacterium
CAACCAGAACAAGATCGACCGCGAGCTCGCCACGGAGATCTTCGA
Source organism: Kiritimatiellia bacterium (assembly GCA_017427485.1). Lineage (GTDB taxonomy): Bacteria > Verrucomicrobiota > Kiritimatiellia > RFP12 > UBA1067 > RUG572. Next base: position 46 of record JAFRSR010000173.1, read on the forward strand.
CTACAGCTACCGCCACGGCGTGAACTTCTTCGACACGGGCTACGTCTACCACGGCGGCGACAGCGAGAAGTTCCTGAACGAGATCCTCGTGAAGTATCCGCGCGAAAGCTTCTTCTTCACGGACAAGATGCCGACGTGGCACGTGAAGGCGCTGGACGACGCGAAGCGCATCTTCAAGGAGCAGTGCGAACGGACCGCCGCGATCGGCTACTTCGACGTCTACATGCTCCATTCCCTCTCGAATCGCAAACAGTACGACCAGGTCTACCGCAAGCTGGGCGTGCTCGACTACCTGAAGGACATGATGGCGGCCGGCAAGATCAGGCGCCTCGGCTTTTCCTACCATGGAACATACGAGTTCCTGTCCGAGCTCGTGGAGGAGTTCAACTGGGCGCTGACGCTGATTCCCTTCAACGGGGTGGAGCCGAAGGGCGAGGCGAACCGCAAGGTGCTGGCGGCGAAGAAGATCCCGATTTTCGTGATGAGTCCGCTCGGCGGCGGACGCCTCGCGCACCTGAACACGCCCGCGCGCCGGCGCTTGGAGGCGGCGAAGCCGGGCAGCACGCCGGCGGAATGGGGCATGCGCTACGCCGCGTCCTTCGAGGGGATGCAGACCGTCCTGAGCGGCATGTCGCAGGTCGAGCAGGCCGTCGAGAACGTGCGCACGTTCTCGCGCGAGCGCTTCGCGAAGCTCACCGAGGCGGATCTCGCGGTCTACCGGGAGGCAATCGACCTCTACAAGAAGTTCCAGCCCGTCGCCTGCACCAACTGCCGGTACTGCGAGTGCCCCTACGGCATCCAGATCCCCGAGGTGTTCACCTGGTGGAACTCGTTCAAGGGCGAGGGACGCGTTCCGGAGGACGACGGCGGCCCGAACGATTCGCAGGAACTGCGGCGCGCGTTTCTCGTGAGCTACTACAACACGATCCCCGCGTCGGCGCGCGCGGACCGCTGCATCGGGTGCAAGAAATGCAAGGAGGGATGCCCGCAGTGGGTGTTCAGCATCCCGGTCGAGATGGAGAAGATCGCCGCCACGGTCAAGCATGTCCGCGAGGTCTACCTCGCGAAGGGCGGTCGTCTGGACGGAAAGGGGATCCTGCCATGTTGAGAATATTACGCATTTTGCTGGCGGTGTCGGTCTTCGTCGGCCTCAACCTCTTCGTCTTCGGTTTCGCCGCCGGGACGGGGGTGCTGGCGCAGGTCCAGTTCGTGCCGGCCTGCCTGGCGTTCAACGTCGTCGTCCTGGGCGTCGTGGCGGGCGTGACGCTGCTCGCGGGGCGTCTCTACTGCTCGATCGTCTGTCCGCTCGGCATCTTCCAGGACGTCGTGCTGTGGATCCGCCGGCGGTTCCGCCGAACGTCATTCCTCTTCCGCGCGGGACGTCCCGTCGTGCGGGCCGTCGCCGCCGCGCTGTTTGCGGCGCTCCTGCTGTGCGGCGCCGCGTCGCTCGCGGGCCTCGTGGAGCCGTACAGCGTCTACGGCCGGTTCGCGACGCATCTCTTCGAACCGCTCGCGGCGGCGTGCAACAACTATGTGGCCGACCTCTGCATGCGGTGGGGACGCCCGTGCATGCTGAAGAGCGAGATCTTCATCCGCGGGTGGTCGGCGTTGGCCGTGGCGGGCGTGTCGCTCGCGGCGCTGACGGTCGTGGCGGCGCTGCGGGGACGTCTCTTCTGCAACACGGTCTGTCCGGTCGGGGCGGTGCTGGGGCTGCTGTCGGTCAAGGCGCCCGTGCGCATCCGGCTGGACGCCGCGAAGTGCGTGAAGTGCGGGCTCTGCGCAAAGGCCTGCAAGGCGGAGTGCATTGACGTGGAGAACGGCAAGGTCGACCAAAGCCGGTGCGTAAGGTGCTTCACCTGCATCGGCACCTGCAAGAAGGGAGCGTTGTCATGGAAATGAGGAGACGTGGCTTCCTGTTGGGCGCGGCGGCCGGGGCGTGCGGCGCGCTCGGCGAGCGCGCCCTACCAGACGGTCGCCTCGGCGAGGCGACCCTACCAGGCGCGGTGATCGCGCCGCCGGGGTCTGACAGCGGAAAGCGCCTGCGCACGCGGTGCACGGGATGTAACCTCTGCGTGGCGAAGTGCCCGACGAAGGTACTCAAGGCCGCGACGCTTGAGTACGGCCTGTCCGGGACGATGATGCCCGTGATGGATTTCGCGCGCGGGTCGTGCGACAAGGACTGCACGCGGTGCGGGGAGGTCTGCCCCACGGGGGCGATCCGCCGTCTCTCGAAGGAGGAGAAGGCGAAGACGAAGATCGGCCAGGCGTCGCTTGCCGCCGGCTGGGAGAACCTCTGCCTGGCGCACAAGGAGAACTACCCGTGCAGCCTCTGCGCGAAGCACTGCCCCTACGGCGCAATCACGATGGTCGGGGAGAAGAAGGTGCCGCACCATCCGTCGATTGACGCCGAAAAGTGCGTCGGCTGCGGCGCGTGCCTGCACGTCTGCCCCGCGCACGCGCTTGAAGTCGTCCCCGTTTGATCTCTTTCGACAACCACGAAGTTGAGGCAAAGACCATGCTGAAGAGAAGTGTTTTAGTGATCGCGGCGGCCGCGACCGCACTGGGCGCGGATGCGGCGGATCTCGCCCTGTGGGAGGGGGCTTCGATGTCCGCCTGGACGAATTCGCTGTCGAAGAAATGGACGAATCCGCGCGTGACGGCGGAAGGCCTCGCAGTGGAGGCCGTGGCGCAGGATCCGCAGCTGTACGCGAAGCCGCCCGTGCCGTTCGACGGGAAGTGCAACCAGTACGTCGAGATCACGGTGCGCTGCACCCTGCCGGGATCGCACCTGCTCTACTGGTGTTCCGAGAAGGGCGGCGGCTGCACGCAAGCCCGCCACGCCGCCTTCACCGTGCGGAAGCCGGGCGAATGGGAGACGCACAAGGTGCGTCCGGGCTGGCTCGGGGAAGGGCGGATCACCACCCTGCGCATCGATCCGCCCGATCCCCTGCGCGGCACGTTCGAGGTGAAGCGAGTCCGCGTGTTCGAGGAGGGCGACTGCACGCCGATCGACACGGGCAAGACGACGGGCATCGTGTTCGAGGCGCAGACGCCGCAGCAGGAATACGCGTCGGTGACGTGGTTCTCGGACGCCTCGCCGGGACAGAAGCGGCTGCGGTTCACCACCTCGCCGGATGGCGCGCGGCACACCTACTGGTTCGACTTCATGAACCCGCACAACAACAAGCCGGGCCAGAAGTCGTGGGCGGGGCTGGCCTACGAGCTGGAGATCCTGCAGGTCACCTCGGGCTGGAAGCTTCCCGTCTCCGGCCTCCGCATGGTCACGGGACGTCCCGACCTGCCGCCGGACGTCGGCGTGACGTACGCGGGTCCCGAGGAGGCGATTCCGCGCGCGGGGCGTCCGTTTCCGTTGGAGCTGATCCTGCGCAACTACGGCACGGCGCCGGCGAAGAACGTGCGCTTCGCGCTCAGCGGCCTGCCGTCGGGCTGCCGCGTGCTGGACGCCTCCGACCTCGCGCCGGATGGCGAGATCGCCGCGTGCGCGGGCTGGGACAGCGTGGGCAACGACTACGCCTGGGGATCTCTTCCGAACGAGCGCCGATTCCGCATCCGGCTGTCGGATCCGGGCGCGGGGCGTTGCGCCTTCCAGCTTGCGATCTCCGCCGACGGCATGGCCCCGCGCACGGTGACGGTGAAGGCGGACGTGCTGCCGTCGCTCGGCCTCGCCAAGGCGGACTACGTGCCGGCGCCGAAGCCCGTCAAGACGGGCAAGTACGAAATCGGCGCGTTCCTCTTCCCCGGCTGGGACACGCACCTGTGGCACGGTGTGTGGACGCGCGCGCCGCACCGCAAGCCCGTGCTGGGCTGGTACGACGAGACGAACCCCGAGGTGATCGACTGGCAGATCAAGCACCTCGTGGAGAACGGCGTCTCGTTCGTGTTCGTGGACTGGTACTGGAGCCGCGGCCACCACAGCCACGGGCACTGGCCGATCGCGTTTGGCAAGGCGCGCTACCGCGGACTGCTCAAGTGGTCGCTCATGTGGGCGAACCACAACGGCGCGGGCTCGCACTCGGTGGCGGACCAGGAGAAGGTGACGCGCTACTGGATCGACAACTACTTCCGCGATCCGCAGTACATGCGGATCGACGGCAAGCCTGTGGTGAGCATCTGGAGCCCCTCGGGGATGGAGCGCGACATCGGTCCGGGTGGCTGCAAGAAGCTGCTGGACGTCTCGCGCCGCCTTGCGCGCGAGGCCGGTCTCCCGGGCATCCACTTCATCGCCGTGCGTTCGCCGAGCGGCGCGACGGGACGCGAGTTCCTCGCGCAGTACAAGACGTTCGGCTTCGACGGCACGTGCGTCTACAAGTATATGGATGGCGGCGATCCCAAGGCGCCGCCACGCGTGGACGGTTTCCAGGACTACAAGTACCTGGCCGATTCGAGTCTCCGCCACTGGCGCGAGTTGCTCGCGAACAGCAACCTGCCGTTCCTGCCATCGCTGACGACCGCCTACGACGACCGTCCGTGGCGCGGCGAGACCTTTTCCGCCGTGAAGAACATCAACGCAACCGACTTCCGCCGCATCTGCGTGGACGGGAAGCGCTTCGCCGACGAGTCCGGCGTGACGCGGCTTCTCCTGGGCCCGATCGACGAATGGGGCGAAGGTTCCATCGGCTATCCGAACCGCGAGCTCGGCTTCGGGATGCTGGAGGCGGTGCGCGACACGTTCGGCGAAAAACCGTCTGAGGGCTGGCCCCTCAACTACGCGCCCGAGGACGTCGGGCTCGGCCCCTACCCCAAGGCGGATGACCAGCTGGGACGGTAGCCCGTTCCTCTTACTAAGGACTAAACCAAAGGAGACCCAAGATGAAGAAACTTTTCCGGCTGGCAGTTGTGCTCGTCGTGACGAGCGCGTGCGCGGAGATGCGGCCCGACGGGCACTTCGGCAAGCGGCTCGACAAGATGCTCGCGAACCACGTGGAGGCGACCGACCCCGTGAAGCTCGCCGAGCTCTACCGCGAGGACACGAAGTGGATGTGGCTGACGGAGTTCTGGGGCAAGTACATGCACGCGGCGGCGCCGTTTGCACGCTTCACCGGCTCGGAACGCCTTGGCGAGAAGATCGCCGCCAGCACGCAGGCCATCATCGGAAGGCAGGAGCCGGGCGGCTACATCGGCAACTACGCGCCCGAGAACCGCTACAGCCGCGGATGGGACGTGTGGGGCACAAAGTACACGCTCATGGGGCTTCTGCACTACTACGACTACGCTGCACGCGATCCATCCCTGAAGCCGTCCGCCGCCGAGGCGCTGGAGGCGGCGAAGCGTCTCTGCGACTACCTGATCGCCGAACGCGGCCCCAAGGGGCACAGGGAACTCCGTTTCACCGGACAATACGGCGGTCTGCCCTCGCTGAGCGTCCTGGAGCCGGTCGTGTGGCTCTACAATCGCACGAAGGAGCCGCGCTTCCTCGCGTTCGCGGACTACATCGTGAAGCAGATGACCGAGTATCCCGACGGCCCCGAACTCGTGAAGCAGGCCGACGTGCCCGTCGCCGACCGCCGTCTGACGGTGGTCGACAAGTACCACTCGTGGAACCCCGAACACGCCCTCACCAAGGCGTACGAGCTGATGAGCTGCTACCAGGGGCTGATTGAATACTACCAGGCCACGGGACGCAAGGAGTATCTCGACGCCGCGGTCAAGACCGCGAAGAGCATCGCCACGACGGAGATCAACCTCGCGGGCGGCGGCGCGGCGGGCGAACACTGGTTCCACGGCGCGGACCAGCAGTGGCGGCACATCTCCTGGCAGCAGGAGACGTGTGTGATCACCACGTGGATGCGCCTCTGCGAGAAGCTGCGCGCGGTGACGGGCGATCCGTACTGGTCCGAGCAGCTGGAGAAGACCTTCTACAACGCCTACCTCGGCTCGCTCAACTTCGAGGCGGACACCTTCGCGGCCTACACGCCGTTGATGGGTTCGCGCGCGCCGGGCCACCACCACTGCCGCCTGCACACCAACTGCTGCAACGCGAACGGCCCGCGCGGCTGGCTCTGCGTGCTCAACCGCGCGTTCACGGCGGACGGCGACGTGGCGACGCTCGACTTCTACATGAGCGGACTCGCCGAGGCGGACCTGCCCGCGCTGGGGAAGAAGGCGCGCTTCCGCCTCTACACGCTTTATCCGCGCGAGGGACGCGTTACGCTCACCTGTGAATCGGAGATGCCGACCGCGTTTGCGCTCCGCCTCCGCATTCCGTCCTTCGCGGAGGGCGCAACCGTGACGATCAACGGCAAGCCCGCGGAGGCCAAGATCGCCGGCGGCTACTGCGAACTGCGCCGCACGTGGCGGAACGGCGAGATCGTGGAGCTGACCCTGCCGATGTCGGTGAAGATGCACCGCCTGCACGACCACGTCGCCTTCACGCGCGGGCCGGTGTGCCTCGCGCGCGACACGCGCTTCCACGACGGTGAACTCGACGAGGAGGTGCGCGAGTGGACTGTGAAGGACGAAGACCTGGCCGCCTTCCGCCTCACGCGCGCGGACGACCCCGCGATGTTCATGTCCGTGACAGGCTTCCTCCCCATGGGCTCGCATGACGAGGACAAGGACCAGGAGATTCACCCGCGCGCGGTCCACTTCACGGACTACGCCTCGGCCGGCAACGTCTGGCGCCCCGACAACCGCTACCGCGTGTGGCTGCCCGCCCTCATCCGCGGCCGCACTTATTAATGGCCTGAGACGGTGTTGTCCGTAAGGACGATGTTGCGATTGGGGTCGGGCGGCAGAGGCTTGCGCGCGCCGCTGCTGCCCGCAATGTGCACGCTGCCGCCGTTCGCGCGGAACGTGTTGCCGCGGATCGGGATGTTCCGGCTGTAGCCGCCCTCCATCCACTCGTACTCAGGCGAGATCTGGACGGCCCATCCTTCCACGCCCTCAATGAGGTTGTTCTCGATCACGCCGTCGGACGCCTTGATGAGCAGGCCGCGCGCGCGGTTGTGTCCCATCGTGCAGTTGCGGATGCGGAATCCGTTTCCCATGCGGCGGTTGGAGATGATCACCGAGCCGGGCGGCAGGGCGCAATCCGCGTCCAGTTCCGCCGTGAACGCGCGCTGCACGCCCGCCGCGATTCCCGGCCAGAGGTTGTAGCTCTCGAACATCTTCCGCTCCGCGGCGGTCGTCGCGCCCGCCGCTTGGAGCGAGACAATCTTCGCGTCCGGCAGGCAGGCACCCTCGAACGTCATGAGCTGGCACGTGTCGCCGGGTTCGATCCGAAGATTGCCGCCGTACGGCGCGATGCGGAGCGTCCGCCCTTTCTGCTCCGTGACGAACGCGTAGAACCCGCTGATGTTCACGCAGTCGTCGCAATGGTACTGGAACGTGCAGCGGTCGAGCGTCGGCCCCACGTACGAACAGCGCGAGTTGAACGCGTCGTGGTTGCCGCTCCGCAGACGCTTCAGCGCGCGCGGGAAGAGGTCGGTCTCCGGCGGACGCCGCACGAGCGCGCAGCCGAGGTAGCGGTTGCCTTTCGCCGACGACTCCGCGAAGCCGCAGCCGTGCGGCGTGGCGTACACGGTCACGTTCTCAAACGTGCATCCCGCGCAGGAACCCGCCGTGACCGCGCCGCGGCGCGAAGGACGCATCGTCTCCCTGAGGCTCCACACCGCGATGTCGCCAACGTCGCCTTTCTTGTTCTGTCCGCCCGTGATGCGATAGGTGTCCGTGCCCGTGCGTGCGATCGCAATGTTGTCGCGGAAGCGCATCGGGTTCTTCAGCTCGAGTGTCTTCGCGTCGTATGCCTGCACGGGCCAGATGTCATCCGCGGACAGCGCGTGCGCGGCCGGACACGGATAGCCCGGTATCACGCGCACGTCCCATCCGCCGTCTTTGTCCACCTTCTCGATGACCGCCTGCGTGAACGGCAGGTCGGCGTAGTCCACCGACACGTTCCGCAGCGTGACGTTCGTGCAGGCGTGGAGTCCGAACATCGTGGTCTTGACGGTGCCGACGAACTCGCTGCCCGCGCAATCGATCGTCACGCCCGTGAGGTTGGTCAATGCCAAGTAGCAGGTCTCGCCGGGCGCCAGCGTGAGCCAGTAGCGGGCCTTGGGGATGGTGATGTTTTTGCTGCCGGCGGCGAGCTCGCCGCGGATGTAGGCGATGGGGTCGAGACGGGCGGGAGACGGCGCGTCGAGGACGTCGCGCCCTACCACCGTGACGTTATGGTAGGCCTCGCGGGAGATGCGCTTGCGGTGGGCCGCCGTGCCGCCGATATGGGGCTTGCAGCCCACGAAGATGTTGTTCGTGATTGTCACGTTCTCGGAAAGTCCGCCCTCAAGCCACTCGTACTCCGGCCCGAGGTAGATGCCGCAGCCTTCGGGACGGTCGAACACGTTGTCCGCGATCGTGCCGTTCGACGCGCGCATCCGCACGCAGAACGCGCGGTTGCGTCCGAAGTGGCAGCCGCGGATCTCGAAGCCGTTGCCCTGCGCGCGGTCCGAGATCACCGCGTCGCCGCGATGCAAGGCGGAGGCGTCGTCCACCGTCACGCGAATTGCCGTGCGGCAGAGCTTGTCGAGTCCGCGCCAGAGTCCGATCGTCGTCATGTATGCGCGCTCCTCCGACGTCATCGCCTCGCGCGCTCCGACGGCCTTCACCGCCATCCGCGGGAGCGTCCTGCCGTCCGCGGACATCGCCTGCGCCGTATCGCCCGCGTGGAAGACCGTCGGCGTGTACTCCAGCAGGCGCACTTCGTTTCCCCTCACCTCGTAGACCACTCCGTACATCCCCGAGATGTTCACCGCGTCGTCGCAGTGGTACAGCGCCGTGCAGCCGAGGATCTTCGGGCCCACCACCGCGCGACGGCTCATGAACGCGTCGTGGTTGCCACTCCGCAGGCGCTTCAGCCCGCGCTTCGCGAAGTCCGTCTCCGGCGGACGCCGCACGATGCGGCAGTTGCGGTAGACGTTCGCCTCGGTGAGGTGCTCCTCGAAGGCTCGCCCGCCCGGCGTCGCATAGGCCGTGACGTTCTCGAACGTGCAGCGCACCGTGGCGCGGCTGTGGATCACGTCACGCACGGAGACGTGGTCGCCCTCCATCGCGCCCTTCGGCGAAGGCATGCTCCACACCGCGATGTCGCCCACCGCCCCCGCGCGGTTGCCGCCGCCCGAGACGCGGTAGCGCCCGTCCGCCAGGCGTTCAAGCTTGAAGCCCGCGCCCATGCGCATGGGGTTCTTCAGCTCCAGCGTGTCCTTGTCGTAGACCTGGAACGGCCATCCCCCGACGTCTTCCCCCGAAGGGCGCGGATAGCCGTCGATGGTCTCCAGCGTCTGCGTGCCGTCCTTGTCCGCCGACACGATCCGCGCCTGCGTGAACGGCAGGTCGCGGTAGTCTAGCTCCACGTTGCGGATGGTCACGTTCGTGCAGTCCTCCAGATGGAAGAAGCCGGTGTTCACGAGTCCGCGCAGCTCCGAGCCGGAGAAGTCGATCACCGTGTCGGACAGACCCTTCAGGCGCAGGTAGAAACCGTTGTCCTTGGGTTTCACAAGATAGAGCCGCTTCGGCAAGACCACCTTCTTCTCGCCGTGCGCGAGCGCGGCGCGCACGGCGTCGAGCGGATCGAACGCGGAGACGCTGCCTGCGGGGTTCCACTTCTCCGAGAGGCGCGCGGACACGGCGAGGCATTTGTCCACGGAGAGCTCGCGGCTGAACGCGGCGATCTCGGCGACGTCGCCGTCGAAGAATCGTCCCGCGACGTATTCGCCAACAGACGGCGTGAACACGGCCATGGACTTCGCGCCCCACATCTCGATGTCCTCAGGGTGACGAAGCGCCAGCACCTGGATGTCGTTCTGAAGGAATGGCACGGCGCCGCGCCGTTCCTCGCCGTTCACGATCAGCGTGGCGGCCGAGTTAAAGTCGGGGCCGCCCTGCACGTTTTCCCACGCCGCGCTGCCCTGCGCCGTGCGCAGGCCGGCGTCCTTGCCCTTCGCGCCCCACACGCCCATGAACGACGTCGCCACGCGCCGAGGGCGGCACACGATGAACACCGTGCGCTGTTCCACCGGCCCACTGCCCGCAAGGCTTGCGCGTCCGGCAGACCCAAACGACACAACCGGCTTGCCGTTGAGGAAGTTCGTGCAGGCGGCGCCGGCCGTCGGACGGAACGCGTAGCCGTTGCCGTTGGCGGACTTCCAGCATGTCACCTTTCCGGCGGCGTCCGTCTTGAGCGTGTCCGCGCGCGAGGCGTCGAGCCAGTAGACGAGATCCTTCGATCCGAACAGCCCGTCGGCGAGCTTCGAGTCCACGACGTGCGGCGGCGGCTGGGTCGCCGCGTCGAACCCGCCGTCGACCGTGAACTTCTGCGTGCCGGCCGGACGCCATCCGTGCGTGGAGCCCTGCACGTAGGTGATTTTCTTTGGTCCCTTCAGGTTGCGATACACGAGCGTGAGCGAGGCGGGCGTGGAACAGTAGTCGCCCAGACCCGAGAACGAGATGTTCACGGGGCACGTGATGCGCTTCGCCGCGAAGACGGGATCGAAGTACGCCATGTCGGGATACCAGCATCCCGGACGGTAGGTGGAGCGCAGCCGTTTGAACTGGTTCTGCCCCGTCCAGTCGCAGCCCCAGGATCCGTTCGCGTTGATCCGCGTCACGCCCGGCACATGCGCCGCCGCGTGATAGCATTGCCAGTCGCCCTGGCTGCCACCGCCCAGCACCAGCTCCTTGCCGTCCCATTCGGGAAGCGTCTTGATCCACTGCAGGTAGCGGATCGCCCGGAGCGCGCACCACTTCCAGTAGCGCGTCTCCTTCTTCTCGTTCGACTTCGGCCCCATGCCGTAGCCGTAGCCCGGCTCGGAGACGTCCTTGAAGAACTGCTTCACGTATTCCGGACCGCGACCGAGTTCGTAGCCGTTGGGGTTGATCAGCATCGAGATGCGGTCGTGCGGGCCGTTCTTCGGCGGCAGCTGCTCGTCCTGCGACGCGCCCCGGTAGCTGGCAGTGATGGGCATGCGGTTCGTCTTTGACGCCTTGACGGGAATCGTGAGGTAGCCCGTCACGGGCCATGGCCCCGCGCAGGGAATGCGCACGGCGTAGAGGCGCACCTCCTTGTCGGGACATTCCACGGGCGTCATCTGCGCGTCCATCGGCACGGCCGCCAGTTCCTTGAGGCAGGCGTCCCAGAAGGCGTCGTAGTCCGCCGGCTCGTCCGCCATCGGGATCAGCTCCGGCTGCACGCCGGCGCCGCCCTGGAAGAACACGCGCTTCTCCCAGCGGTGGTTCTTGGGCACGCGTTTGCCGTCCTTCGTCACCACGTTCGCCTCGATGCAGACGAATCCCGGCTTGTCGCTCTTCGTCTTCAGCACGAGACCTTCCGGCGGGAACGGCAACGGCGCGCGCCCGCGCTCCTTCAACCCGTCGTCGCCCCGGCGCTCCCAGTCCACGAAATACGTGTCCGCGGGCAAGGGCTCCTTCATCCCCTCCAGCTTCAGCGTGAACACCATCTCCTCGCCCGGCGCGTAGAACATCTTGCCGCCCGGCGTGGTGCCCATGATCAGGGCATTGTCCCAGTTCAATCCATACGCGGCCGCCCCCAACAGGACAAATGCCGCAAAACATGACTTTTTCATAGTGCCTCCCCCATTCCCAGCATCTCCTGCGCAGAGATCGTCCATCCGAAATAGCCATCGGCGGTCACGCGCTTGGAGAGTCGACCGTCATAGACGAGCACGGGAACGACGGATACGGTTCGAGACGTTTTCAGCTTCGCCATCTTTTCCTCAACCTCCGTGACAACCCATTCGCCGATGGACTCCCTGCGCTTGATTTCCACCACATAATGCATCCGCCGCGTCTGGACCAGGAGATCAATCTGGCACCCCGCCGCACGTGTCGTTGGATGCTGCACATACGGTGCCGCTGAAAGGATCAATGTCTGGTCAAGGCCGATGCGCCGGATGATTTCGCGGAGATTGGCATGTACAAGGCTCTCGAACTGAAGCCCCAGCACGGCATCCCATCCGGGCAGCTGCGCAAGTGACACGAACGAGAACGTGCCTTTGGCGATCAGTTCCCGATTCGGTTCGATGTATTTGAGGTAGAACCGTGTGTAGTTGTCGGAGATGCGGTAGCGTACGGTGTTTGATCGTTTGCCCGTACAGGGATTCAATCCGGTGTCTTTTGCGACGAATCCAGCCAGCTCCAGTTCGTCCAAATAGCCGGAAAGATGTCCGTTGTTTTCCAGCCCCAGCGCTTCGGCGACTTCCGTTGGCGTCTTGTTGCCGTCTCTCAGAGACATCAATATCCGCTTCTTAAGTCCAAGATTCGCATCAAGCGCGTCGTTGAAGATCTCGTCGAATTCTTCCACAAGCAAAGCTCCTGGCGTAAAGCACAGTCTCTTGATGTTCTCGTCGGCGGACAACGCGGGATCGATGTTTTCGAGATATTTGGGGACACCTCCGGCTACTGACAAGACGTCGATAATGTCCGTGCTCGATGCCCGGCATCCTCCCCTGCGCCAGAATGCGGCGCACTCGCGCATGGACAGCTCCGGGATGAGCAGGTTGAGCGACGGACGCCCGACGAACCCTTTGCTTTTGAGAATCTTCTTGTCGATCCAGCTGGAGACGGAGCCGCAGAGAACCATGATCAGCTTCGGATTCTTCGAAAACCTATTGTCCCATGCATACTTGAGTTCGCCGGGGAAGGTTACGTCAAACTTTCCCATCCAGGAGATTTCGTCAATCAGGAGAACCGTCTTCTCGCGTGGATTCAAGACCTTTGCCAGACGGGCAAACGCCTTGAACCAGTTTTCCAGCCGCGTGTCTTCGCAACCTGTTTGCTCTGCAAGCTGTTGGGCAAAGGCGTTGAGTTGGGTTTCATTCGTAACGCCGGGTTGAGGCTCGATGCCCTCTAGTTTGATAAATCGGACACGATTCCTTCTTGCAAACTCTTCTATCAACGTCGATTTACCAATCCGCCGACGCCCCCGACAGGTTACAAGCGATGCGACAGGCTTGCGCCAAAGCGCCTTTAATTGTTCAAGTTGCTCTTCTCTTCCAACGAACATAGACAACCTCCACGTGCCTTATGTGGAAAAAACGAGTAAATTATATCGCATACGCGCATATCCGTCAATAGTATATCGGGCGAAGAATCTGCATTTTGCATATTCTTCGCCCACCGCAAGGCAATTCCTCTAGGGGTTCTTTTCTCTGCGAACCATCATCCGTCAGGGTTCTGAGAGAAGCGTGCGCGCATAGAGCGAAAGGACGCCGCGCGGATCGCGTGCGTAGGCCTCGAGCGTGCGCCGCGCGAGGCCGTCATGGTCTCCGCACGCCAAAAGCGCGCGCGCCAACGCCAGTTCGCGGATGCAGTTGTCCATCTCCGGCCCCAATCCGTAGCCGCCCTGCGGCGGCAGCTCGCGGAAGTCCTTCACGGCGAAGCCGTGCAGACCCGGCTGCGAGAGGCTCGCCGCGAGCGCGGGCGCCGCGCCCGGATCGCCGAGGGCCTCCAGCGCGAGCGTGACGCCGCGCACGGACGCCACGGACGGATTCGGTCCGAGTTTCTTGAGCTGACGCAGAAGAGGTGCGAGCGCACGACGGTCCTTCGTCCGCCCGAGCGCGAGCATCCATGCGTTCATGCCCGTGCGTCCGCCGCCGAAAGCGCCCCTGCGGTTTGGTATCGCGCACTTCTCCTTGTTCGTCACAAGCCCGAGCAGCGTCTCAACGCCGGTCGCGTCGCCGAAATAGCCGAGCGTCACCGCGTAGATCTGGCGCGCCTCGGCGTCTGCGGCCGATTCATACGCCGCGCGCAAAAGCGGAAGGGCGCGCGCGCGGTTCTCGGGACGGCACACCACGTGGCTGCCCGTGAAGGCATGCCCCATCGACTTCACGCTCGCCGCGAGAAGCGCATCGGACGAGACATCGACGTCCTTCGTCCAGTCCAGCGTCTCCGCGCGCAGGATTCCCTCGCCGACAAGGGTTTTGCGCAGCGCGGCAAGGTCGAGCGCGCGGAAGTCGCCCCCGTTCCTCGTCGCCATCGCCGCCGCGATGCCCGTTGCGTATCCCATGTTCATGAGGTCCGCCTGCATGCGCACCATCGGCAGCACGTCGCGCGCGCAACCCACGCCCAGGCCGACGACCGCCAAATGGCCGATCCCCTTCGGCAAAAGCGCGCGCAGGGGCACGTTCACGTCGAACTTCGACCGCATCTCGCCGCCTTCCTTGACGGGCGTCACGCTCGACTCGGCGAGCGCGCAGAAGTCGTCCACGAGGAATCCATGCGAGTCCTGCCGCGAGCGAGCCTGTACGACCACGTCGGGGAACGGACGGTTCGCCGTCACGTCTTGCGCGTTCAGGAGATAGTCTGGCACGATGCGCCGCCGTTCGCGCGAATCGGGCATCTTCGCGATGTCCCAGGCGTTCGGCGCGCCTGCCCGCGCACGGAGCCCGAACAGCCACAGGTCACGCGCGTCCGCATCGTAGAGGTAGCCGAAGTCCGAGTTGATGCCGCCGCGACCGAGCCGGTGCGGGGACTGCCCAGCGCTCTGGAGGGCGAACTCGCGCGCGCCGAAGAACTTCGTCTGCGCGCCCGCCGCCGCCGCGACGTCGGAGTCACCCGTGGCGTCGATGAACGCCTTGGCGCGCACGCGCCCGACGCCGAGCGGGGTGGCAATGTCCACGGCCTTGACCGTGCCGTTCTCGGCCACCGCGCCCACGCCCATGGCGCCGAACATCACCTCAACGCCCGCGTCGCCGCACCACTTCCGCAACGTCTCGGCGCGCCGGTAAAGACCGTGCCGTCCGCCGATCTCCTTGTTTCCCTTCTTGAATGCCTCGGTGTATCCGCAGTGGTTGCCGTCAAAATAGCCGAGCACCATCCCGTCCGTAGCTACGCCGCCGAGGACGTGCAGGTACTCGACGAGCAGGACCTTCGCGCCAGCGCGCGCCGCCGCAAGCGCGGCCGGCGCCCCGCTCGTACCGCCGCCAACGACCACCACGTCGTACGCGCCCCAGTCG
>JAFRSR010000174.1 GCA_017427485.1 Kiritimatiellia bacterium
CACGGGCGGCTTCGTCGGCAACCACGGCGGCGGCTTCATCGCGGACTCGAGTGCCCAATCGTCAGTGGATAGCAGCGACGGCTACGGCGGCAATGGTGGCGACAATGTCGGCGGCTTCGCGGGCGGCGTGTCGAAGGCGGCCCGAATCGACACCTCCTGGTGCTACAGCTACGTCTCGAGCGATGGGGGGCACTATCGTGGCGCGTTCGTCGGCCAGGCCAGTTCCGGTCTCGTCACGGGTTCCTACTATGAGGACACCGAGAACGACCTGAAGGCCGCCGGCACGAGTAGCGGCTCCGACGACTACGACGGCATCACGCCGCTCGGCGACGAGGAGATGCAGCGGAAAGAGTCCTTCACGGCCTTCGACTTCGACGATGTCTGGAAGATCGACGAAGAGACGTATCCGTACCTGCGGACGCTCTTCAGCGCGTATGAACTCTGGCTGAATGACGTCGGCATCACCGACGAACCGAAACCGGAAGACATGCCGAAACCGGAAGACATGGTGAACGGCATTCCGGCCGGCGTGCGGTACGTCTTCGGGATCGACCCCTCGATCGGTCCCGCCGATCTTGCCGAGCCGCTGCTTGACATCACGTTCGATGCGAACGGTAAGCCGGTCGTGAAGTTTCCGGCTTTAGTGAACACCGAAGGCGCGACGGTGACGGTGCTGGCCACCGAAGACCTCGCGGACTGGTCTGACGCGAAGCTCGTCCCGATGGCGTACGAGAAATCGGACGGTACTTGGCACCTCATCGACGACAATCCTCCGCCGAAGATGTTCTTCAAGTGGCGGATCACCTTCGAAGATCAATAGCCCGTTCTTCTTGCTTTCGCTACTGGGAGATTCGGAGTTTCGGAGATAGGGAGAATATTTTTGCCTAAATTCAGCAGAAAAAAGGCTGAAGTCGTTGAGCCCTGCTTGATTCATGGGGGAGATTTTTGCTATAATACGCGCCGGAAAAAGCATGCGACTTCCAACAAGTACTTGAAAGAAACTACGCCATGAAGAAGATGTTGACCCTCGCCGCGATGCTCGCGGGCGCAACCGCCGCCCTTGCGGCCACGCGCATTACCACGCGCGCCGAGCTCGCCGCCATCACGAACGACCTCGCCGGTGCCTACGAGCTCGGTTGCGACATCGATCTCGCGGGCGAGCCCTGGACGCCGATCGGCAATAACTTCAATAAGTTCACCGGTTCGCTCGACGGGTGTGGCCACGTCATCTCCAACCTGACCGTGACCGCCGGCTCCTCCAACTACGCGGGCCTCTTCGGGTACCTCGGGTCCAGCGGCACGGATGCGAGAGTCGCCAACCTCCGCATCGCGAACGCGACCGTGAGCGGCCGCAGCTACGTCGGCACCCTCGCGGGCTGCGCCGAGGACGCGACCGTGACCAACTGCTCCGTCGTGGGCGCGACCGTCATGGCCACCGGCGGATCGGACTACGGACGCGCGGGCGGCCTCATCGGCCACATCAAGATCAACTGTTTCGTCTCGCGCTGCTTCGCGATCGCCGATGTTTCCGCCGGTTCCCACCACGTTGGCGGCTTCATTGGCGTCATCGATGATGCCGACCGTTTCCCGTGCGTCGTGAGCAACTGCTTCTCGGTCGGCTCGGTTTCATCCACCGCCAACTGCGTCGGAGGCTTCATCGGCTATGTGACAGGCGGGCATGGTAGCGGTTCCTTCGTCTTCGACTGTTACACGGTCGCGCGCGCCCATGGCTCCGACAGTGTCGGCGGCTTCTTCGGCAAGTTGGAGCGGGACTGCAAAGTCACCCTCGTGCGCTGTTACGCGGCGGGTGGCGACGGCGACACGACCGGCAATTCGCACGTCGGCGGCTTCGCGGGCACCCTGTCGGGTAGTGCGAACTGCGACAACTGCTTCCGCCTCGTGGACGGCCTCGCGGATGTCGGTTCGGAGGAGAGTGGGGGGGGCTATAACGGGACCATCGTCGCCCTTGACGCGGCGGAAATGCGCTCGACGAACACCTTCACCGCGTTCCAGGCGGCGGGCTGCTGGACGCAGACCGATGGCCAGACGCAGCCCTACTTCGACTGGGGGCTCGTGGACGGCAAGTTCCTCCTTCTTGCCGGAGACACCGCCACCGCCACTGTCAACGGCCTCGGCGCCTACGCCCCCGGCACGGACGTCCCAATCTCCATCAACCACCCGGCGGACCGCATCTTCCTCGGCTGGACCGGCGGCGCGACCTACGCCAACGCCTCCGCCAATGAGACGACTGTCCTCCTCGACAACTACCATGTCGTTTCGGTCACGCTCGGTACGCGCATCACGACACGCGCGCAGCTGGCGGCGATTTCCTCCAATCTCTCCGGTGCCTATGGACTCGCTGCGGACATCGACCTCTCCGGCTCGCCCTGGACGCCGATCGGCTCCTCAAGCTCGCCGTTCACCGGCAAGCTCTACGGGCACGGCCACAAGATCACCGGCCTCACGTTCGACAACACGTCGAGCGGCGATTCTGCCGGAGCCCGAGTCGGCATCTTTCGCAGTATCGACGGCGCGACGATCGACGGCGTTCACCTGGAGGGCGTCTCCATCAAAGGATACGAACGCTGCGGCGCGCTCGCGGGCGAGGTACACGGCACCTCCACGATCCGCAACTGCTCCGCGCAGGGTTCCGTCAGCGGCAACTACTCCTACATCGGCCTGCTCGCCGGATTCATCTCCGGCCCCGGCGTTCTCTTCGAAGGCTGCGCGACCACCGGCTCCGTCTCCGCCGCCGGCTCGGACGCCGGCGGCTTCGCGGGCATCGCCAGAGGCGGGTCGGTGACCTTCACAGACTGCCACGCGTGCGCGGACGTCACCAGCGTAGGCGCCAGCGACTCCCGCGGCGGTTTCATCTCCGCGATCTTCGACATCGGCTCGTTCACCTTCACGCGCTGTACCGCCGAGGGCACCGTCTCCGTGTGCACGAACGAAATTAGTTACCAAAATAGTAACCTCGGCGGCTTCATCGGCTACGTGGACAGGAGGTGCAAGGGCACCTTCACCGACTGTTCCGCGAACGTGAGCGTGTCAGCAGGTTACCGGAAGGCGGGCGGCTTCGTCGGTTACATCCGTGACGGCGCCGACGGCTCGTCCTTCCTCCGCTGCACCGCCGCAGGTGACGTGTCCGTGACCGACGCGTTCGCCGGCGGCTTCGTCGGTTCCAACGAAGGGAACGCCAGCTTCACGGATTGTCGCGCCGACGGCCATGTCGACGGTAAGGGCGACGTCGGCGGCTTCGTCGGCCGCGTCTCCGCCCCGCTCGTGATCTCCAACTGCGTGGCGCGCGGCGACGTGCGCTCCTCCGGCGACAACTACGGCGGCTTCGCCGGAACTCTCACCAACGCCGCCGCGGTGGTTTCCGACAGCTGGTGCTCCGGCGCCGTCTGGGGCACGGGCGACACGATCGGCTCCTTCGTCGGAAACGCCGGGGACACGGCGAACGGCACCATCCGGAACTGCAGCATCTCCGCCTACGGCGCGGGGCCGCGTCCGTTCTGCGGCAGCAACGGCCAGGTGACGGGCGGCTCGCTCTCCGTGCACCAGGTCGAAGAGCTCTCGAAGGACGGCAACGGCACCCCCTGGCCCGAAGTGAAGCAGCGCGTCCAAGGCGCCACGAAGATCCAGACGGTCGAGGCCCTCTTCGCCGTCACGAACAACCTCGCCGGCATCTACGTGCTGGACGGCGACATCGACCTCGGCGGCGCGGCGTGGACGCCCTTCGGCAGTTTCACGGGCGAGTTCTACGGACAGAACCACCGGATCACGAATTTCGTCGTGAACGCCGCGGACGGGTCTGCCGGGTTCTTTGGCAGGATTGCGGGCGGGCGCGTGAGTGGCGTGGTGCTGGAGGGCGCCGTCACCGGCGCAACGGACGCCGGCGTCGGTGGCTTCGCGGGCGCAATCGATTCCAAGTCCCTGGTGGAGGGTTGCTCGTTCCAGGGCGCGGTCACGAACGCGACGACCTGCAACGCCGGTGGCTTCGTCGGTTCCGTCTCCGATTCGCCCGTCATCCTCCGCAGCTGCGTCCCGCGCGCCACGGTGTCGGCGAACATCTCCGGCCAGTCGGACTCGTACGCGGGCGGCTTCGTCGCCTCGCTCAGCGGCGGCTACGTCATGGACTGCTACGCCGTCGCGGACGTGACGGGCGACGGCAGCTACGTCGGCGGCTTTGCGGGATTTGTCGACGGTTCGATTACCAACGCCTATTGCGTCGGCTCCGTGACGAGCTCGGGCTCCTATCACGGCGCCTTCGCCGGCGGCAGCGGCAGTTCGGCCAAGATCACGAAATCCTACTACGACTACAGCAAGGCCGGACTCGGTGCCGTGAACAATGCCGGCTATACCGGCGTCACCGGCCGTTCGAGCCAGCAGATGTTCCACGCTGCGAACTTCGCCTTCGATTTCGACGACGTCTGGAAGATCGACGAAGGGAAGACGACGCCGTACCTGCGGACGTTCCTCGTGCAGGTGCCGGAGCCAGAGTTGACGGGCTTCCAGCGCTTCCTCGTCAAGTACGGACTCGATGTGAACACCGACCCGCTCTACGTCACGAACGGCATCCCGCTCATCGCGCGTTATGTTTATGGCATCGAGCCGCTGAACGCCCAGACGGACGTCAACGGCCATCCGCTCATCGACTTCAAGATGAACGCGAACGGCACGCCGGGCTTCGAGCTCGCCCCGCAGAAGAACCCGGACGAGTACGGCCTTGTGTTCACGATTCTGGCCTCACCGACCCTCTCCCCGTGGATCACCATCGACGAGTACCCCTTCGACCCCGCCACGGACCTCTGCATCCCCGACCTCGGCACTCCGGCCCCGTCCTGCATGTTCTTCAGGTGGCGCCTGACCATTACCCCTTGAAATCCGCGCGCGGTTTGGTATAATCTCCGCGCTTTTGAACCGCTCCCGGTGGAGTAGGGATTCGGGCGGTTCGGCGCGCTCGGCGAGCGCGCCCTACCAATGTTCACTCAGTTAAGAGGTGGTCAGTTAAATGGCAAGAACCGTACCTTCGAGGGCGGAGGACGCACGGACGGCGCGCCAGCGGGCGACGCCGCTCGCCGACGCGCTTGACGCGCAGCGGATCAACCGCCTCGCGCACTTCGACGTGCCCGCGCACAAGAGCGGGCGCGGCAACCCCGAGCTCACCGAGTACCTCGGCGAGCGGGCGATGGCGATGGACGTCAACTCCATGAAGCCGCTCGACAACCTCGGGCATCCCGTGTCGGTGATCCGCGACGCGCAGCGCCTCGCGGCGGAGGCGTTCGGCGCGGACGACGCGTTCTTCATGGTGAACGGCACCACGTCGGCCGTGCAGGCGATGATCATGGCCACCTGCACGGCGGGCGACGAGATCATCCTCCCCCGCAACGTGCACCGCAGCGCCATCAACGCGCTCGTGGTGTGCGGCGCGATCCCGGTGTACGTGAACCCCGGCACGGACAAGCGCCTCGGCATCCCGCTCGGGATGCGCGTCGAGGACGTGGCGAAGGCGATCGCCGACCATCCCTCCGCCAAGGCCGTGCTCGTGAACAACCCCACCTACTACGGCATCTGCTCGAACCTCGAGGAGATCGTGCGGCTCGCCCACGCGGCGGGGATGCGCGTCCTGGCGGACGAGGCGCACGGCACGCACTTCTACTTCCACGAGGAGCTGCCCGTCTCCGCGATGGCGGCCGGCTGCGACATGACGGCCGCGTCCATCCACAAGACCGGCGGCTCGCTCACGCAGAGCTCCGTGCTCCTCACGCGCCGTCCCGTGAACCCCGACTACGTGCGCCAGGTGATTACGCTCACGCAGTCCACCTCGGCCTCGTACCTGCTGCTTTCCTCGCTCGACATCGCCCGCAAGAACCTCTTCTTCCGCGGACGCGAGATGTACCAGAAGACGATGGACTTCGCCGACTACGCGCGCGAGGAGATCAACGAACTCGGCGGCTATTACGCCTTCGGTCCGGAGATCATCGACGGCGACGCGGTGTTCGCGTTCGACCGCACGAAGCTCTCGGTTCACACGCGCGACATCGGCCTCGCCGGCATCGAGGTGTACGACCATCTCCGCGACGACTACGGCATCCAGATCGAGTTCGGCGACGTGGGCAACCTCCTCGCGATCCTCTCGGCGGGCGACCGCATGATGGACGTGGAGCGCCTCATCTCCGCCCTTGAGGAGATCAAGCGCCTGCGCGAGAAGAGCCCGATCGGCCTCTTCGACCACGAATACATCGACCCCGTGATCGCGCTGCCGCCGCAGGAGGCGTTCTACGCGAAGAAGCGCCGCGTGCCGATGAAGGAGTCCACCGGCCTCGTCGCCGGCGAGTTCGTGATGAGCTACCCGCCCGGCATTCCGATCGTGGCCCCCGGCGAGCGGATCACGCCGGACGTGCTGGAGCACATCCTCTTCGCGAAGGAGAAGGGGTGCTTCATGACCGGCACCGAGGACATGAACCTCGAATACATCAACGTACTTGCGTAGGAGGCGGACGATGCGCACCGAACTCTGGTACACCGACGAACACACGCGCGACGTGCGCTTCTCCATGAAGGTGGTCGAGCAGATCGCCTCGAAGAAGAGCGCCGTGCAGCAGATCGACATCTTCGACACGTCCGCCTACGGGCGCGTGCTCGTGCTCGACGGCGGCCTCATGATAACGGAGAAGGACGAGTTCATCTACCACGAGATGATCACGCACGTGCCGATGGCCGTGCACCCGCGCGTGAAGAACGTGCTCGTGATCGGCGGCGGCGACGGCGGCACCGTGCGCGAGCTCACGAAATACCGCACGATCGAGTCCATCGACCTCGTGGAGGTGGACAAGCACGTCGTCCTCCTCGCGAAGAAATACCTGCCGTTCACGTCCGCCAAGCTCAAGGACAAGCGCGTGAAGGTGTGGTTCGAGGAGGGTCTCCGCTACGTGCGCGGCAAGAAGGCGGAGTACGACCTCATCATCGTGGACTCCTCCGACCCCTACGGCCCCGCCGAGGGCTTCTTCACGCGCGAGTTCTACGGCACGTGCTTCAAGGCGCTCCGCGACGACGGCATCCTCATCAACCAGCACGAGTCGCCGTTCTACGCGGCGCACCAGAAGTCCGTGCGCGACGCCCACCGCCACATCGTGATGGAGTTCCCCGTCTCGACGGTCTACCAGTGCCACATCCCGAGCTACCCGTCGGGCCACTGGCTCTTCGGCTTCGCCTCGAAGAAGTACCACCCGATCGGCAACCTCGACGAGGCGCGCTGGAACAAGCTCCGCATCAACACGCGCTACTACAACACGGCGCTCCACCGCGGCGCGTTCGCCCTGCCGAACTACGTGCTCGACATCCTCAAGGAAGAGGAAAGCGGCATCTGACATGTCCGGACTGGACGAGGAGACGACGATCGCG
>JAFRSR010000175.1 GCA_017427485.1 Kiritimatiellia bacterium
TACTACGCCTACCACCACCTGTCAGAGCCGCATGAAGACCCGAACGACGCGTTTGCGCCGGCATGGGCAAGGACGAAGGCCGCGGCGGCGGAGGTGAAGAAGTACGAGCAGGTGCTGCTGTCCGCCGACCCGCCGGTAGCAGTTTCTGGCGCAACGGAATCGGTGGCCGTCCGTACGTGGCGGCACAAAGGCGACGCGTATCTTCTCGCCGTGAACTGCACGACGAATGCGCAGGCCGTTACGCTCATGTTCTCGGAGGATGTCGGCAAGCTCGTCTCGTCCGACTTCGGCCCCGCTCCGAAGATTGACGGCAAGAGGATGACATTCGCCTTGGAGCCGATTGGCTATCGGATGCTCCGGCTGGAGGTGGAGCGCTGAAACGCGACTGCGGGCACGCGGGACGCGTGCCCCTACCGTTGACGCCTAGCGGATGATCATCATCGTTCCTTTGGGGAAGATGACGGGGCCTTCGTGCGCCCAGGACGGGCCGGCGATGAGGTGGCCCGTTCCGGCATGTTCGGGTGTCGTGCCGTCCACGCGGTCGTACAGCGTCACCACGCCTTCCGGCGTGCGCACCGGCACCCAGTCGTGAATCAGCGCGCCCGAGCGGACCACCTGGCAGCCGTAGATGCGCACTGCGGAGCAGGAGGTGGGGACACGGGTCGTCGAATCGTTGTAATAGGCCAGCAACGTCAGCGCGCCGCCTGCCGTGGCGGGCGCCGTGGCCGCCGTCATGCTGCTCGCGCAATCCGCCGTGGCGATCCTGTTCGCCAACTTGATCTTGTGACGCATGTCCCCATTGAAGACCGCGCCAAACGTCCAGTTGCTCTGGCAATTGTTGCTGTCAAAGCGGAGTCGCGCCCCTCCTCCGTCCCAGCACAGGCTCCAGGAGGCTTGCGTAGCACCTTGCCGCGCGCAGAGGATCCCGAGCGAGCCCTGGGTGTCGCGCATCTTGAAGTCAAGCGTCAGCGTGTCCGTCGCCGGCGTCGGCACGTAGTCCGTCTTCAAGGCCGAAGCCCCGTCGCCCTCCACGTACTCCAGGCGCTCGTAGCCTTCCGGAAGCGCGCGGATCACGCGGAAGTCCGCCGACGCCCCCTGACCCGCATACGCCGATCCGGCCGCGCCCGAGCCGATCGCGCGCGCCCAGCCTTCGGCGGCGTTGTTCGTGTACGTCACCGTGTAGTCCCTTCCCGGCTCGAGCGCCACGCCCGTCGTGCGGTTCGTCGCCGCCACGAACGGCCTCGGCGCGTGCCTCGGCTCGCCGTCCCACGCCTGGTCGGACACGAAGAGGTCAAAATCGGCGAGTTCGGGACCCGCGATGAACGCCCCGCTCCCGCTCGGCGTGATCGTATTGCCCGTCATCAGGTCGCACATCGTCGCCACGCCGCCGGCGGTGCGCACCGGCACCCAACGCCGCACGAGCACGCCCTGGCGGAACACGCGAAACTCGTACATCCTGTTTCGCCCGAGGAACTGGATGTTGTTCGCCGTGCTGCCGTAGTAGCTCGCAAACAGCATGAGCGGGCCACCGGCCTGCGTGAACGAGGCATTCACCACGCGGCGGCTCCTGACCTCTCCCACAGAGCAGTCCGCGCCATGCGCCGTGATCGGCAACTTGACGCCGCAGGGGAAGAGTCCCGCCCAGCCAAGCGTATATTGACCGCTGTTGTCGCTTCCGCAATCTAAGCGGACCGTGTCGCCGGCAAGCCTGAACAACGTGAAGGACCGATCCGTTTGGTTCCCGCCGCGCGAACACCAGATCGCGGCGTTGGCGATGTCCGTCAGCATGATCTCCGTCTCCACGCGATCCGTCTGCGGGTTGATCGTCCAGTCGGTGAGCAGACGGGTGGCGCCGTCGCCTTGGATGTAGTCGAGGCGCGTGACGCCGACGGGCGGCGGTAGCGAGATGTTGAACGGCACGGTGGCCGAGCCAATGCCCGCATACCTGCCCGCGCCCGTCACGGTGAGCGTGGCGAGGCCGGCCTGGTTGTTGTTCGCGTACGAGACCGTGTAGTCCGTCCCCGCTACGAGGCGCACCCCCGCGCCGGCCAGCGTCACGACGGGCGCAGGCGTGCACGAACCGCCGGCGGGAAGCGTCTGCACGGGAATCGGGGCCACCTCCACGCCGCCGACCGCAGGTCCCGCGATGAACGCTCCCGATCCCTGCGGCGTCAGCGCCTTGTCCTCCACGAGGTCGTAGAGCGTGGCCACGCCCTCGGGGGTGAGCACCGGCACCCAGTCGTGGATCAGCCGACCCGAACGGCGCACCGAGAACCGGTAGAGGCGCTGCGTGGACTGACTGGCGACGCCGTTGCCCGCACCATTCGAGTAGTAGGCGAAGATGGCGAGAACATCCCCGGCTTCGCCCAACGCGAGAGGAATGTCGTCGTCCTTGTCCGCACTGTAGCTATCGCCGCTGCTTGTCCGCCCGGTCTTGTTTGCCACCGTCAGGCGGTAGCGTTCGCCCAGACGGAATTCACGCGAGGACGTGTACACTCTCTGCTTGGCATTATAGTCCAATCGGCGGGTCACCGTATTGCCGCTCTTGATGAAACAGAAGCACCATGACTTCGAATTGACGCCCTCCCGTGCGCAGAAGAGGCCGTACGTGTTGATCGCCGTGAACGCGAAATCCACGTCGATCTGGTCGTTCGTCGGCTGCGGCAAGTAGTCCGTGAGCCAGTATGCCCGACCGTCGCCTTGCACGTATTCGAGGCGCGTGTAGCCGGGCGGCGGCGCAGGCTGGATTTCGTAGTTGGCCACGCGAACCGGTTTGCGCGCATGGGCCGATCCGACCAGGGGACGCACGAGGGCGCGCCCATGTTCGTTGTCCTTGCAAAGCTCGTAGTCGACCTCGTAGTCCACGCCCTCCAACAGGGGATCGCCCGTGGCCGCATCCGTGACCGACAGGACGGGACGCGCCTCCGGCGCACCCTCGCGCGCGAGCTGGGGCGGCACGGTCGCGGCGAGGGGCGAGGCGATCGTATCCAGATTTTGACCCGCCGTGAACACACCTGTGCCGAGCGGCGTCAGCACGCCGCCCTCCACGGCGTCCGCAAGCGTCACCACGTTATTCGCCCGCACGGGCACGAAGTCGCGCACGAGCACGCCGTTGCGCCAGATCTTGAACGAATGAAGGCTGTAGTTTCCGAAGTTCCCGGCATCATTAAATACGCCGTTGGCATAATAACCTGACGCGAAGAGAATCAGCGGGCCGGGCGTATTGGTAAAGCTCGAGACCATGGGGATGTCCACGCGCGCGCCGTTGCTCACCACCGTCGTGCCGTTGGACACGGTGATCGTGTAAGGCTGCCCGGTAAACAGCTTGATGTTGCGCGAGATCTCGCTTGTATATTCATTGTAGTCCGCACGCATGTACGAAGGCCCGTAGTCGAACATCGTAACCGACGATAAAAACTTGGAGCCGCTTTTCCCGCGCGAGCACCAGAACGCGGCGGTCGTGTTGTCGACGATTGTGATGACGGCCTCGA
Organism: Kiritimatiellia bacterium; assembly: GCA_017427485.1. Lineage (GTDB taxonomy): Bacteria > Verrucomicrobiota > Kiritimatiellia > RFP12 > UBA1067 > RUG572. The sequence continues at coordinate 3,492 of JAFRSR010000175.1, forward strand.
ACACGTCGCTGGTAGGGCAGATTGTCCACCCGGTGTCGAGGTAGGTGTTCTTGTCGCCACGGATGTACGCGAGCGGCGTCGCGCCTTGCGGCAAGGCCGCGAACGCCATGTTTCCGCCGAGCGACACCGCCGCCGCCAGCGCGATCAAACCAATCTTTTTCTTCATTTCTGCGCTTCCTCTCATCGGCGCGCACCGCTTTCACGGCGCGCACCGCTTTCACGGCGCGCACCGCTTTCACGGCGCGCACCGCTTTCACGGCGCGCAGACATTACCTTCTTGCAGTTCTACGTGCGGCTATCATATCACAATCCAGCCTTTTCCCGCAAGCCGAAATTGTGGTATACTTGTCGCATGGCAAAGAAGCGCACAGACCTCAAGATACCCTACGGGATCATGGATTTCAGCCGACTCCGCCGCGAGGGGTACTACTACGTCGACAAGACGGAGTACCTCGCGCAGATGGAGGCGCGCGACAGCTTCATCTTCTTCGTGCGGCCGCGCCGGTTCGGCAAGTCGCTCTTCATCTCCATGCTCGAGAACTACTACGACCTCAACCGGAAGAAGGACTTTAGGAAGTTGTTCGGCGACCTCTGGATCGGGAAGCACCCCACGGAGAATGCCAACCGCTTCATGACGCTGAAGCTCGACTTCTCCAAGGTGGGCGGCACGGGCGAGGCGCTGCAAGAGTCGTTTGAGAAGCACATCGCCACGATGCTCGACGAATTCGTGTTTCGCTATTCAGAGCATTACGACAATGCGTTCAAGGCGGCTTTCCCTGGCAAGACTGCAGAGGAGAAGATTGCGGCGGTCACCGCGCGCAACAGGACGATCGGCGTTCCGATCTACCTCATCATCGACGAGTACGACAACTTCACGAACCAGATGATCCGCTCGGCGGGCGTGACCGACTACCGCGAGATCACGCACGGCACGGGATTCTACCGTAACTGGTTCAAGAAGTTCAAGGGCGACTTCGACCGTATCTTCATGACGGGCGTCTCGCCCGTGACGATGGACGACCTCACGAGTGGCTTCAACATCGCCACGAACCTCTCCCTCGACGCCTACTGCAACGCCACGCTCGGATTCTCCGAGGCGGAGGTCCTGAAGATGTACTCAGACTTCAAGGGGACGGGCCGGTTCACGCGCGGCGATCCCGCCGTGATCGTAAAATCCATCAAGCCATGGTACGACGGTTACTGTTTTTCCGAAGAGAAGGTGCGCGAGGAGAGCGTGTTCAACTCCGACATGACGCTCTATTACCTCAAGAGCCTTGTCGAGACCGGAAAACCGCCGAAGAACATGGTTGACGCCAACATCAAGACGGACTACGAGAAACTGAGGACGATTTCCGATCTCCAGCGCGTCGTGTTCAAGATGGAGCCGCTGGAGGCGCTGCCGATGACGGAGCAGGCCGTCGCCAAGGGCGGCATCCAATTCCCGCTCGTGGAGTCGTTCCCCGCCGAGGCGATTATCAAGCCCGAGAATTTCCGCTCACTATTCTTCTACTACGGGCTTCTCTCGATGGCTGGCAGGAGGATGGGCGCGACTGTCTACGCCGTCCCGAACGCCTGCGTGGAGAAGCAGATATACGGCTATCTCCGCGACCGATACTTCCCTCCGACGAAGAGCTTCCTCGACTGGGACGCAGTCGCGCAGTCCTTCGCCTACGAAGGAAATTGGCGCAAGTTCTTCGAGCTCGTCGCGAAGAACTTCAAGGAGACGACGCCGATACGCGGCGGGATCGACGGCGAGGTGCGCATGCAGGGCTACTTCCAGTGCGAGATGGGGCATCTGCCGCAGTTCATCACCTGCCCCGAGCTGGAGATGTCGCACGGTAACTGCGACTTCTTCCTCTTCCCCGAGCGCACGTACTACGGCGACGTGCCGCACAGCTACATCGTCGAGTTCAAGTACCTCAAGAAAGGTGCGAAAAAGGCGGAGCTGGAGGCTCAGCGCGCCGAAGGAATCAAGCAGCTCAAGAACTACGCGAAGGACAAGAAGGTCCCCGCCCTCGCCAAGGGCACGACGCTGCACCTGATCCTCGTCCAGTACCGCGGCCCCGCGATGTCAAACTGCGAACTCGTGGCCGAGAAGAATTTCTAGCGATCGCAACAAGCGCGAATGATCGCGACAAGCGCGACCGCTCCCGCATGGAGAGCCGCGTTTTACCTGATGATCAGCACGGCGCCGGCGGAGATGACCCGTGCCCAGATTTCGCTGCCCTCGCGCCGCACGACAACCACGCTGCCGGGAATGCCGCAGCCCGTGCCGCCCAAGGGTCCGCCGAGCGTGACCGTTCCGTCGATCTCGGCGACCTTCGCCGCGAACGTCTTCGCAAGCGGGTTCGAGGCGTCGCGCCCCAAGTCGACCGTCACCGCGCCCTCCGTCACGAGATCGCCCGTCACCTTCACGAGGTCGCAGGTGCTGCCGGTGTCGTTCGCCGTGCAGACGATCGACGCGCCGGCCGCAAGCGTCAGGTTCGTGACGGTCACGCGCGCGCCCGCCGCGTGTCCGTCCGCGCCCGGCGCGACGCTCCCCGTCACGCGGAACGTGCCGTTGGAGCACGTACCCGTGCCCTTGATGCGCGCAAGCGTCTGGGAGAGCGCGTTGCCGTTCAGCACGGCGTCCGCGCCCAGCTCCACGCCGGGCGCCACCGCGCCGTCCACCTGCGCAAGCACCTCGCCCGCCTCAATCTTCACGAGGCCGGTGAGCGTATTGGCCTGTGCCAGCGCCAACGTGCCGGCGCCCGTCTTCGTGAGACCGCCGTCCTCGCCCGCCAGCGCGGGATCGTGCGTGAACGGCACGTTCCACGTGAGCTTCTGGCCTGCCGCAAGGAGCGAGAGGTCGATGTTCGCGCCGTTCGTGGAAACCATGTTGAGCGTGAGGTCTTTAATCGTCTGGTTGCCCGCGCTCGGACGGAAGCAGCCGCCGTTCCAGAAGATCTCCGCCGTCGAGCCCGTCTGGAAATTCCCCGTGGAGATGACGTCGGCCTGAAGCACGCCGCCGTGCAGGTTCAGGCGGGAACGCGCGCCGTAGCGCCCCAGCACCACTTTCTTGTTCGTGCCGTCCACCACGGTCAGGCCGCCGTACATGTTGTAGGTCGCGCGCGCCGAGGGCGCGCCGCCGCTGCCATAACCGAAGCTCAAGTACTCCCCGCCCGACACGTGGATCTCGCCGCCGTACTGGTTGACGACCGCCTCCAGCGTGTCGGCATGGCCGCCGTTGCCGTGGTTGCCCAGGGCGAAGCGCCCGTTGGAGCGGAAGACCGCGCCGTCATGCACGTTCAGCGTGGCGACGAGGTTCATCTTCGCGTTGCCGTCCCAGCCTAAGATGAACTGCTGCGCCGTCACGTCGCCGCCGCGGACCGTGAGCGTCGGACGGAGCGGCACCGTGTTGATCTCGTAGGAGGCGTGGCTGCGCCCCACGACGATGTAGCCCGTCGTGGTGGTCTTGCCGCCGCGGATCTCCAGCTCGCCGGTCATCGGCGTGCCGTCCTCGTTCAGGAAGTCGTGCGCGCCGATCCAGAACTCGCCGCCCGTGATGTTGACGGTCTGTCCCTCGCGGCCCCAGACCATCTTGCCGTTCAGGATCATGCCGGCAGGATAGCCGGTGGCCGGCGCGTCGCCGCCCTCCGCGAAGGTCGGCACCGAGTTCCCGTCCTTGCTGCCGCCCGAAAGCTTGATCGTGCCGCCGCCGTTCAGCACGATCGTGCCCTTGCCGGTCTTGAGGAAGGTACCGTTGTTGGAGAAGGCCTTGTCGACGTAGACCTCGGCGCCTTCGTCGGCGCGCATCACGAACGACTGCCCAGAGGCGATCGTCGGCGTCAGCGGGGCGCGGAACACGCCGGACTCGGTGAAGCGGAGCGTCGCCGCGCCGAGCGAAAGCGGCGTGTCGCCGAACCGCGCGGGCGCGCCCTGGATCGTGCCGGAGCTCACCGTCATCTTGGCCGCGTCGACCGTTCCGCCCAGCGTCACGATTCCGCTGCCGGAGGCGGCGGGATTGACCTTGACCGTCTTTTCGGAGGCGACGGCGGGGAGCGTGAGCGAACCTCCCGCCACGGTCCGGATCTCCGGATCCACGTACGGGCCGTTGTCGATCGTCAGCGAACCGCCCGCGAGCGTGACCGCCGCCGTGGAGTCGGAGGTGAGCACGCCGAGGGTGCGCGCGCTGCCCACCGTGACCGCCGCGTCTGCGGTCAGCGTGCTCGGGAACACGACCTTGTCGGCCGCCACGTCCAGCGGCAGGCTGGACCAGTTGGCCGCCGCGCTCCAGGCGCCGCCGCCGTTCGTCTGCCAGGTGTGGACGGCGGAGTCGGCACGCGAGATCGTGAGGCGCAGCTCGTCGGTGGCCGCGTCCAGCGAGACGACCTCGAACGTGGCCGCGAAGAGCGGGAAACGCGAGTCCATCGCGTACTTCGAGGTGTCGAAGCAGCCCTTCGGACCGCTCATCAGCTTGTATGTGCCGACCACGGGATAGAGGTTCGTGCCGCTCTGGTAGGTGTTAAACTCCAGCGTGCCGTTGACCGTGAGGGAGTCGCGGATGCTGAGGTAGTTGATCCCGCCGTAGCCGTGGACGAGATAGCGCGTGACGTCGTTCGCGCTCTCGCCGAAGGTGATGTCCGCGACCTGGTTGGTGGCGTTGTATCCGCCCACGCGAAGCATCGCGCCGTCCTGCAGGCGGACAGGCTGCGTCGTGAAGACAATGTCGCCGATGCCCAGCGCCGCGCCGGACTCGACGACGATCGGCCCCTTGAACGTGTAGGAGCCGGCGGAGCCCCGGAAGAACACGGCGCGCGCCTGGGAGCCGCGCACGCGGAAGCCGCCGTCGTCCGCGCCGTTCAGCGCGGGATCGCTGACGATCGAGGCGTTCACGTTGAGCGAACCGCCGTCGAGCAGCGTCGCGTCCAGCACGCACGGATTCGCGCCGAGGCGGATCTGCGTGAAGGCGTCGATCGTCGGTTCGTTCCCCGTGAGCTGGATCGTGCCGCCGTCCCAGTTCAGGTAGCTGGTTCCGGTCTTCTTCGTCATGCCTGCGCAGCGGATGGTGGCGCCGGTCGAGAGGTTGACGGTCGACGTGCTGCCGCTGTACGCCGCCTCGACGTTGCCCTTCACCTCGAAGAGCGTGCCGGCGCCGCTGACGTTCAGCTCGTTCTCGACGCCGCCCTGTCCCATGCGGAAGTTGTAGCCTTTCACGTTGCGGTGGAGGAATTGCCCGCCGTTCATGACGTTGATCGTCGCCTTGGAGCCGCCGCCCTTGTGGTTGCCCATGCGGAACTCGTCGTTCACCTCGAAGACGCCGCCCAGGACGTTCAGCGTCGCGTAGGTCTTGGAAGTCGTGTTCTCGAAGTTGTCATAGCACATGATGACCTTTTCCGGATTGACGTAGCCGTCGCGGACCGTCACCGTGGGACGCGCGATGCCGTCGCCGCCGATCGTGGTCGGGTTGCCGTTGTTGCGCCCGATCACGAGGTGCGACGGGAAGTACGTCTCGCCGCCGAGGATCTCCAGCTCGCCGGTCGTTTCCTCGCCCGCGTTGGGCGTGGTGCACGAGCCGACCCAAATTTCGTCATAGGTGATCCGCACCATCTGGCCGGGAACGCCCCAGCGCACCTTGCCGTCGGCGATCAGGAAGGCGCAATGCCACCGCGTCGGCTCGCCGTTCTCGTCTATCATGTTCGATGTCGGAGCCGGGTCGCCCAGCCATTGGGCGCCAGACGCATTCCCGATGACGTTGAGTCCGGGCCCCGCGAGCGTGAGCGTGCCGGGGCCGGTCTTCAGGAGGTCGCCCGTGATCTGCGTGACCGGCGCCGTCAGCGTGAGGTCGTGGTCCAGCTTCAGGTTGACGGGGAAGCCGTCGCCGGTGTCGAGATAGAGCGGACGGTCGATCGTCACGTCCGGCCCCGTGTAGTGGAAGGTGCCGCGCCCGAGCGTCCAGGACTGCCCTGCGCCGATGGAGGACGCCGCGCCCGCGTTGGCGAGGGTCGGCGCGACGACCGTGCCGCTCTTCTGCCGGAACGCGCCGGTAAACGTGTTCGCGCCGGAGAGCGCGACCGTGCCGCTGCCGCTCGCGCCGTCGTTCGCACAGACGCCCCCGTCGCCCGCGATCGCGCCGGAGAGCGCAAGCGACGCGCCGCCGACGGTGTTGAAGGCGACCGGGCCGGAGACGCCGAGGGGAAGCGTCACCGCGTGCGACCCGGCGAGCGTGGACCACGTCGGCATGTACGCGCCGGCGAGCGTGAGCGGGCCCGTGCCCGCGAAGGTGTACGGTTCGGCGGAGTCGACCGTCACGCCGCCGACGGTGAAGGCGGAGTCAAGCGTGACCGTCGCGCCGCCGGCCTGCGCCGCCGTGGTGAAGGCGGCCACGGTGGAGTTGCCGCTCGCGGGCGCGTTGCCGCCGTCCCAGTTGGCGCCCGTCTGCCAGTCGCCGCCCGCTGCGTTCGTCCACGTGGCCGTGGCGGGAGTCGAGGAGGCCGCGACGGTGAGCTTCAGCGTCTTGACGTTGCCGGACGTCTCGACCGCGTAGGTGTAGCTCGCGCCGGCGGGCGTGGCGAACGGCACCACCTGCGAGGCGGTGAACGGCACGGACGCCGGGAACTTCAGCAGCTCGTAGGTGCCCGGCGTGGCGACCGGATCGGTCGCGCCGCTCGGCACGAAATAGACGGTCAGTCGGCTGGGCGGACACCAGTCGTTCAGCGTGAGGGTGCTGACCGTGCCGTTGTTGAGCGTGAACCCGAACGTCGCGGCCGCGCCGTTCGTCACGCTCGGGAACGTGGCGGCGACGGTGCTGCGCAGGATGCCAGAGCCGAGCGCGCAGACCGGGCCGGCGGGCACTTTGCCGCTGAAAAGGAGCTGCGAGCCGTCCGAGCAGGTGATCGGGCCGGTGAACGTGAGATTGCCCGCGAACGTCACCGCCTTGCCGCCGCTGACGATGAGGCCGCCGTCCTGCGCCACGCCGGAGAGCGTCTGGATGGCGCCGTTCCACGTGGTGTTGCCACGCGCGGTGATCGTCAAGCCCTTCTCGCCGAGGGCGGTGACGATCCTCGCGTTGACGGTTCCGTTGGGCTTGATGACGCCGCCGTCCGCCTCGATGCGCGCGGTGCCGGTACCGTCGCAGTTGAAGTTGTTCGCCTGCAGGGTGCCGCCGTCGAAGATCCGCACGATACCGGTGCTGCCAGAACCGCCCTTGAAGAAATTGAATGTTTTGTCGCACTGAAAGAGACCGTTCGTGCTGACATTGATGTAAATCGTGCCGCCTGCGGTGTTGTTGCCCCCGGCGTAGTCGCCGGTGGAGCGCAGGATGCCGCCGCTGACGTTCACCGTGACGTATCCTTTCGAGGGATGGTCGCAGAGACGCAGGTAACTGGTTCGCAACTCGCCTCCATAGACGTTCAGCACGGGTTTCGCCGTCACGCCCGTGTTGCTGATGGTGTACCCCATCGAGATGTTGTTCACCCACGTGTAGCCACCGTAGATGTTGACCGTGGAGGAGAGGCCGGACGGCGCGGTGGTGGTGTCGCCGTTGGCACGCCCGATCGCCAGGAAGGAGCCAAAATCGTTATACCCGCCGTAGACGTCCAGGTGGGCGGCCGTCTCCGCTCCCGAAGCCGTGGTGCTGTTCTTGCCCACGACGAACTCGTTGTTGCCGAAATAGTTGGTCACCGTGTCCGGCGTGTCGATCACGACGCGGCCGTTCAGGATGATAAAGCCGGCGATGCCGATCGTCGCGCCGTCGCCGTTGGCGCCGATGTTCGGCACTTTGTTGATGTCGCCCAGGGTGCCGCCGTAGAAGGAGTTCCGGCATCCCGCGATCGTGGCGGGCGAGGCGATGGTCATCGTACCCGGCCCCTTCTTGATCAGGCAGCCGTTCACCGCCGAGAAGCGTCCGCAGAACGTGAGGTCGTGCTCGAGGTCCAGCACGCCGGCGTGCTTCTCCGCGCCCGCCGGCATCAGGATCAGCACGTCGCGGTCGGTGGATGCGTCCGGCCCCGTGTAGCGCAGCGTGCCGTTGCCGATCGCGAGGGCATTCGTCACGCCGGCCGCCGTTCCGACGGACGACGCCGCGCCCCAGTTGCCGATCGCGTCCGCCACGAGCGTGCCGCTCTTGACGTAGGTGCCGCCCAAATAGGAATTGAACGAGTTGGCGAGCGTCACGATGCCGCCGCCCGTCGCACCGTCGTTGACCTGCACGTTGTACAGTCCGGACAGCGTCGCAGCCACGTTCGTCGCCACGCCGTTCCCAGGCGCGATCACCACCGTCTCCGGCAGGAAACCGGGCACGTCGTCCGCGCGCGCGCCGCACACGGCCGCCAGGCAACACAGGACCGCACCGAACGAACCAGCCAATACTTTTCTCATTTGCATCTCCTTCTTTTTGACGCGCACATTCTTCCAAGCTGCTCTTTCACACGCCGCTATGATACCATAATTCCACCATTTGCGGTAGTGGCAACAGTCAACAGAAATGGGAAGTACATGTTGTGCGGCCCAGCTGAATATGATAAAATCACGGTATGAAAACTCAAGCAATCCTGTTGGTCTCCCTGTTTCTGATCGCCGCCGGTCCGGCCGCTGCCGACTGCACGCCTCCTGCGACGAACGCCGTGGCCGCCGCGAAAACGCAGGTGGCCTTGCCGCCGTACCTGACGGAGGATTTCAATTCCGCCTGCGAAAAGGCGAAGAAAGAAGGCAAGCTCGTGTTCGTGTCGCTCGGGCGCGAAATCTGCGGACGCTGCCAGAAGTTCTACGGGTTCGTCAAGACCGGCCAGGTGACGATCGACCCGAAGAAGTACGTCTTCATCCGCCTGGACGTCGACAACTACGAACACCGCGAGTACTTCTACTCGACATTCGACCCGCCCGACTGCCGTCTGCCCTTCGTGGGCGTGATGGACGGCGACCGCAACGCGGTGAAGGAGGCGCTCTCGGGGAGCCATACGCCGGAGGAGTACCAGAAGTTGATGGGTGACGGCAAGTGATTGTTACCAATGTGGAAGTGTTGCCAATTCCAATGTACCCAATTTCCAGTTGGTTTTTTGGTTGTTGGTTAGGGGGAGAGGGGGGAGAGGGAAGAAGTGGGAGACCTGAGACCTGAGACCTGCGGGTAAGACAATGAGACATTGAGACTTTGGCGGGCGAGCCCCTCGCCAGGTCTCGGGTCTCAAGTCTCATGTCACCCCCGCCAGGTCTCGGGTCTCAGGTCTCATGTCCCCGCGCCGGTTCCCGCTTCGCCAGCAGCGTGTCCAGCGCGCGGCCGAGCGGCCGACGGGCCGTTCCGTGACTTTGGCATTGCTTCGGTTTAGGATATCTGCTATCATAGCGTCATGAAAACTAAAGCTATCCTGTTGGGGACTTTGATTCTAATGACCGTCAACGGCCCGGCTGCCGCGGCGGCCTCGGTGGAGATTCCCGCGCAGGGATTCTGGGCGGGAGGCTGGAGCCTCGACGCGCAGTTCATGGACGTGATGGGCTCGCCCTACCTGCTCGCGCACGGGCTGGGCGTGCCCGTGGCGGACGCGCTCGCCACGGCGGAAGTGCCGACGGCCGGCACCTACCGCGTGTGGGTGCGCACGCGCAACTGGGCGGACGGCGCGCCGGGCCGCTTCACGGTGCTCGTGAACGGGCAGGCCCTTGACAAGACGTTTGGCACGGGCGCCGCCGAATGGACGTGGGAGGACGGCGGCTCCGTGGAATTGTCCACGGGAACGGTCACGGTCGCGCTCCACGACCTCACGGGGTTCGACGGCCGGTGCGCGGGCGTGGTGCTTGCGGCGGACGCGCAGGAGCGCGTCCCTCCCGTTGGTGCAATCAAGTGCGATGAGGCGAAGGTGGCGGAGACCGTCGAGGCGGACTTCGTGGTGGTGGGCGGCGGCCTGCCCGGGACGTGCGCGGCCGTTGCGGCGGCGCGGCGCGGGCTCAAGACGGTGCTTGTGCAGGACCGTCCCGTGCTGGGCGGCAACGCGTCCGCCGAGATCCGCGTGTGGTGCGCGGGCGAGGAGCGGTACGACCTCGTGCGCGAGCTGCGCAGCACGTTCATGAACCGAGAGGCCGCGCTCGCGCAGTCGGACGCGCGCCGGATGCAGATCGTGCGCGAGACCACCAACCTGGAGGTGCGCCTCTCGACGCGCGCGTTCGGCGTGGAGAAGCGCGCGGACGGCGGCATCGCCGCCGTGAAGGCGCTCGACCTCGCGCACAACCGGGTGGTGCGCTTCGCGGCGCCGCTCTTCGTGGACGCCACGGGCGACGGATGGGTCGGCTTCTGGGCCGGCGCGGAGTTCCGCATGGGACGCGAGGGCAAGGCGGAGTACGACGAGTCGTTCGCGCCCGAGGCGGCGGACGGCGACACGCTCGGCGCGTCGCTCATGTGGACGAGCGCGGACGGCAACGCGCCCGTGCCGTTCGAGGCGCCGTGGGCCGAACCGTTCGCGCAGGGCGAGGAGGCCGTGAACGGCGAATGGAACTGGGAGTACGGCATCCACCGCGACATGATCGAGGAAGGCGAGGCGATCCGCGACCGCCTGCTGCTCGCCATCTACGGCGCGTTCTCGAGGGCGAAGAAGCGGAAGGTGAACGCGAACCGCGTGCTCGACTTCTGTCCGTTCCTGCTCGGGAAGCGCGAGTCGCGCCGGCTGCTGGGCGACTGGGTGCTGAGCGAGAAGGACGTGACGGAGAAGCGTTCCTTCCCGGACGCCATCGCCACCGGCTCGTGGAGCGTGGACCTGCACTACGACGACTGCAAGAAAGGCGTGGACTTCCTCACCACCTGCCGCCAGCCGCACTACGGACGCTACTGGATCCCCTACCGGTCGATCTACTCGCGCAACGTGCCCAACCTCTTCATGGCGGGGCGGTGCTTCAGCTGCACGCACGTGGGGCTGGGGAGCCCGCGCGTGATCTGCACGCTCGCGCAGCTGGGCGTGGCGGCGGGCGAGGCGGCCGCGCTCTGCAAGGAGCATGCCTGCGGCCCGCGCGGCGTGTGGGAGAAGAAGCTCGTGCGCGAGCTCCAGGACCGCCTTGGCGGCGACTGGCCGGACCGTCCTGCGCCCGAGCGGGCGGACTGGGCGATCGTCGACGACGAGACGCCGGGCGTCGTCTTCGGCAAGGGCTGGCGGCAGATGTGGTGTCCGAACGGCGAGCAGGTGAACGACTGGGCGCACATCTGCGGCGGACGGGACGGCGGCGCGCGCACGCAGCAGATGCTCGCGAAAGCGGAGCCGACCACCTACGCCCTTCCCGTGAAAACGGCCGGCCGCTACGCGCTCCACTTCAAGGTGCCGTACCACTGGTGGGTCAAACCGGGACGCCTCACCGCCATCGACATCACTTCCGACGGCAAGACCGTGCGCGCGACCTACGACCAAGGCTACGCCATGGGTCAGTGGCAGAAGATCGGCGAATACGATCTTGCGCCCGGCGCGACGCTCGCGATCATCCCCTCCGCGTCCAAGGGCCCGATCTTCGCGGACGGCTTCGCCCTTTCGCCCTCCCGCTAGCGGAGGCCCTTGATCGTGATGCGGCCGGAGCCGTCCGGGCTTTCGTAGTTGAGCGGGTAGTTGGCGAATGACGCGAACGGCGCGTTGGCGGAGGTGATCGTGGACGTGCCGTCCGTGCCGCGGCGGAACGCCTTCGTGTATTCGGACAGGACGAGATAGTCCATCGCGAGGCCGTTCTCGATCTTTTTCGCGCTGCGGAACATGGCGAAGCCGTCGCCGCCCTCCACGAACGTGAAGGCGTTGCCCGCGATGCGGTAGACGGCGTTCGGGTCGAGCGGCGCGAACGCGCCCTTCCTGCGGTCGTACACCTTTACGTCCTTCACGCGGTAGACGCCGTTCGAGGGGCCGGAGATCCAGGTGCCCGTGGAGTCCACGCGCACGCTCGTCTTGACGGTCGCGTCCACCGTGTAGGAAAGTCCCGCGACCTGGAGGAAGCCGCCGAACTCGCCGTCGCCGACCGCCTGCGCGCCGAACTCGAGCGCGTCGAGGACTTGCCGTCCGTTCGCCTCCACGATGCCGATCTCGCCGGCGAACGGCTGGACGGTGCGCAGCACCTTGAGAGTGACTTCCCCTTCCGGGATGTCGGCGCGCACGTTTCCGCCGTTCATCATCGCGAAGTCGCAGGCGAGGCCGGCCTTCTCGTTGGCGTACCAGAGCACGGCGTCCGCCGCGAAGTCGCCGGCCGAGCATCCCTGCTTGCGGGCGAGGCGCTCGTTCGTGCCCGGGCGGTAGGAGCAGAGCGTCACGGGCGCGCGGGCGATCTTCACGCCGAGCTGGCGCTCGACGGCGTCGGACAGGTCCTTCTCCAGGCGCGCCACCTTCGCGTCCTTCTCGCCGCGCGTGTAGATCGTGCCGGCCATCACGCACTGGCCGTCCTCGAACACGAGGCAGCCGAGGAGGCCGAGGTAGCTGCCGCTCTGGGTGAGGATCACCTCTTTCCCGGCGGCGTTGCGCACGCGCGAGCCGGTGTATTCCGA
>JAFRSR010000176.1 GCA_017427485.1 Kiritimatiellia bacterium
CAAAGCAGCAACAACATCTAGCTGATTGAGAGGCCAAGTCATTCGTTTGCGCGAAGCAAAACTCCAAAATGGACTCCGTGTCTCCGAGGACACTCCCAACCTCCGTGCTAGCGCCGCAGGCCACCCCCTATCGCTGACCGATTACGTCAGGGCGCCTTGCTCGCGGCGGCGAGGGCGATCTTGTCGATGTGGACCGGGGCGAGGCCGCGGTAGTTGATCGTGGCCGCGCCCTCGCCCGCGATCCACAGGCAGAGCCGGTTCATCGCCGTGGCCTCATGGCGCGCCATCGGCTTGTGCGCCGGCGTGTAGGGCCAGGCGGCCGGCGCGAGCATCAAAAGCCGCCCCGCCGCGCAGGCCTCGAAATGCCGGCCGGTCGGTTTCTCCAGCTTTGAAAAGCCCTTGTTCAGCATGGTCACGAGCGGCAGGCCCTCCGCGAGCGCCGCGCGCGCGATCTCGCGCTCGCCGTCGGAGATGCAGGGAGAGATCAGGACCACGCCGTGCCGCGCGGCGGCCAGCAAGCGGCCGCGCAGCTTTTCGAATTCGGGTGCGGCGAAATCCATGATCGGATTCCACGCCGGATCGCGCGCGATCTTCATCCCGCCGCCCGGCTTGGGGATCCGCTTGTAGCCGAAGTGGCGCCGCGAGCACTGCACCTGCACCATCGGCCGCGTCAGCAACGCCCGGTTGCCAATGGCCGAGAAGAAAAGGGCGTGAGGCTTCGGAGGGTCGGTGATCGGCGATATCATCGCGGGTTCTGTGATAGGCGATATCATCGCCGATATCTTAACTCCCCTCACCATCGTGAAGAGCCCGGGCCGAGCACGCTTCACCGCCAGGCGCAGGGGATTGGCCTCGATGTAGGCGATCATCTTCTCAAGCTGCCCCTCGTGGAAGAGGATCGAATCCTGGAAACCCTCGGCGAAGAGGCCCGCGCCCTCGGCGAGCGATTCCGGGCAAAGCCGCCGCGCCGCGCGATTGCAGCCGATCTTGAAGCCCTTGACCACCTGCCCGAGATGGCAGCCCAGCGGATCCTTCACCCAGAGGATGCCGTGGAAATGATCGGGCATCACCTGCTTGCGGATGATCTGCACCTGCGGGTAGAATTGCGGGATCGACTCCCAGCATTCCTCTACCGCCTTTCCCAGCGCGGTCAATTCGCACCGCACTAACTGAGGGGAAATGGGAGGGATTCTGTGATCGCGGGTTCTGTGATCGGCGATATTATCGCGGGTTCTGTGATCGGCGATATTATCGCCGATAACTGAACCCCTCACCTCCCCCAGCGCCCGGCTGCGCCGGTTGGCCAGCACCACGGTGATCATGTACATGCACGGCAGGGAATAATCCCAGCCCTCGCACCGGCGAAGCATGCCGTGAATGGTTTCTTTCAGGTACCCTTTCCCCTTCGGCCCCTCATCCGGCCCCCCGCTCACTTCCATTTCTTTATCCATGTGGTTTTATCCTTTATCTTTCGCTGCTTCCTCACGCGGGCAGCAACGCCATCGACCCGTCGTCGTAGGCATAGCCCACGCGCGAAACGGTGATGATCCGCGCGCCGTCGGCGCCGAGCTTCTGGCGGATGTGGCCGATGTGCTGGTCGAGCGTGCGCGTGTTGCCGTAGTAGTCGATGCCCCACAGGCGGCTGAGCAGCATGTCGCGCGGAAGCACCTCGTTCGGATGCTCCACAAACATCTCCAGCAACGCCAGCTCGCGCGGCGAGAGGCGCACGAAGCGATTCCTTTTGCTGATGTAGACGAATCTCCGCCGGCTCACCTTGCCCTCGCCGAATGCAAACTCCCCATCATCCGCATCGGCCGCGCGCATCCCCTTGTGCAGCGCCGCCTCGATGCGCGAGAGCCTGCGGCCCAGATCCTCCAGCACGCCCTCCAGCGAGACCGGCGCCTGCGCGCATTCCTTCATTTCCATTGACGGTTTATACATACGCCACCTCCTCGCTCTCCACTTTCCGGTGCAGCATCTCGACCAGCGCATCCGCTTCCTCGCGCGCACGGGCGGCCGCGCGCTTGAGGTACCAGCCTCCGGCCACGAGCACGACCACGAGCGCGCACAGCAGGCCAATCGCCACCGCCAGCCGCGCGGTGGGCCGCCACCGCCGCCCGTCGCCGCACGGATCCAGCACGTAGCCGCAGACGTCACGCGGCCCCATGCGGGACCAGGCGACCGTCGTGCCCACCTCCGAGAAGAACCCGCGTTTCGGATACTTCACGCGCCTTCCTTCGGTTGTCCATTTGTAACTTCCATCCATGTCGCGTACGATCATCTGCTCCTCTCCTTTCTTCCAAATGACGCCTTTCCCCTTGCGCCACACGAAGGCCGACGCGAGGCCGGCCTCCCGCGCGAGGTCGCGCGCGAGCGCGTCGACCTGCTCCGGGAGACCGGTCCCCTCGCCGGCGCCGTATTGTTTCCACAACGTTTCCGCGAGGACGCCCGCGCGTGCGCGGACACCCTCGCGCAGGTCGGCCTGCTCGCGCGCACATTCCCGGCGGAGGAGGGAAAATACCCCCAGCGCCCCAACGAGCGCCGGTAGAACCACCGCCAGAAAGCCGATCCACAGGTCGCCCTTCATCGCTCACTCCGCCGAGTCGAGCATGCCCGTGACGGGAAGCGCCGACATCGGCGCCTTCCGCGTGCGGCGGCGACGGGGCTGCTTCTGCTTCCCCTCCGCGGGCGCGGTGGCCTTGTCCTTCTTCGCGCGGCGCGTCCGGCGCGGCTTGGCCTGCTTCTCAGGCGCCGGCGCCGGCTGCTCCGTGGCAGCTGTCTCCGCGGCGGGAGCGGGCTCGCCCATCATCGACTCGCAGGCCGGCTTTTCCGCGCAGGCCGCGAAGGTGAGGCCGGCGACGAGGGCCAGCGCGAGGGTTTTCAGGTTCGTTTTCATGTTTCTGTTCCTTTCTGTTTTTCCGGTCGGAAACACCTTGTCTCCGTCCGGCGAACAGTAAACCAAAAAAGCGCGTGATAATCTTCACATGAACATCACATAATCATCACATGATTATCACACGTGTGATAATTCACTCGCGGAAATCAAGAAGTATTTTCTCGCCGTGGAAGGAAATTTCCGCGACATCGCCGAGCCAGGGCATCCGCACGAACGGACTGCGCACGCTCCATTCCGGCTTCTTCACATACGGCTCGCCGTCGATGGTGCTGCCGTCATCGCGGTCGAGCAGCATGTGGAAACGGTTTCCGTAGATGCCGACGTAGTCGAGCGTGGAAGAGGTGAGCGCGAAGGACGTCGACTTCACCTTCGCGCGGAACGCCGCCTCGTCCGCAAAGTCGCAGGCGCGCGCCGTCTCCACGATCACGACCGCCCACGGATTGTCGCAGACGAGGAACTTGCCGTTGCGCTCGCAGGGCATCTCGGCCTTCGGCCCTGCCGCCTCGAGGCGTGCGGCCCCCTGCGCCACGCGCACCGCGCTGTACGCGCCGCCGCACCGCATGAAGTGCCAATCGCCATCTTTCTCCACGCGATCGACGCCGCCCGCGGCGGAGAACCACACGCACATGCCCCCCGTGTAGCGGGGATGGCGGTTCCTGCGCGCGAGGAGCGTGCCGTTCCTCTGCATCGACCAGAAACCGTTGTAGGAGGTCGAAGGCAGCGAGGCCGTCTTCACATGTCTTCCCATGGCCGCGGGGATCGGCAGCAATTGCGCGTCGCGAGGACCGTAGACCACGCCATGAAAACGGTTCTGCGAGCTGATCATGCACCAGTTCGTGAACGCGGCCTGCGGGTACATCTGCGTGCCGACGATGAAATCGGGCGTCGCGTAGGTGTAGCGGTAGATGCGGCCCCACTCGGGATCGGGGCGGTAGTCCGGGTATTTGTCCTCGGGGAGCGCCCAGCCGAGCGGACGCATCTCGATCTCGTACACGCCGCGTGCCGACGCATCCGCCGCAAGCCTGCCGATGAGCGGATGCGGACGGTAGGAGCTGTCAAGGCACACGTAATCCATATCGCCGGGGCGGCGGTTGAATGAGGGATTGAGCCCGAAATACCAATACGCCCACACGGCCGCCGAACTTCCGGTCGTGCGCGCGCCGCTCGAATAGACGCGCGACATGCCGCCGCCGCTGGCGCCGGCGATCTGCTCCTGCGCCCACAGCGCCCAGAAGAGATCGAGGAAATTCTTCGCGAGCCGACGCGTGACAGGCCGCTCGGAAAAATCGTGGAGCGGATAGATGTTCTTGATCGTGTGGATGCCGTAGCCGCGGCTCTGCACCTCGATGAACATCGACCGCTTCGCGCGCTCGCGCATCCACGCACAGAAGAAATCCTCCCATGCTTCGTAATGCGCGCGAAGCGATCCGCCATCCGCGAGCGTGCGCGCGCCGTATGCGGGATCGATCTTCAACAGCACGTGCATCAACTGCCAGAGCGCCGAGGCCCGTTGCACGTGGTGGTTCTCGCTCTCGTAGACGCGCCAGGTCTTCGTGCCGTCGCAGGCGGCGTCGGCGAGCTTCGAGATGTCGTGGCAGTAGCCAAACGCCATCTCGCGGAATACCGCTTCGGCCTCCGGCGAAAGGCGCCCCGGCGCGACATCGCCCTTCGTGCCGTAGTGCAGCACGGCGCGGCAGAGCTCGCCGATGTTCCAGTAGAAGGAATCGCGGTCGTCGCGCACGTCCGTGTTTTCAATGTAGAAGCGGCAGTTCTCCACGACCTTCGCGTTGGCGCGCGAATAGAGGTTGCTCTCGGCGTTGTGGAGCACGCGCAGGGCGAAGTGGACGATCGCAAGCGAATAGGGACGCGCGAAGCGCGGGTGTCCGTTGAAGACGGGCGGCGCGACCGGAACCTCGCGCAGCGGCTCGCCCCGACGCGAGGCCCACGCCGCCTCGAAGCGGGCGTCGGTCTCGGCGGCATGTGCGGCAAACAGCGCCGCCGCCGCACACATGCAGGCACAACCTTTGACGAACAGTTTCCTCATGCGGGGAATTATATCACAACCCCGACCGCCTCCGCCACCGCGTCGCCCATCGCAGAAGTTGAAACCGACACACCGCCCTGATCCGCGATGTCGGCCGTGCGCAGGCCGCGCGCCAGCACGGATGCGACGGCGTGCTCAATCGCATCCGCTTCAGCGCCCAAGCCAAAAGCATGGCGCAGCATCGCCGCGGCGGAGAGGATTGTGGCCAGAGGATTCGCGATGCCCTTGCCCGCGATGTCGGGCGCGCTGCCGTGGATCGGCTCGTAGAGACCGCCGCCCGACACACCCACCGATGCGGATGGCAGCATGCCGATCGAGCCGGTGATCTGCGACGCCTCGTCGGAGAGGATGTCGCCGAACATGTTTTCGGTGAGGATCACGTCGAATCGAGACGGCGCACGGACGAGTTGCATCGCCGCGTTGTCCACGTAGAGGTGCTCAAGTTCAACATCCGCGTACTCGGCGTCGTGGAGCGCCGTGACCGTCTCGCGCCAGAGACGCGAGGTCTCAAGGACATTCGCCTTGTCCACGCTCGTCACTTTCGGCCTCCCCTGGGGGAAGCGGCGTCTCGCCGCTTCGTCCCCGTCGCATCCGCCCCCCTGGGGGAAGCGGCGTCTCGCCGCTTCAAACGCAACGCGCGCCACGCGTTCGATTTCGTGCACGGAGTAAGGGGTCACGTCGTATGCGCTCCTCCCGCCGTCGCCGCGTCCCTTCTCGCCGAAATACGCGCCGCCCGTCAGCTCGCGCACGATCAGCATGTCGATGCCGGCGGAGACGATTTCCACCTTGAGCGGACTCGCCCCCGTGAGCGCATCCCACACTTTCGCAGGACGCAGGTTCGCAAAGAGCCCAAGCTCGGAACGGAGCATGAGAAGCGCACGCCGCTCGGGGCGCTGCGGCACAGGCAGACGATCCCACTTCGAACCGCCCACCGCGCCCAGAAGGATCGCATCGGCGGATTTGCACGCGGCAAGGGTTTCATCGGGCAGGCAATCACCGCAACAATCATACGCGGCGCCGCCGACCGGATATTCCTTCATTTCGAAACGATGCCCGAACCGCCGCGCTACGACGCGCAGCACCTTCACGGCCTCAGCAACGATCTCCGGCCCAATCCCGTCACCGGGCAAAAGGACGATCCTTCGAGTTTTACCAGTTACCACACCGGCGCCACTCGCGCCGGAAGGTAGCGACAAACGCGGCTCCCCTGGGGGAAGCGGCGTCTCGCCGCTTCGTCCCCATCGCGTCCGCTCCCTTGGGGGAAGCGGCGTCTCGCCGCTTCGTCCCCATCGCGTCCGCTCCCTTGGGGGAAGCGGCGTCTCGCCGCTTCGGCTTACAACCGGTCCTTGCCTTGTGCTTAGCAATTCCCCACCTTGAAGCGGCGGGACGCCGCTTCCCCCAACAGGGCCGCCGCCGCTTCTCCCATTCATATTATTCTTCATACGCGCTCCATGAATGAGTGGGATTGTTCTGTTTAATATAGGCGAGTGTTCGCCTGAAATGCTCGTCGTTGCGAATCAGGCGATCCCACGACTCCTTCTGCCACACGGCTCCCGTGCGATTCATTCGCCTGTTGATGGCATGCCCGGTGAAACTTTTCCACGCGTGCAAGATATCATGAATGGCGAACGCTCCTCTTGGAGAAAACAGTACGTGAACATGATTCGGCATCACGACGTATGCATAGAGGTCGTAACGTTCGCCGTCGAAATGCCGAAAGGCATCTTCGACAATCATGCGGTTCTCCTCTGTCGCCAACAGGCAGGCGCCCCAACCTGCATCCAACGCCTGTTCGAATTTCTCGCCGAAGTCGCGTGCATACTCTTCCGCTTCGGCATCCGTCCACGGCCGGGGATGCGACGCGAGCCAATTTGCTTGCGCACCCGCCCATTCCACGATTTTCTCCTGCGGCAAGGCGTCGGCAAGGCGGAAGGTCGCGAAGCACGTGACGCCTTGCTGTTCCCAATGCGGAAGGTTGGCGCGCGTGCAATCCGTCGAGGCAAAGCGCGAAAAGAAACTTGGGGGCGGCGGCACTTTGCGCGAGAGCACAACCTTTGCCGCACCGGCGCCACTCGCGCCGGAAAGTCGCGCCAAGTGCGGCTCCCCTTGGGGAAGCGGCGTCTCGCCGCTTCGTACGCGCTGCTGCGGCTCCCCTGGGGGAAGCGGCGTCTCGC
>JAFRSR010000177.1 GCA_017427485.1 Kiritimatiellia bacterium
CGCGGGCGTTATGCCGCGCACCCGCGACAGCTCCGCCGCGTATATCTTCGAGACGTCCACGATCTCGTTGAGGCTGAACAGGTGCAGGAACTGCGAGAGCATCAGCAGGTACACCTGCGAGCTGTACGAGAACTTCCTCGCATTGACGTTCTCGCCCGATGCGATCTCCTCGATCTTCCATCCCGGAATGTGCTCTTGCACTATCTGGGCGAAACATGATATCATTCTCTTCCGCGTTGCCTTGGGCTTCTTGCTGCTCATCGCGTGTCCTTTCGTTTGTTGTGGAAGACACGAATTATACGCGATGTGCGCGGCCCAAGGCAACGCGCTTTTCCCCGCGATCTCGCCTTAAGTGCCAAAAAACGGGGGGGGGGCGTTTTTTTGAAAATATTCTCGGTTCTGCTGTTGACGGGTGCGGCGGCCTATGCTATTATATGCGGCGTTTTCGGGGCATGGTGTCCTGAAACTCTATGGGATAGTAGTGCTTGAAATCAGCAAAAGTCAAAGAAGGTGAGGGACAACCATGACGAATGGGTTCAACGTGTTGCGGCGACTGGCGGGGAACGTGACAGTCCCTCTGGCGGCGGTGTGTCTGGGCGCGCGGGCCGACTTCACCAACGAGTTCGTCGTCGCGGACGGCAGCTTCCACGACGCGGCGAACTGGAGCTCGAACGCTGTGCCGGACTCGACCATGCGCGCGCATATCACGAGCAACAACACGGCGCGCATTTCGTCCGACGTGTCGGTTGACAGGCTCGGCGTGGGCGTGGTCGGAAACGGCACGGTCATCCAGACGGGCGGCAATGTGCGCATGACCGCCGTTAACAACGGAGGCTCAAACGTCAACTCGGCGGCGTCGTTCTACCTGAGCGGTGCTGATCGGTATGATTCCGCAGCTGTCGCAACATCCTCTCGCTATGCGCTCTACCACCTTGTCGGCGGAACGGTGGACGTCGGATCCTACTACTGCCACATCGGCCAGCATCGCGACGACAGAAACTCGAGCGAGGGCGTGCTGCGCATCACGGGCGGTTCGTTCACCTCGCGGAGGTGGACGGCCATCGGACGGTTTACCGAACATAGCCACGGGCATTTGCTGGTGGAGGACGAAGGAACGATGACCGTGACGCAAGAAGGCCTCAACGTCGGCGAGTCGGGTAGCGGTGCGTTGACGGTGAGGAACGGCGGCGAGTTGACCGTGAACGCGCCGATCACTTTTGCCGCGGACGGCAGCGTCAGCGTGGGACGCGGCTACGTGCTGGACGGCGGGCGCGTGACGGGGGCGCAGTTCCGCGGCATTGACGGAAAGGGCAAGCAGAAGGGGCTGTTCGTGGACGGCGGCATCCTCTCGCCCGACTGCTCGGCGATTGCCAACTCCCGTACCAACTGGATCACGGGACTGCCCGCGCTCAATGTCGGTTCACGCGGCGCAATCTTCGACACGGCCGGGCGCGACGCAAGCGTTCCGCAGGTCCTCACCGTGGCGGACGTGCCGGAACGGCTCGCGACGGACAACCTCGTCCACCGCTGGAGCTTCAACGGCGACCTCACCGACTCCGTCGGCAACCAGAACGCGACGGCCGTGAATGCCAACTTCACCGACTTTGCCTCCTGCACCATTCCTGGCGGTGCCAAGGGTACCGGTTATATCGACCTCGGTTCGGACATTCTTCCGAAGGATGGATCCGGCGTGACGCTGGAAATCTGGGCAACCCAGCTCTCGGCGCAGAAATATTCCCGCGTGTTTGAAATTGGCTACGATCTGACGAAAACGATGTCGATGGCGTGGAGTACGGATACGAACATCAACCAGGACCGCATCGGCATCACCTACAAGACCGGCAGCGACAAAGGCGAATTCTACGATGTCAGCAAGACGGGTCCGTACACGCTCGGCATCCAGTACCACATCGCATGGGTGTTCACGCCGCCGGCTGCGGCGGGGGGCGCGTGGACGATTACCGTGTACAAGCACGACGCCATGACGGGCGCGCTGCTCAAGTCCCACGTCTACTCGCCGCCGGCCGGCTGGACGCTCCCCGCCGCGCCCCAGAACAGCTGCTGGCTGGGCCACTCTACGTACGGCGACAACGACGCGGCCGCGACCTTTGACGAGGTGCGCGTGTGGAAGACTGCGCTCACCGAGGAGGAGCTGGCCGCGAGCGTGCGGCTCGGCCCCGACACGACGTTCGGCGCGCCCGGCGCGATCGTCAAGAGAGGCTCTGGACGTCTGGATCTGCTGGCCGCCACCAATGCGCTCGACGTGGTGGTGGAGGACGGCGTGCTCGCCGCCGGCACGGGCCGCGCGACGCCGCTCGTGCACCGCTGGACGTTCAACAACGGAGATTTGACGGACAAGGCGGGCGGTGGCAAGAACGCCTGGATCGTCAACCCCACCGCCTCCGGCAAGGCAATCGTCTCGAACGCCACGTCCATTACCCTCCCGGGCGGCGCCAAGGGCACGGCCGGGCACATTGAGTTGGGAAAGGACATCCTGCCGAGCGACGGGGGGCCGTTCACGCTTGAACTCTGGGCCACGGTGCACGGTTCCGACTCGTGGATTCGCGCCTTCACCTTCGGCAGGGGGGACGCCGACAACAACAAGTTCATGATGGCGTGGAACAGAGGTGGGGATATTGCTCGGAGCTTCCTTGGGGTGACGGTACTACTCAGCAATGGACAGCATCCCGATTACTTGACTGAAGACCTCGCGCCCTTCACCCGCGGCACGGAATACCACATCGCGATCACGATGACGTATGACACGTCGGCCGAACGGTGGCGGGTGACGGGCTACAAGCAGGACGCCACGACCGGGCAGACGCTGAAATCGGGAACGTTTCTTGTGGACAACGCAAGCTGGTCGCCGGCCCAGTTGGCCCAGGACGTCTGCGCGCTCGGCTACTCGACCGGAAACGACAACGACGCCTACGCAAGCTACAACGAAATGCGCGTGTGGTCGATTGCGCTCACCGAGGATCAGCTGACGCAACATGCGTTGCTGGGGCCGGACACGGTCCCCGACTATTCGGCGGAGAGCACGACGGTGGCGGCGCCCCTTTCCGCATCCGCACGGCTCGACGTGCGCGCGAGCGCGTTCCTCGACTTGTGCAACGGCACGAACACGGCGACGTCGTTGACGGGCGAAGGCACCGTGATGAACGGCATGTTCACGGCCACGGACGGCATCCGGCCCGGGAACGGCGGGGCGTCCGGCACGCTGAAACTCGTGAACGGCGCGGCGCTCGGCGGCCCGCTCGTCATTGCCCCGGCCGCGGACGGCACGTGCGGCGCGCTGGAGGCCGATGGCGCGCTCGACCTCTCGGGGCTTGACCTCACGATCTCGGACGGATACGCGCTAAAGGCCGGTGTCACGTACACGCTCGCCACATGTGCGCCCGGACAGCTGACGGGAACGTTCAGGAGCGTGCCCCGACTGTGTAACAGGGCCATCACGTACGACGTCGCCGCCGGAAAGGTGACGTGCAAGGTCGGTGGCTGCTACATCTTCTTCCGTTAAGAGAGGAATCCACATGCAAAAGACAATCATCGGGACTCTCGTCGCCTTGCTGGCGGCGGGCGCGGTTGCGCGCGACTTCCCCATCGACATCCCGTCCATCCCCGACGTGCGGGTGACGGACGTCTTCTGGGGCGCGCGCATGGAGACGAACCGCCTCGTCACCGTCCCCGCCGCGCTCGACCGCTACGAGCAGGCGGGGCGCCTCGACAACTTCCGCAACGCGGCCGCGCGCAAGCTCGGCATCCCCTACAACGGCAACTCCTTCGAGGACTCCGACCTCTACCGCATCCTGGAGGGGGCGTTCCTCGCCTGCCTCGCGCATCCCGATTCCAACCTCCAGGCGCGCGCCGAGGCCATCATCCCGATCATCGCCGCCGCGCAGGAGCCGGACGGCTACCTCTACACCGCCCACACGATCGACTGCGTGGGCAGGGAACGCAGGCGGGCCGGCCCGACGCGCTGGAGCAACCTGCAGGACAGCCACGAGCTCTACTGCATGGGCCAGCTCGTGGAGGCCGCCCTCGCGCACAAGGCGCTCACCGGCAAGAACGACCTGATGGACGTGATGTGGCGCAACGTGGACCTGATCTCGCGCACGTTCGGCAACGGACGCAGCCAGCTGAAGCGCGTCCCCGGGCACGAGTCGCCCGAGATCGCCCTGCCCAAGCTCTGGCGCTTCGCGCACGAACCGGCCACGATGGAGCTGATCAAAAACTTCATCGACTGGCGCGGCCGCGCCGACCTGCGTCCACTCTACGGCACGCCCGGCTCCACCGTGTTCGACGCCGCCTACTACCAGGACCACAAGCCCGTCCGCGAGCAGCGCGAGGCCGTGGGACACGCCGTGCGCGCCTGCTACCTCTACACGGGCATGGCCGAGATGCTCGCGCTCACGGGCGACCAGACGCTCCGTCCTGCGCTCGACGCCATCTGGGAGAACGTGGTCGGCCGCAAGATGTACGTCACGGGCGGCGTGGGCGCGCACCACGCCGGCGAGAAGTTCGGCGCCGACTTCGAGCTGCCCAACGAGAAAGGATACCTGGAGACGTGCGCAACCCTCGCCAACGCGCTTTGGCAATTCCGCATGTTCCGCCTTGACGGCGACGCGAAGTACATCGACGTCTTCGAGCGCATCCTCCACAACAACTTCGCGGCGGGCGTCTCCATCGGCGGCGACGCGTTCTTCTACGTCAATCCCCTCGCCTCGCACGGAAACGTCACGCGCTGGCGCTGGCATGGCTGTCCCTGCTGCCCCGCCAACGTGGTGCGCATCATCCCGCAGCTCGGCACCTACGCCTACGCCACCGCGGGCGACACGCTCTACTGGAACCTCTTCATGGCAAGCGACGCCACGCTCCGCCTCAAGGGCGGTGACGTGAAGGTGCGCCAGACGAACAACGGCTATCCGTGGCGCGGGGACGGACTTGCGCTTGAAATTGACCCCGGCGCGCCGCGCGCGTTCGCCGTCAAGGTGCGCATCCCCGGCTGGGCGCGCGGCGCGTGCGTGCCGACGAAGCTCTACGAACAGGTCAACCCCGCGTCGCTCGACGAGGTGTCGCTTGCGGTCAACGGACAGCCCGTGGCGCTCGCGCTCGACAAAGGCTACGCGACGATTTCCCGCACGTGGACGCGCGGCGACCGCATCGAGCTCTCGCTCAAGATGACGCCGCGTTTCGTCCGCGCCGACGCGCGCGTGGCGGAGGACGTCGGCCGCCTCGCCGTAGAGCGCGGCCCCGTCGTCTATTGCGCCGAGGGCGTCGACAACGGCGGCCACGTGCTGAACAAGTACATCCCGGGGAGCCGCATTATGGAGAGCCGCCATCTTGGCGGCGACACAACCAACGTGACCATCTGCGGCCTTTCGCTCCCCGCCATCCGCCTGCCCGCCACGGCCCGCACGCGCGGCGTGCGCGCCGTCGCCGAAGCGCCAGCAACGCTCACGCTCGTCCCCTACTTCGCGTGGAGCCATCGCGGCGCGGGCGAGATGCAGACGTGGCTGCCGACCTCCGCCGACCTTGCCGAGCCTGCCTTCATCGGCAGGGCAAACGCCTCCCATTGCTGGAAATACGACACGCTCAACGCCCTTACCGCCAGCCAGACCCCGTCCGACTCCGCGGGACGGAAATGCCTCCACTTCAGCTTCTGGCCGAACAAAGGCACGACGGAGTGGGTGCAGTACGATCTGCCCTTGTCCGAGGAAATCCGCGACATGACGGTCTACTGGCTCGACGACGAGGCGACGAAGGGCGGTTGCCGTCTGCCGCAGAAGGTGACGGTCAAGGTGCGGCCTGCGAAGGACGCGCCGTGGCAGGCCGTCGAGGGCGCGACCGTCGAGATCGCCAAGGACCGGCCCTGCGCCATCCGTCTGCCCAAGGCCGTGACGGCGCAGGCTATCCGTCTCGAGATCGTTCTCCGTCCCGATGTCTCCGCCGGACTCCTCGGCTGGTCGCTCGCCGGCGCGCCACCCGCCGCCGTGCCGCCCGAGAAGATGAAGGAAATCTACGAGACGGTCAAGACGCCGTACAAACGCGGCATGGTGCTGACGCCCGAGAAGGGCGAGATGCTCGACAACCCGAGCGTGTTCCGCCACAAGGACGCCTGGTACATGATCTTCATCCGCTTCGACGGCAAGGGCTACGAGACGCATCTCGCGAAGTCGGACGACCTCATCCGCTGGCAGCGCCTCGGCTGCATCTTCCAACGCGGCGAGAAGGGCGCATGGGACGCGTCGCAGGCCGACGGCTGGCCGTCGCTCGCCGACACGCGCTGGGACGGTCCGAACACGCTCAACACCTTCAACGGACGCTACTGGATGATGTACCTCGGCGGCGCGAAGGACGGCTACGAGACGGATCCGCTCTCCACGGGCGTCGCCTGGACGGACGATCCGTCCGCCGTGAAGCAGTGGACTCGCTGCGCGGGCAACCCCGTGCTGCAGTCGTCCGACCCGGCAGCCCGCGCCTTCGAGCGCGCGACGATCTACAAGCACTTCACCGTGGAGGACCCGTCCCGCGCATGCGGCGGGCGGTTCGTCAACTTCTACAACGCCGCCGACAAGGTCTCGCACCGTGAGACGATCGGCATGGCGGTTTCGGACGACATGCTCCACTGGCGGCGCGTGGGGGACGTGCCCGTGATTGAGAACGGCGACCCGAAGAGACATTCCATTTCGGGCGACCCGATGTTCCGCCGCATCGGCGACCTCTGGGTGATGTTCTACTTCGGCTACCAGTGGAGACCCGGCGGCGCGTTCGACACGTTCGCCTGCTCCTACGACCTGAAGCACTGGACGAAGTGGGACGGCGAGCCGCTCATCAAGCCTTCCGCCGACTTCGACCGCGGACATGCCCACAAGCCGTGGGTGTTGAAGCATAACGGTGTGGTCTACCACTACTACTGCGCCGTTGGCAGCAAGGGTCGCGGCATCGCCCTCGCCACCTCCGCACCCTGAATGACATGGTGAACATGAAACGTGTTTTTGTCGGTCTCGGCATGTGCGTCGGCTTGGCGGCGGGGGCGCAGCCGTCGGCGGGCCTGCTCGGCCCTGCGCGGCTGGAGGTTTCCGAGCCTTCCGCCGAGGAGTTTGTGGATCGGGCCAAGGCCGCGCCGTCGCTGATGTTCCGCGCGGCGGACCTGCCGGACATCCGCAGGCGGCTGGCCGAGGATCCCGACGCCAAGGCGTGGTGGGAGGGCTTTCGCAGGGCGTTAGACGCGAACATCGCGAAGGGCGTGAAGGTGCCGCCGTGCGGCGCGCAGTGGTATCACTGGTACAGCTGCCGGAAGTGCGGCGCGCAACTCAGGGGCGAGTCGCCCACGCGCCACGTGTGCGCGAAGTGCGGCGAGGTGCATTCGGGCTGGCCGTACGACGACGCCTACTGGTTCCCGTTCCAGCACCGGTGCGGCGACATGGTGCGCGACGCGGGCGTCGCATGGGCGATCACGGGCGAGAGGCGCTACGCCGACGTTGCGAAGGGCCTGCTGCTCGACTACGCGAAGGTCTACCTGTCGTGGCCGAGGCACGACAACTGGGCGAAGGCCACGGACCGCAACCCGGACGCCGCGCGGGCGTTCTCGCAGGTGCTGGACGAGTCCGTGTGGATGATCGACCTGGTGCGCGGATTCGATGCGATCTCGGGCACGCTCACGGAGGAGGAGCGGCAGACGATCTTCGCACGCTTGTTCAGGCCTGCCGCCGACATCATCTACAAGCGCGACGACGTGGGGCGTCCGATACTCGGCAACCACCAGTGCTGGCACTTCTCGGCCTACGCGCTGGCGGCGCTCGTGATGGGGGACGTGGCGCGCGTGCGGGAGTCCATCGACGGGCTCTCCGGCTGGAAGTACCAGCTTTCCAGGGGCATCCTCGAAGACGGGTGCTGGTACGAAGGCGCCTGGGGCTACCAGTTCTACACGATGTCGTCGCTGGCGCCGTACTTCACGGCGCTCCGCAACCTCGGCTACGAGCCGCCGGCGGCATTCAAGCGGCTCTTCGACTCGCCCTTCCGTCAGCTGGCCCCCGACTGGTTCCTGCCCGCGGTAAACGACACGGCCCGCGTGCGGTTCGCCCCGGGAGCGCTTGCGGACCTCTACGAGCAGGCGTGGACATGGTGGGGCGATCCGCAGCATGGCTGGTGGGTGGCCCAGCAGCCGCGTCGGACGATGGCGTATGCGCTCTGGGGACGGCCCGCGCGGAAGGACGCCGCATTCACGCCGCCTGCCTCTCGGAACTTCGGAGGCATCGGCCTCGCGGTCCTTCGCAGCCGCTCGCCGGCGGCGAAGGGGCCGTTGCCCGACAACATGCTGGCCATGGACTACGGGCCGCATGGCGGCTGGCACGGCCACCACGACAAGCTCCAGCTGCTGCTTTGGGGCCGCGGACGGATGTGGGGGGAGGACCCCGGCTGCATCGCCTACGGCAATCCGCGCCACTGGGGCTGGTACCGCTCCACGCTCGCGCACAACAC
Organism: Kiritimatiellia bacterium; assembly: GCA_017427485.1. GTDB lineage: Bacteria > Verrucomicrobiota > Kiritimatiellia > RFP12 > UBA1067 > RUG572. Next base: position 8,485 of record JAFRSR010000177.1, read on the forward strand.
GCTGGCGATGGACGGTAGGAACCAGGCGCCCGCGCAAGGGCGGCTGGTCGGCTACGCCGCCGACGGGAACGCCGCCGTGGTGGCGGCGGACTCGGGCGGGGCGTATCCCGGTGCGACGGTCAGGCGCGCCACGGCGCTGGTCGACGACATCGTGCTGGACTTCGCCGAAGCGCGCGCGGATTCGGCGCACGAGTGGGAGTGGGCGTTCCATGCGCGCGGAAAGCAGGAAACGTCCGTGACGAACGGCGTGGCGGTGCAAACCACGCCGCCGGAGATTGACGTGCGCGACCGCGTCAAGGTGGAGGCGGCCCAGAACATGGACCACTGGCTGTGGGTGGAGGACGTGCGCGAGGGCGCGCACGACGGCATGTGGCACTCGGTCTGGCGGCAGGGCGGCGATGCGCTGCATCTGTTCCAGAAGTCGCCCGCTGGCATGCTGCGCACGGGCACGGGGCCTGCACAGCCGCCGCCAGAGAAGTTTCGCCTCGCGGTGAACCGCGTGAAGGGCGGACGGCATCTTGCCTTCCGCACGGTGATGACGCTCGACGGATCGGCGGATGTGCAGATCGGCGACGAGATCGCACGGAACGGCTGGCGCGGCTTCTCGGCGACTGTGGGCGGGCGGCGTTTTGAGCTGACGATCAACGGCGAGAACGTGCGGCTCGTGGAGAAGGACGGAACGGGCAAGGCTGTGCGCGATTTGGCAGCCAAGAGATGATTGGGTGATGGACCGATTGCCGAGAAGGTGCTAAAAACGGCATCAGACGGCCATTTTTAGCACAAGTTCAGCACAGAATATATTTGTACTTGTGCTAAAACACATTTTCTGATACGATATTAGCACCTCAAAGGCATGAAAGGATTGTATAATGATAGGGCGAAAGTCTGAGCAAGGTGAACTCGCGCGAATGTATGAATCCGATGAGTCGGAGTTTGTCGCAATCTATGGACGTCGTCGCGTTGGCAAGACATATCTCGTGCGCGAGACATTTGACGGGCAATTCACGTTTCAGCATTCCGGTCTTGCGAAAGGTGGAATGAAGCGCCAGCTCGCCAATTTCGCGGTTTCCCTCAAGTCGTTTGGGTTCTCCGGGCATGGCACGCCGAAGAATTGGGACGAGGCGTTTGTCATGCTTCGGGAGGTTATTGCCGCGAGCGAGTTCCGCCGGAAAGTCGTGTTCATCGACGAGATGCCGTGGCTGGACACGCCGCGGTCGAACTTCGTGTCGGCGCTTGAAGGATTCTGGAACGGATGGGCGTCGGCACGCAAGGACATACTGCTGATCGTCTGCGGTTCGGCCGCCTCCTGGATCGCGAAGAAGCTGTTTCGCAACCGGGGCGGACTTCATAACCGTGTCACGTGTCGGATCTGTCTGAATCCGTTCACTCTGAACGAGTGCGAAAGTCTTGTCCGTGAAAGGGGGCTTGTGATGTCGCGGGCGGAAATCGCCGAGTGCTACATGGCGTTCGGGGGAATTCCGTACTACTGGCGATATCTTGACAAGCGCTTTTCGGTTGCGCAGAATCTCGACAGGATGTGCTTTGCGGACGGCGCGCCGCTCGCCGACGAGTTCGTGGAACTCTATTCGTCTCTGTTCCGCAACTCGGCAATGCCCCGGAAGATCGTGAAGGAACTTGCGGGGAGGCTCGTCGGCATGACGAGGAACGACATCGCACATGCGCTCGGCATTTCCGCATCCGGCAAATTGACGGACGCGCTTGAGGCATTGACCGTCAGCGGCTTCGTCCGAAAGTACAATCCTTTTGGTTCAGGGGTCAGCAAACAGGTGTTTCAGCTTGTTGATGCATTTTCTCTCTTCCATTTCCGCTATCTTGCGGGCAGAAGGTCGTCGGACGGCAACTTCTGGCTGCGGACGGTGGATTCGCCTTCCCACAGGGTTTGGTGCGGGCTGGCCTTTGAGAGGCTTTGTCTCCTGCATCAGCCGCAGATACGCAAGGCGCTTGGGATTGTCGGCGTTCTCTCAGAGTGTTGCGCGTGGCATCATCGGGCAGACGACATGTGTCCAGACGGCGCGCAGATAGATCTGCTCTTCGACAGGGCCGACAATGTCATCAACATCTGCGAATGCAAATACACGGCGGAGCCGTTCAGGATCGACAAGGAGTACGACGCGAAACTCGCGCAAAAAGTTGGTGTGTTTCGCGAAGTGACAAAAACGCGGAAGTCGATCCACCTTACGCTGATCACGTCCAGCGGACTTGTCCGAAACGAATACTCGTCTCGCGTCCAGTCGGAGGTTACGCTCGATGACCTTTTTGCGGCGGAACCGTAAGTCGGGTGATAAACTTGAGATATTGTTCAATTTACCAACGGCGGACGTTTTGCCATTATATCGTCTGTTCAACGGAGAGACTTTTTGTCGTGAAGGAGCATAGCATGAAAAAGGCGATGAAAACCGCGCTGTGCGGCGCGGGACTGGTGTTGTCGCTGGCGGGTGGGTCGGCGTGGGCGGCTGCTACAGTGCAAATCGCCGCGGCTGAAGGATCGCAAGGGCCGTCAGGGGAGATGCGCATCGAGCGCGAGGTGGAGGCGGCGTGCCGCGAGATCGACGAAGGGCAGGCGGCGCTCTCCGACCGATGTTCGCTTGCGGACTACCGTGCGCTCGTGCGTGCGGTGAACGGGACGAACATGTGGACGGCGGCGTTGCAGAAGGCGCTCGACGAACATGAGATCGTGACGATTCCAGCCTCGGACGAAAAGTACTTCTTCGACGGAACGGTGGTCGTGCCGTCCCGCCGCCGAATCGAGGCAAAAGGCGCGACGATCCGCCTTGCCGACGGCATGCGAACGGTGCTTCTGAGGAACGCCTCGGCGCAGGACGGGACGCTTGCGCCCATACCGGCCTCGGCCAAACGTGACACGGACATTGCCATCGTGGGCGGACGCTGGGAGGACTGCTGCACACGGCGCGCGGGCTACGGCCGCACGGGCATGTTCAACCTTCTCCCCCGCAGGATGGGAAACTACTTCGGCGTCTCCACCCTGTTCTTCTTCAACAACGTGAACCGCTTGTCCGTGACGGGCGCGACGTTCCATCACACGGGTGGTTTTGCCGTGCAGGCGGGCGACGGCGATGCGGTCGCCTTTCGCGACATCTCGTTCGACCGATGCTTCGCGGACGGGCTTCACCTGAACGGCAACCTCACGCGTGTCCTCGCGCGTAACGTGCGCGGACAGGTGGGCGACGATTTGGTGGCCCTCAACGCCTACGACTGGCTCAATTCTTCCGTGAACTTCGGCCCGCAGCGGTACATCCTGTGCGAAGATCTCGAACTCGTGCGCCTTCCCGGCGTGTCCGCCTACCCGGCGATCCGCATCCAGCCGGCCAAATATCGTTATGCGGACGGCTCCATCGTCGACTGTGCGATCTCCGACGTCATCTTCCGTCGCGTGAAGGGCATCACCACCTACAAGATGTACCTCCAGACGCCGCGTTACACGATTGGATCCACGCCGGAATGGGCCGAAGTGGGTTCTGGCGGGAACCTCTTCTTCTCCGACATTGAGATCGACCTCGATGCCCCAATCGACAGGATCGGGCAGTATGCGACGCAGGAGGCGCCGCGCGGGCACTTCGCCGCCTTCGAGTTCGGCGCGAACCTCTCGCTCGTACACTTCAGGAACATCGACATCACGTTCCATGCCGACAAATGGCCGCTCACGCACCTTGTGCAGGTCGGGCCGAAGTCGTGTTTCTATCCTGGAAAGGACGGAAAGCCCGGAACGGAGATATTCGATCCGTACGTGAGTTGCCGCGTGGGACGGGTGGTGCTGGAGAACGTCCGCACGCGGGGCGTGCCGCCAAAGGAGCTCGTGCACGCGTCATCGTTCAATGACATCAACAAGGACGGTCGCTCGACCGGCTGTGGCGTGATTGAGAAGATAGAACGACCGGATGTAAACGCAGAATATGACCGAATGTAACATAAAAATATGACCGAATGAAATCCAAAAATATGACCGAATGGAGTTGACTTTCAGCCGTCCAGAATGATATAATGGCGGCCAAAGGACTGAAAAGATGGAGATAGCAGGATATAGGCCGCGTGTCATTGATGAACGACTCGACATGTATCTTCGTACCTTCGGAGCGGTTTGCGTGGAGGGGCCGAAGTGGTGCGGAAAGACATGGACGTCGCGCAAGCATTCCGCAAGCGAGTTTCTTGTCGCATCCCCCGCCAAGAATTTCCAGAATCGCAAGCTGCTCGAAATCGACATCAACGCCGCGTTTGCAGGCGCGGCTCCTCATCTGATCGATGAATGGCAGGAGTTCCCGGAGCTTTGGGATGCAACGCGGGCTTATGTGGATGAGTCAAATGACAAGGGGCGATACATTCTGACGGGGTCATCGACGCCGAAGCGCAAGGGCGTGATGCATAGCGGTACGGGGCGCATCGCTTCATTGCGGATGCGGCCTATGACGCTTTGGGAGAGCGGCGAATCCGATGGACTTGTGTCGTTTCGCGATCTTTGCGAGAATCGGTTGGGGGGCGTGGCGCAGGGAAGAACGCCGGAGTTGAAGGATATCGCCGAATGGATCGTGCGGGGCGGGTGGCCGGAGTCGATTGGCGTGCCAATCAGGGATGCGATGTCGATTCCGCGCGAGTACATCAAGCAGGTTGAAAACAACGACATCCATCGCATTGATGAAACGCGGCGCGATGTGCATAAGGTGGATTTGCTGCTCAGGTCTTTGGCGCGAAACGAGGCGACTGCGGCTTCGCTGTCGACGCTGTGCAACGACATGACGGAATATGACGCCGAGTCGGTTGACCCGGATACCGTTTCTTCCTATTTGAATGCGTTGTCGCGGCTGTTTGTCATCGACAACCAGAAGCCGTTCCATGCGAACGTCCGGTCGAAGGTCCGGATCAAGCAGTCCGAGAAACGGCATCTGTGCGACCCGTCGATCGCCGCGGCTTTGTTGAAGATGACGCCGGAAAAGGTCGTTGGCGACATTCAGTACATGGGATTCCTTTTTGAATCCCTTGTCGAGCGGGATCTTGCGGTTTACGCCGAAGGCATGGGCGCGGAGCTGATGCATTACCAAGATTACCAGAATCGGGAGGTGGACGCGGTTGTCGAGATGGAGGACGGCGAATGGGTTGCGATTGAGATCAAGCTGGGGGCCAGGCAGGAGGATGCCGCGGCAAAGGGATTGGTTGATCTTCGCGATGCGCTGGCAGCGGAGAAGTTCGGGAAGCCGCCCAAAGCGCTGATCGTGATTCTTGGACATTCTGGCGCCGCCTATCGACGAAAGGACGGCGTGCTCGTATGTCCGATTTCGCTGCTCAAGGCCTGAGAACGTGTGACCCGCCGCTGAAAATTCTTGGCGCGGACAAGAACTTTTCCGCCTTGCGGACGGGGGGAGGGTTCTGGTAAAATAGCGACATTCCTTTCCTGTAACGAAACACGAGGAGATGCTGAAGATGAAGAATCTGGTTGTCCTTGCGGCGCTCGCGGCTGTTGGAATCAGCTCCGGGGCGACAGTTGACCTTGCACAGACCGGCGACCTCGCGCTCGCGGCGCTCGACAACGCGGCCGAGTACGCCAACAGCGGCGCCGAGCTGCGCACGCTCACGGTGACGCCCGCGGCGAACGTCACCAACTCCTGCCTAATCACCGGCAACATCCGCCTCGTCAAGGCCGGCGCGAAGCTCCTCGCGCTCTCCAACGGGTCGAACGCGTTCACGGGCGGCGCCGACGTGCAGGCGGGCGTCCTGGAGGCGACGGCGGCGGGCGCGCTCGGCTCGGGGCAGATCGACGTGGGGTCCGCCTCGGCGGCCAACCAGGTGCGGTTCAGCCTTCCGGCCGGCAGCGCCATCGCCAACGCGATCCACGTCCGCGCGTCCGCGCGCAGCTTTCCGGCCATCAGCGTCCACGGCGGCGGCAACTCCGTGGCGAACGGCCTCCAGTTCAACGGCAACATCACGGCCGACGGCGACCTCTATGTGTTCGACGACGCCTCGTGGGTGCCGGCGAACGGCCAGACGGGAGGAACGTACTCGAACACGCAGGCCAACCAGTACAGCGCCATCTTCCGCGGCGCGGTGACCGTGTCCGGCGACATGTTCGAACTCATTCCGTACTGCAAGGTCTACTGCTACGGGAAGGTGACCGCGCCAATCTTCCGCATTGGCCGCGAGAATACCCTCAACACGTTGGCGCGCGGCTACGTCTATCTCGTAAACTCTGAAAACGACGTTGGGACCTTCCAGTGCAACTACTGTTCGTTCATCGCCCAGACGGCGAATTGCTTCAAAGATGCGGTGATCGACTGGAGCCACAGTTTTTCGGAAGTCTCTGGCGAAACTGCGCGCGGGTACTACGATGCCAACGGCAAAGACCAGCGTATCGCCTACTTCAAAGGCGCTCAATTGCCGCCTCGCGCCCGCGCGTGCTATCTTGTCAAGAACTCGGACACCACCAAGGTGCCAACGCTGACGCTCGCCGGATCGGGCGTTGTGGGCGACAATCTCTCGACGGACGCGTGGTTCTCGAAGCTCAACGGCACGTACAACCTGTGCCTGGACGCGCCGGATTTCACGTATGCGCTCAACGGCTCGCATGTCGGCCGGCCCAACACGGGCATCGCCGCCGTCACCGTGAAACGCGGCACGCTGCGCGCCACGGGCTACGCGTCGTACCCGAACGCGAAGTCCCTGAGCGTGGGCACGAACGCCGTCTTCTCCCTCGAAGCGGTCACCAACAATGCGCTCTCCGCGCTCGCCAACGTGTCTGTCGCCTCGGGCGGGGTCTTCCGCGTGACCGAGACGTGCGGCGCGAATCCGTTCGGGACGGTGCCGCAGATGGTCCTGTCCCTCGATTCGCACGCGACGTTCGAGCTCCCGTCCGGGTTCACAGTGTACGTGACGGAACTCTGGATCGACGGCAAGCGCCACGCGGGCGGCGTCTACTCCGGCGTGGTGGCGGGGGACGCGGAGAAGCTGGACGTGCTCTCCGGAGACGGAAAGATCGTCGTCTCGGATTATACCCCGGCCGTCGAATCGCGCACCTGGACGGGCGCGGGCCCGGACGACCTGTTCTCGACGGCGGCGAACTGGGACGGCGCCGTGCTGCCGACGTTCGGCGACGGATCGTTGCTGGCCACGTTCGCCACGGGCGGCACGCGCGCGGAGATCGACTCGGCCACGTCGTTCAACGGAATCGTCTTCGACCTGCCCGAGGGCGCGTCCGCGTTCACCCTTGCGCGCTCGGCCGGCACGGAGCTGGTGAAACTGGGGTCCCGCGGCATCACCACGGTCGCGTCCTCCGGCGGTTCGCCGCGTACGGCGGTGGTCGACACGCCGCTCATGTTCACGGGAAACCAGACCTGGAATCTCGACGCGAATACGGAGCTCGTGGTGACGCAGGCCATCGACACGTTTAACGGCGCCAGATACAAGCTCGCCGTGCAGGGTGCGCCAAACGCCTCGTCGCGGGTGCGTCTTTCGGCCGCGAACGCTTTCGCGGGGCTGACGGTGTCCAACTGCCACCTGTCGGTCGACTCCTCCGCCGGCGGCGCGTTCGGCGCGACGGACGCGGAGGCGCGGATGTACGCCACGACGAACGGATTCGGCAACGTCGCCAACTCGCTGCTGACCGTGGGCGGCACGGGTTCCGTCTTCGACGGTCCCATTCGCTTCGACTACACGGTAACGCCGTGCTATCTCATCGATGTTGCCGCCAACACGACGAATGCGTTTGAGGGGCTGAGCTTCTATTCGCTTGGGAACGTCAACCGCACCCCCTACTTCCATTTCGGGGCGGGGTCGCGCACGGTGGTGAACGGACTCGTCCAGTTCTCCTGGTCGCCGTGCTACCTGACGGGATCTGGACGCGTGGAGTTCCGCAAGAAAGTCAATTCCGGCTCGCACGTCACCATCGGTTCCAACAACGCGGAAGCCCTGTACGTCGTCTTCGAGGCGCCGAACAATCTCAGCTACACGTTCGTCGTGAACGCGAACAGCACGCTCGACCTCCGGGCCGATTACGCCGCAATGGCCAACACCGAGCATTGGCAGAAGACCACCAGCATCAACGGCACGGTTCTTGTCAACGGGACGAAGCAGTACTTCTGGAGGCTGCAAGGCGGCGGTTACGTCCGCGGCGATGCGGGATCGCTGGTCGAACTGGGCGGCGTGTACACGAACAACGCCGCCGGCGTGAACGCCTGGTTCGACAACGTGAATTGCGCGACGAAGTTCGCCGACGCCGCGAGCGTTTCGCTTCGCCATGGGCGTTTCAACCTCACCGGCGTCTCGCCGATGACGGGCGACCTCACGGTGACGAACGGGTGGGCGCGTTTCCAGACGGGCTCGATGACGAACGCGCAGACGGTGACGGTGTCCGGCACGGGGATCCTGGAGCTGAAGGCGTCAGAACGCTTCGGCGAGGAATCCGTCTGGCGCGTCGGCGGCAACGGACGCGTCATCCTCGACCAGGGCGTGCGGCAGAAGTGCGGACAGCTCTTCCTCACGGACGTCGACGGGGGGAAGCCGTGCCGTCCGGGCCTCTACGGCTCGCCCGAGGCCCATGCGGCGAACGCCGCCGTGAAGGCCGACAGCCATTTCGAGGGTCGCGGCGTCCTGCTCGTGAAGGGCGGCGGCACGCTGCTCATATTCCGTTGATTGCCGGAGTCGGGCATGCCTATGTCACAGGAAAAAGCAGAGGAGGCTGAGAAGATGGGCCATGAAGTGATCAAGCGCGTTTCACGCGGCGTGTTGAAGGGCGTCGCTGCGTGGGTTGTCGTGTTCGGCGCGGTTGCGTCGCACGGCAACGTCACCTGGCATTCCGACAACACGAAAGCCACGTCCGGGTTAGGTCAGGGCACCCCGGCTTTTACTGATATGTCGTATTGGCTAGACGAGTCGAACCAGCCGGGTTCGGGCACCCCCACGGTAAATGACGATCTGGTTTTCGACAACCTGCGCCTGCGGTTCGGCAGAGTCACGTTCGAGGGGAACTCGCTGCAGATCGGCACGGACACCGCGAGCAGCACCGTCGTGTACGACTCTTCGCCGCTTGTGTGCACAAACGAGGGCCTGAAGCTCAAGTCCGGCAACTGGTGGTTCAACTCGCAAGGCACCTTTACGATTTCATCGGACGTGACCATCCTTGCCGAAGATCCGGCGAAACCTTTCGTGATGCACTTCGGGCAGGCGCACTATTCCAATGGCACGGCTCGGATTGCGGGCAAGCTCAAGGGCGGGCCCAACGCGCAGCTTCGCCTGGGGCCGTGGACGGGAACCTTGGGCAACACGGGAAACCCGGTTTCCGCCTGGAGGTCGACGTTCCGCCTCGACGACATCTCCGAATACGCCGGCACGATCACCGTGAAGTCGAACTACGGGAATGATGCCGCCAACACGAACTTCGGGACGCGCCTTCAGCTGGAGATGGGCACGACGGCGAGCGCCGCCAAACTGCACATCGAGAGCGGCGGATCGCTTTACCTTCCGATGAACGGCCAGACGGTGACCGTGAAAGAGCTGACGTTGGCGGACGGAACTTTTCTCTGGTTAAACCATCGCGCGGAACTCTCCAACGGCGCGCTCTGGCATGTGCGGGCGACGGATGCGCTGACGGTCGGGAAGGGACCCAGGAAAATCGAGATCCTGTGGCGCCCCATCGTCCGCGGCCCGACGCATTACCGCATTCCGATCCTCACCGGCCCCGCCGGCTCCACGTTCGAGGCGGACGATTTCAAGATCACGTTCTGCGCCATTCAATACAACCTGGATCTGCATCTGGAGGTGGACGCCGACCCCGAGACGGGCGAGCGCACGCTCTACGCCTCCACGCACGGGTTCGTGTACCAGCAAAGCTCTTATTCCGGCGAGAAGGAGCGCGACGGCCTCAACGGCGCGCCGTCCTCGCTCACGAACGCCCCGGCCTGGTGGCAAGAATGCATTCCGGGGCCCGACACGACGGGAGCCCTCTACCGTACGGCGCAGAGCCTTCGCACGCTCTACGCGCCGTACGAGCCGTTCGTGTTCCCGTGCGCCGGATTCTGGGTCAACCACGGCACGCTGATCATCCAGACGCAGACGTTCGAGGTGCCGGAATTCTGGTGCGACTGGGGCGTGATCGGAACCGGCCAGGGGCATGACAACAGCATATCCAGTCTGGTTGCGCCGAAAATCCATTTCTTCCATTCTGACGGCGTGCATCCGGTGACTCTCCGCACGTACGCCAACCAGACATTCGTCATCAAGGGCGAGATTGACGGTGACACCCCCGCCCACCTTGCGGGATGGGGCGGCACGGGGCAGCCGAAGGCGAACTTCCTCCTGGACGGACCCAATACGAACTACACCGGTGCCATCCTCGTCAAGACGGACGAGACGCGGCCCGCCTACCACAATTTCAACAAATTCTTCCCCACGCTGTACGTCCTCGACGGACGCAACCTCGGCGGACGGATGCCGTCGTTCGACCCGCGCGCACTCACGCTGACCACGCTGGCGCGCCTTTCGGTGACGAACAACGCGACCGTGACGCTGGCGGACGGGCTGAACCGGGGCGTGTACATCAAGGGATCCGGGCGCTTCCACGTGACGGGCACGGGCACGCTCGACGTGAAGTGGCCGCTGCTGCTGAGCGGAAAGATGTGGAAAGAGGGGCCCGGCACGCTCGTCCTCGGCGGCGCGATGAAGCACGAGGCGTACGACGGCGGCACCCTGACGGACGTGCCGCGCGCGGACTCCAACCTCTTCGAGATCGTGTCCGGAACGGTGAAGATCGCCCACGCCGACGCGCTTGCGGGCGTGGAGACGCACCTCGACGCGGGGGCCTCGCTCGTGCTGCCGCACGATCCCGCGAACGCCGACCTGACGAACTACGGCATCCGCAACACGGCCGTGGACACGCCGTTCACGCTGGACGCCTCGTTCGGCGGCAAGCTGCCGCTGACCTTGTCCACGGAAGGTTACGTGGTGCCGGAGAACTGCCATGCGCTGACCAACGCGCTCGTGACCGTGAAGGACACGTCGGCCGCGGCGGTGCGCGCGATGCTGCCCGCCTTGCGTCCCTGGAAGCCCTACGGCCTGACGTCCACGGTGGTGCCGCGCGCCAATCCGGGCGAGAACACGACGACCTTCCTGCTCGTCTCGAAACACTCGGGCTGCACGGTCATCATCCGTTGACGGGGACGTGAGTACTGCGCGTGGCGCGGACATGAACTTTTCCGCCTTGCGGACGCGGGGGGGAGTAATGCAATAACAGGGCGACGATGGGTGGGAGTTAAAAACGGTCTACTATTAGCAATTTGTCAAAATAGTAGACCGTCTGGTTGATGTTTGTGAATAATTGTGATATAATATGCGAGTTTCTTCGAGAATTAGAGGTTGAAAGTGGATTTTTATGGCAGAGATGAACTTCTAGTCGATCTTGACTCGCTTTGGGGACAGAATTCCCCTTCGCTGTCGGAGATTTCGGGGGCGATTTCTGTCGGTGTCGGCGGCAACGTGTCGGCGGCGTTGGATCAGTTGGTTGAGGCAGGACTTGTGTCACGGGACATAGGGATGAATCCAGTTGCAAAACCCGCTTCCTAGTCTCACGCAAAGTCCGCTAAGTTCGCAAAGTCATCCTTGAAACAGAACTTCGCGTACTTTGCGAACTTGGCGTGAGATGTTTTTGGAGGTTTTGAAATTATCTCGATATGTCTGATGAAACGTACAAATCCATCGGCGTGCTGGTGGAGCGCCAGCGGGCGTACGGGCGGCGTTTCTGCGAGGGGGCGGCGTCATTTGCGTGCGAGTGCCCGGGGATTTCGCTCGGCATGCTGGAATGGAGCGACCTGAAGGATCCCCGGCGTCTTTCGGGCTATGACGCCTTCATCGTCCGTGTGCTCGACGACCGGATGGAGCAGATTCTGCGCCGCGCGCGCAAGCCCGTTGTCGACGTATTCTACGGAAAGCGGCGTGCCGGATTCGGCGTTGCCGACCTGGACAATGTGGCGATCGGGAATCTCGCCGCCGAGCATTTCGTCTCGCGAGGCTTCCGTGAATTCGCCTATTGCGGGTATAATGGGATCAACTTCTCCGATGTGCGGCGCGCAACTTTCGTCACGGCGCTTGAGAAGGTGGGCTTTGCTTGTCATGTCTTTGATGCCAGGGAAAGCGACCCCGACGACTTTTGCGAGAACGTGGTGCGCGGCGAACGATACGAGCCCAAGGCGCGAGAGGCGCGGTCGATGCGGAACTGGCTTCGGAGATTGCCCAAACCCGTTGCGGTGTTCTGCTCCCATGACTTGCGCGCGCATCAGGTTCTGACCCTCTGCCGTGACATCGGCATCACCGTGCCGCAAGAGGTCGCGATACTTGGAGTCGACGACGATGCGATCTTGTGCGGATTTACGTCGCCGACGCTCTCAAGCATCGATCCGAACGGCTTTGAGACGGGGCGCGAGGCCGTGCGGATCGCACGTGAGATGTTGCGCGATCCGAAGGCGCGGAGCATCCCGCCGCAGTCGTTCGTCAAGCCGCTACGGCTGATTGTGCGAGAGTCGACGGAAGTCTACCCCATTGATCCGCCATGGCTCTCAGACGCGCTTGTCTACATCAACCGCAATGCCGCGAATGGCATCTCGGCCGCAGATGTCTTCGCGCATGTAGGCCTCTCTCATACGACTGTCGGTTCTGCCTTCCGGTTGAAACTGGGCGTTTCCGTTCAGGACTATCTGTCCAAGACGCGATTGTCCGAGGCCTGCAGATTGTTGCAGTCCGGCGCGTCCGTCACCGATGTCGCGAAGCGAGCCGGCTTTTCTTCAATACAGTATTTCTGCCACGTATTCGCCTCGGTGCACAAGATGTCACCCTTGGCGTGGCAAGCGGCGAATGTCCGCTAGCCGTTTGCTAAAAACACACACAGGATTGCATATTGTGCAATTTACCAACGGCGGGCATTTTGCTATTATATCGACGGTTCTACAGAAGGGCTTTTTGCGATGAAGGAGAAAAGCATGAAAAAGACGATGAAAACCGCGCTGTGCGGCGCGGAAGCAATGTTGTTGCTGGCGGGTGTGCCGGCGCAGGCTGCTGTCGACGGCAAGACATATCGTACTGCAAACGGCGAGGAATGGTCGCAGACGAGTGGTTATTCGGATCTTGTCCGCGGACCATGGGCGGGCGGTTCGGTGCCGGCGGATGGCGGTACCGCATATTTCGTCACGCCTGGTGACACGACTCTCAAGCCCACCGAGGGACTACAGCTTGGCGCAATCGAGACCCGTGCGCAAGCCAATGTCTACCTGAATGGGCGCGGACTGACGATGGTCGGAGAAGCTCCGTACATCCAGATTGCCTACGCCTCCTTCTTGCAGCTTTACAGTTCAGCGCCCATCTCCGGCACAGGAGCGAACACACTGACGCTCAAGACGGATCCGGGCTTTGGATTCGGTGCCGCCAAGCTGTATGCCGGGCTGCCTAACTTCGGACTGTTGGACCTCGAATCAGGTACGATAGACGTTTATCGCACGGGCCCGGGCCAGACGCTGTTGACGGACGGCTCGGTGCGCCTTTCCGGCGGCAACTTGACATACGTGGCGTCAATGCCGTCGGCGGGCGACGCGTCTGCGGCGATCGCGACCGGTTCCGGCTCCACTTTCACCATCGCCCCCGGCCCGGCGCGTCTGCGCGTGGCGCGCTCGACGAACGCGGCTGGCATCACGTTGACGGTCGGCCCGATTGTGCGCGAGGACCGCGCCGCCGCAGAACTGGCAACAACGAGCGATGGCGACGGACAGTTGGGTGCCGCCGTGGTCATCAAGACGACGCAGGCTCCAACGCTCGTGAACGGATTTGTTGAACCTTGGATGATCGCGAAGGGACAGAACAGCGAGAGCGAGGGTGCGGATCATGTAGACTTCCTCACGTATGATCCTGACAAGGGGTTTATGCCTGCGATCTCGCTCTACGCCTCTGACTTCGGCGATGCGACGAAAGTGGTATGCAAAACGGCCAGCGAGATTACGGTTGACGCGGATACGCATGTGCAGGGGCTGCGTGTCGTGTGCATCGGGGGGCAGCCGACGCTCACCTTGAACGGAACGCTGACAGTGGGCGACGGTACGCATCCGGCCGCCCTCCTGCTCAACTATCGCGGCGGCGGGAATAATCCATTTTTTCTGAATGGAAGCGGGGCCATCGACTTCGGAACGTCGGAAGGACTCATCTGGTGTGCGCCGAACATGGCCGACAACCGTCGCATCGTCCAGCTGTACGTTCCGATCAGGGGATCGAACGGCATCACGTTCGCCGGACCGACGCAGACCGCTGGGCGCGCGCCAATCATCCAACCGATGTCTGGGTATGGGGCAAACTGGACAGGACCGCTGCATCTGCGAAATGTCCGTTACTACGGCACTTTCCAGGAATATCTGCCGTCGCCTGACGTATACGTTGACGGCCGCGGTAGTGTCCGCAGCGCGCAAGTCTGCTTCAGGACGGCGACGCTTACGAACCACTTCCATATCTCTGGCAATGGACTTCAGGACAACACTGATCGCGCGGGCGCGCTGCAGGGCATCGGTACGCTGAACGGTCCCATCACGTTGGAACACGACGCAACGCTCTTTTCCTTTGCCGACGGACCGGGGCTCATGACGATCAACGGGAACATCGACGGGCACGGAACGCTGACGCTGGAGAGCGATACGCTGTCGAGTTTTCTGCTGACGGCCGCCAACACGTACGATGGAGATACGGTGATCGTGAAGTCTCACGTAACGCTCGGTGCAAACGGCACGTTCGGCGTCGGCGCGGTGTCTCTTGACGCCACTTCCGCCGTGAAACTTTCCGGTGTGACCAAGACGTTGCCAAATTCATTCTGTGGCGACGGTTCCGTGATCTTGTCTGCCGCGTCGCTCACCATGACGGGTACGGCCTCTTTCGGCAAGCTGGTGTTCGACGGCAACAGCCAGGAGAGCATGGCCGGGGCGTCAACCTTTGCCCCCACGGACGCCACGGTCGCCACCGTCACGGGCCGGGGTACGGTGAGCGGTACGAAGCTCACGGTCGCATCGGACTTGGACGGCGAATGCCATGCGGCGCTCGCGGGTTCGGCGCTCCTTGTGAAGGACGGCGCGGGCACGTTGTCGCTCTTCTCCGACTCCATCTCCAGCGGCGACGTGACGGTGCAGGGCGGGACTCTCAAGACGATTGGACGTCTGGATGCGCCGTTCGCGGATTCGCTCCTGTTCCATCTCGACGCCACGCGGGCAGACACCTTCAAGTACGGAGAGGACGGCGCGATCACGAATTGGGCCTCGACGGTCGGCGACGTGGCGTTCAGGTCGGCAGGCGGCGTGTTCGGCAATCCTACGCGCGCCGAGACGGGCTGGACGAATCTGCCGGTTGTGACGTTTTGCGCCGCAACCTCGAACCGTCTTGTCTCGTCAACCGCCGTTGCTCCGCGCACGATCTTCTTTGTGGTGCGTCCGCGTCCCGAAAGCATGGCCAATTACAGCGGCCTCTTCGGCCAGGCCGACACCGACCACAACGGAATCCGCAAGAGCGGCGGCGTTTCATGGGACGGCGGATCGGGTAGTTCGGCACACCATGTGTTTGATTCCGACGGAGCTTTCATCATCGACGGCGGAAGATCCGGAACGCACGAGCTTGCCAACAACGCGCCGCAGGTGGTTGTTGTCGAGAAGAGTGACACGAATACGAATAGCGGACGCAGTTTGTCCTTTGTTGCCGGTCTCGGCGGCTACTGTAACACGGCGACGAAGGTCGCATACGACCGTAACTTCGACGGTGACATCGCCGAGGTGGTGGCATACGACCGCATTCTTTCCGAGAGCGAGCGTAAGCGCGTGGAGAACTACCTCGGACGGAAGTGGAAGGGCGGTGCGTTTTACGATGGCGCTGATGCGGTCAATCTCGGTTCGGGAGCGTTGACGCTCGCGGGTGATGGCGTACTTGATCTGGCAGGAAGCGACGTGACGGTGGCGTCGCTTGCCGGGACGGGAATCATCACGAACAGCTCCGAACGGGCGGCCACGCTCACGGTGACGGGCGCAAATGCCTTCAGCGGCGAAGTGTGCGGGGCCGTGACTGTTTCCGTGGCGGGCGGCACGATGGCGGCGGCACTCTCCGATGACGCTTCGCTCGCCGTTGTGGGGAACGCGACGCTCGGCATCTACAACGCGCAGCCGCCGACGGACGGGCTTCTTTGGTGGCTGGACGCTGCAGACGCTTCGACGATCACGACAAACGCGAACGGCGAGGTGACAGGCTGGGCGAGCCGGGGCGGTGCCCCCGTCTCCTTCGGGGTTGATGGAAGTCTGCCCAAGCCGACTTATGCGCCGGTTGGTCACGCGAACGCAATGGGCAACAAGCCCTCCGTTTGGTTCAATGGTTCTGGGCGGATGCGTCTGAAGGGAGATGCTGCGAAGAGCGTCATGTCCACGTTCATCGTGTGGAATACGCATGACGGCACGAGCGACAGCCAGTTCCGTGGCATATACGGCTATCTCAATGCAGACGCGGGGGTTCGTTACTGGACGGGTATCGGCCTTTCGATCTGCAACACGAGCTGTCCGTTCACGGACATGGACGAATACTATGTCGATGGTGTGCGGCCGGTATTGGCCAGTGGCCACGCAGTTCCGCTCTCGATAGTGCCGGCTGATTCGACGCATGTTCTTTCTGTCGTGGCCGGTAGCGGTCGTACCGCTCCGTCTAGATACTACGCGCTCGGTTCCTATCATGGCAGCAACGAACGCTGTTTCATCGGCTGGCTCTGCGAGGTGATTGCGTATGATCGCCGTTTGTCCGATGCCGAACGGCGGCAGGTGGAGAACTACCTGATGGCGAAGTGGCAGGGTACGGGCGGAATCGTGGCCAACGCAACCGTGGGTGGCAACGTGACGGTGGCGAGCGGCGCGACATTGACGGCGGCGGTCGGCTCGCCGCTTGCCGTGGGCACGCTTTCGGGCGCGGGCGCGATCTCCGGCAACGTGTCGGCGGACGGCTTCGAGGTGACGGTGAAGCCGAACGGCACGGTCGACAAGCTGACGGTGGACGGCACCGTGACGTTCAACGCAGGCGCGCATCTGCAGGTGAACGACTTCAGCTATCTGGTGAACGGCAACTACGAGACGTTCCTTGACGCCACGGGCAACGTCGGCACCTTCGCGACTTCGAACTTGGAGAAGCCATACGGCTGGACGCTCCGGAACGGCCGCGGCCAGGTCTACCAGACCAACGGCTTCATGCTTATTTTCCGATAAAACATGCGAAAACAGGTCTTGTTTTCGCAAGGAGCAGTTGATGAAAAATGTGATGCTGGCGGTGTCTTTCGGCATTGGCGCGATGTCGCTGGCGGTGGGCATGGCCGAGGATGCGGCGATGGTGGTGGCGCGGCGCGCGGCGGACGAACAGGCGCGGGGCGCGGGCAAGCGCGGATGGATAGCGTGGGAGGCCGAGCGCAACCCGTTCTTCCCCACGCAGAACCTCGCGCGGGTACGTGAAATCGCGTCGTTCCTTTCGTCGTGCGCAACGCCCGCCGGTGTGCCCGCGAACCATCGCACCGAGTGGGATGCACGGACGCACACCGACGAGGGAAAACAGCGGATCGCCGCCGCAGAGAAGGTCCTGGCCGCGCCACTTGTCCGCGTGCCGCCTGAAAGTTTCGACGAATACCGGAAAACGGGCAACCGCGGCGTCTACACCGGTCCGAAGGGAAAGTCGGAGGCCAACCTCTGTGCGCTCGTCTACGGCGAAGCACTTGAGAACAAGGGACGCTTCCTCGGCAAGATCAGCGATTACATTCTGGCGTCTTGCGACGAGCCGAGCTGGGTGGCACCGTTTGAGGGCGGCTGCGGCGACCGCGCGAAGCCGCTTGACGGCGACCACTACATTGACCTGACCGCTTCCCGCACGGCCGCGCTCGTGGCTACGGCCGTCGGTTGGTTCCGCGACCGCCTGCCGTCGGCGACGGTCGCGCGGGCAATGGCCGTCCTGCGCGGACGCATCTTCAACACGTTCCTGAAAGATTCACGTCGCACGGGCGGAACGGCGCCGTACCTCAACTGGTGGATGCCCGACCGCTTCAACTGGAGCGCCGTCTGCCACAACGGCTGCGTCACCGCCATCCTCGCGGTCGAGGACGATCCGTTCGTCCGCGCCGAGGCGATCGAGTCGGCGGAGCGCCTGATGGCGCCGTGCTTCCTCTCCGGATTCGGCGATGACGGTTTCTGCGAGGAGGGAATGGGGTACTGGAACTTCGGCTTCGGCAACTTCATGCAGCTGGCGGGCCAGGTGCGCGCGGCCACGGACGGGCGTGTGGACTTCTGCGCGTCGTTTCCGCGCGCGAAGGTCGTGGCCGGTTTCGGCGCGCGCTACCGCATGGATCTGAAATCCTCGCCGCCGTTCGCCGACGGCAACGGCGCGCCCGCGCGCAGTCTGCTGGCGCTCATCAACCAGGCGTGGCCCGACCTGTATGCGGACGAGGTCGGTACGGTGCCGCCGTTCACGGGCGAGTTCTGGGTGGATGGATTCCGTTCCTTCGGGAAGTTCAAGCTCAACCCGCGTCCGCCGTCCGACGGCAAGCCGCTCCCGCCGCGCGACTGGTTCGATGGCGCGGGCGTGCTGATCGCGCGTCACGGGAACCTCTCGCTTGCCGTCAAGGGCGGCTCGAACGGTGACCGGCACAACCATGACGACGCGGGAAGCTACGTGATCAACGTCGGCGCGCGTCAGCTCGCGGGCGATCCCGGCAACGAGGACTACACGGGGCGCACGTTCTCAAAGCGGCGGTACGAGTCGAAGGTGCTCAACTCCTACGGACATCCCGTTCCGCGCGTGGGCGGGCGTTTGCAGGGGACAGGCCCCGCGTTCGGCGCGCAGGTGCTGAAGACCGAGTTCACGGCCGACCGCGACACGGTCGTCTACGACCTTGCCGACGCCTATCCGGCGAAGGTGCCCGTCGTAAAGCTCGTGCGGACCGTCGTGTTCGACCGAAAGGTGGATGAGATTACGGTGCGGGACGAGGTGGTGTTTGCCGAGCCGACGGCATTCGAGAGCCCGGTCATCGCCCAGGAGAAGCCGGTGGCGGGCGTGGATAAGGCGCATTTCACGCTGCGGCGCGGGGATGCGTCGCTCGACGTGGAGGTTTCGGTGGAGGGCGGTGAATGGAACGTGCGCGAGGAGCTGGTCGAAAATCCGCATCGCGTCCAGCCGTACCGCCTCGCGGTCGCATTCCGCCAGCCAGTTCGGAAAGGGATGATTGAATTCCGTTATCGTCTCGTTAAGCCACAAGGGCCACACGTGGACGCGCCGATTGCCGCGCCGGCGGGAGCCACGTATCTTGACGCGATGGACCTCTCGGACGCGACGTGCGGCGCGGGGCGTACGCCGCGTCCGCGTCACACCGTGGAAGGCGGTCCGATCTCGCTCGCGGGGAAGGTCTTCGAACGCGGACTGGGCGTCCATGCGCCGTTCGAGTACAAGTTCTTCGCGAACGGGGCGGCCACGCGCTTTACGGCGAACGTGGGCGTGGATGACGACATGAAGGACCGTCCCCGCGCGTCGGTGCGGTTCCTCGTGTTGGCGGATGATCGCGTCGCCGCCGATTCGGGCGTGTTGCGCGCCGGCGCGCGTGTGGCGTTGGATGCCGATCTCGCCGGTGCGAAGTGGGTGACGCTCAAGGTGACGGACGCGGGCGACGGCTACGCGTGCGACCATGCCGACTGGGCGGACGCGGCGTTCGCGTTCAAGCCCGGCGTGAAGTGGGGCAACGCGCTCCTGAGCCGCCAGCTCGGCATCCTTACGCCGCCCGAATCGCCCGCGCCGCGCATCAACGGTCCGACGGTGTTCGGCGTGCGGCCGGGCAGTCCGATTTTGTATCGTCTGCCGGTTACGGGCGAGCGGCCGATGAAGCTCGCGGTGGAGGGGTTGCCCGAAGGGGCGACGTTCGACGCGGCGACGGGCCTGCTCGGCGGCGCGGTGTCGAAGCCGGGCGACTACGCGCTCGCGTTCACGGCGGAGAATGCGCGCGGGAAGGCGAAGAAGAACTTCACGCTCAAGGTGGGGAATACGATCTGCCTCACGCCACCGCTCGGCTGGAATTCGTGGAACTGCTGGGGGCAGGACGTCACGGACGAAAAGATGCGTCGTGCGGCGGACGCGATGGTGTCGTCGGGCCTTGCCGATCACGGGTGGAGCTACATCGTGGTGGACGACTGCTGGCGGACGCGTCCCACGGAGAAGGAAGCGGGCATGAAGCGTCCCGGCTGGATCGGCGAGCGCGCGTACATGTACGGTCCCGCGCGCACGGCGGACGATTTGCCCTGCACTAATCCCAAGTTCCCCGACATGAAGGCGATGGTGGCGTACATCCACGCGAAGGGCTTGAAGGCGGGGCTCTATTCGGTGCCGGCGACGGTGGCGTGCTGCTGGACGTGGGGGAGCTTCGGGCACGAGGCGAAGGACACCGCGACCTGGGCGGACTGGGGCGTGGACCTGTTGAAGTACGACTGGTGCATGGCCGACCGCGACTGGTGGCGGGCGGGCAATAACCGCGAGCGCCAGTTCAAGGCGTACAAGCTCATGGGCGATTTGCTTGCGAAACAGAAGCGCGATATCGTGTACAACGTGTGCAACTACGGACGGTTCGGCGTGACCGAGTGGGCGCGCGCGGCGGGCGGACAGTACTGGCGCACGAACGACGACCTCAAGGACACGTGGCCGCTCCTCATCCGCTCCATCAACGAGAACATGAACGTGGCGGACGCCGCCGGCCCGGGCGGCTGGAACGATCCGGACATGCTCGTGGTCGGGCCGATGCGCTCGAACGGCTTCACCACGAGCCGCCTCACGCCGAACGAGCAGTATGCGCACATGTCGCTCTGGGCGATCATGGCCGCACCGCTCTTCATCGGCTGCGACCTGGAGCGGCTGGATCCCCTCGCACACTCGCTACTGACGAACGACGAGGTGCTGGACATCGACCAGGACGCGCTCGGCAAGGCGGGACGTCCGGTCGTGCACACGCCGGACTACGACGTGTGGCTGCGTCCGCTCGCGGACGGCTCGTGGGCGATCGCGCTCTTCAACCGCACGTGGGTGGAGCGCGAGGTCGCCGCCGACTTCGCGGCCCTCGGCCTCCCGCCGTCCTGCAAGGTGCGCGACGTGTGGTCGCAGAAGGACCAGGGTGTCTTCAGCGGACGTTTCGCCGCGTCCATTCCCGGCCACGCAGCCTTGCTCTATCGTTGCCGCTTTTCCCGTTGATTGGAAAATGCTTGCCGAATTCATCCTACGATGGATGTTCAAAAACTGATGAATCGGTCAATTTTTGACAAGATGACGGGACGGTGATTGCCAGTTTTTAGGTCGGACGGCAGGTTTTCGGGCGAAAAAATCAATTTTTCGGATTGGCACGAGATGTGCTCTTAAAGGGGCGCAGTAGTCAAGACATCAGGAGTTGATTGGCCGAAAGGCCGATCACGCCAACCGAGTGGAACACCACGGTGGTAGCCGAGAGGCGATGGGCCCGCAAGGGAAACATGTTCCAGAAGGCCGCGCGTCTTGATTTCAGGATGCGCGGCCGTTCGTTTGCGAGGGATAGTCCCTCCTGAGGCGCTTGACGGAAAGATGCAAACGATGAATTCGTTGATAACTGAGCCCTTGGGGCTTTACGGGTGGAAGAAGGCTGAGCCTGTCCTGCTGGCGGCGTTGCTCTCAGAGGAACCGCTGCTGCTCGTCGGGGCGCACGGGTGTGCAAAGAGCTTTGTGCTGGAGCGTCTCGCGGAGGCGTTGGGCATGGAGTTCCGCTCCTACAACGCGAGCCTCATCAACTACGACGACCTCGTGGGTGTTCCGCTCCCGGACGCGACGCGCACGAAGCTCGAATACCTCTCTTCGCCGGAGAGCATCTGGGACGCTGAGGTCGTGTTCATCGACGAGATCAGTCGCACGCGCCCGGAACTTCAGAACAAGCTCTTCCCGATCATCTACGACAGGCGCGTCCAGGGGCGTCTGATCACGCGCCTCGTCTACCGCTGGGCGGCGATGAATCCGCCGCCGACAGACGAAGAGCTTGACGAGGGCGGCGCGCTCTACCTCGGTTCCGAACCGCTCGACGCCGCGCTTGCCGATCGGTTCCCGTACGTCATGTCCGTGCCGGATTGGGACGACCTGACGCCCGCCGACCAGAAGAAGGTTCTCGCCGACCAGTTCGCGGGGCGGCACGAGTTTCCTGTTGCCATCCGCGAACTCGTCGCCGAGGCGCGCAAGCGGTACGAGGAGCTTGTGCCGGAGCTGACGCCCCGCCTGACGCCCTACATCGTCACGCTCGTCCCGAAGCTCCATGCCGCGAAGTACGATGTCTCGACGCGCCGGGCGACGATGCTCATGCGGTGCGTCATCGCCGTCCATGCGGCGCGTGAAGTCCTGTTCGGGCACGGCGGTCGCGGGGCGACCGCCCTACTGGGCGACGGTAGGGTGCGCACCCCGTGCGCGCCGATCGACCTTTACGATTCCGCTCGCCTTGCGCTCCTGAACACGCTCCCCGACCGGGCGCGGCGGCGGTTGAACGCGGCTGAACTCACGGCCATCTGCAAGGCGGCATGGGATCTCTCCATTCGCGACGAGGCCGATCCGCTTGTACAGCTCTTGAAGATCGACGATCCGGTTCTCCGGCTGCGGAAGATGGTC
This sequence comes from Kiritimatiellia bacterium, assembly GCA_017427485.1. GTDB lineage: Bacteria > Verrucomicrobiota > Kiritimatiellia > RFP12 > UBA1067 > RUG572. Next base: position 31,171 of record JAFRSR010000177.1, read on the forward strand.
GCCGAACGGCTTGTCGTGCCGCCGGACCGCGCCGCCGTCATCATCGGCGAGGGCGTGGCGAAGGCGATGCCGCATCTCCGGCGTGGGTTGGCGCTTGCCACGTACCTCGGCATCCGCGAGCGGGCGGACATCCCCGCCACGACGGTAGAATTGCTTGCGAAGGAGATACATGGCGTCTTCATCGCATGCGATCGCACATGCACGGTCACGCCGGAGAAATCCAAGATCGCGCGAGCCGTAGGTGCTCGCGTCGCGGATGCCAACCAACGCTTCGGCGCAGAATCGGCATTCTCGCAGCACCATTCCAATCTCCTCAATTCCCATCTGCCCGACGGTCTTGCGAACATGCGCGAAGTCAACGAGGCATCGGCGGATTTCGAGAGCCTCTGGAAGGAGTTCGGCCTATGATGAATGCCTACAGCAATACAGGCGTTCCACCACGCAGCAAGATTCAAGTGACTGTGAAGCCAGTCGGGGAACATATACTCGTAAAGCTGCCACGTCATTGCAACTCTCTTTATGGGAAGCTTACGTCCATGAAGAGTGATTCGGACCGTGCTGTCTGGCTGCAAGGCTTTGTCAACGAGCATCGTCTGGAACTGGATGCCGTTGTCCGGCCAATGGGATTTATTGTCGCGGTAAATGCAAAGGCAGCTGATTACTCGCTTTTCAGTGCTTTTCCTGTCGTGGATGACTGGAAGCTGGCGCTATCGCTTCTGGGACGCATATCCGGCAACATCTACATCCCGCGCAGGGAAATATCCTACAGTGACAGCCTGCTCGGATGTTACGCGTTCCCCGCAAGGTTTTTTCCGTGCGCGCCGAAAGGAGAAATCCAATGACCGACGAGGAGAAGATCATCGCGCGGATTCTCGACGTGATTCCACCGCGCTCGTTCGAGCTGACGACGTTCCTCACGCTCTTCCGCGTCCGCTTTTCGGAGAAGACGAAGACCGCCTGCGTGACGTGCGGGGAGTCGCCGGAGCTCCTGCTCAACAAGGAATTCATCGAGGCCCATTGCCAGACGAACGAACATCTCTTCATGCTCGTGATGCACGAGCTCTACCATGTGATCCTCGGCCACACCACGCTTTTCCCGCGCGCGACCGAAGTTCGGAACCTCGTGTTCGACGCGGTCATCAACGCAATTCTCTGCTCGCTCTTCCCGATGCCGGAGTTCACCTCGTTCTTCACGGACTACTATCCTTCGGACAAGATGCCGTTTGCGCTCCTGCGCCCCAAGGGCGAGGGGACGCCCCTCGTGGCAGAATCGGCACTCAAGCTCCTCTACGGCGGCTCGGACACCGGCACCTACCACGACGTGTACGAGGCGCTCCTCAAGAGCGGCTGCGTCAAGGAGATGATTGTACTCCTTGGCGGCGGCGCGTCCGGAGGCCGCACCCTACCGGGCGATGGTAGGGCGCGCTCGCCGAGCGCGCCGAATAGTGATGGTGCCGGTAGGGCGCGCTCGCCGAGCGCGCCGCATCCGCTTCTTCTCGGCTCGCACGACGAGGAGAACGAGGAGATTTCGCAGGAGATGAAGGACTTGATCCACAAGATCATCTCCAAATGGCCCAGCCCAGACCGTCCGCTCCAGGGGCAAGACTTCGGCGCGGAGGAGCGCGAGCGCGAATTTGACGGCGGCGCGCTCGGCGAGCGCGCCCTACCACGTGGCATTCGCCGCCTCATGCGGCGGGCGGCGATACCCGGCAAGAAGGAAGTGTGCCGTCGCTCAGTGCGCGAGATGGTGTGCGAGACGGCCACGTTTCTCCCGGACTGGCACGACCGCTCGCACGAGGCGCGCGAGGTCGCGTTCGGTGACTCGCTGATCTACAGCACGACCACAAGGCTACAGCGGCCATCTAGCCGCGACAACCGACAGGCGTTCGTGTACTTCGACGTGTCGGGATCGGTTGCCGAGCAGGTACCGTCCGTGGCGCAGGCGCTTCTGCCCTATTGCCGGTGCGGACTTTGCACGGTCCATGTTTTTGCAACGGTCGTGCATCCTGCTTCCGCCCGCGACCTCGCCTCCCGGAAGTTCAGCTCCACGGGCGGGACGGACATCGACTGCGTCCTTAAGCACGTCCTCGAACTGCCGCCCAGAAAGCGGCCACGCGCCGCCGTCGTCGTCACGGACGGATTCACGGGCGCACCGGACGCGACGCTTGCAGCGCGCTTCCGCGCGGCGGGAATGCGGCTCTTCGTCGGACTTGTCAAATCCGATTGCGCTTGCAACCAGGAATCCAACCTCTCATCCCTCGCCGATAAATTCATACGGCTCTACTAACCACTAACCACGAACCACGAACCACCATGAAATCACACATTGCTGAATACGTCTCCCCTGGGCATCCCGACCGCTTGGCGGACGCCATTGTGGAATCCATCGTCGATCTCGCCGTCGGGCGGGACAGCGAGGCTCTCGTGGGCGTCGAGTGCGCCGTCCACACGGATCATGTATTCATCGACGGGCGGATCGCCGCCGGTAGGGCGGCCAGTCCCCTGGCCGCCCCCTGCGCCGTCTCGAACGAGGAGATCGAGGAAATTGCCCGCAACGTCTATCGGGAAGCGGGGTACGGCGGAATCTGGATTCACGCGCCGGAGAAGCTGAAGGTCATCCAGAACGTGTGCCTTGAGTCGCTTTCGGACGACGAACGCGCCATCCGTAGCCTTTCTGACGACCAGAACGTCGTGACCGGCTATGCCTGCAACCATCCCGAAACGGACTATCTGCCCCCCGCGCATTTCATCGCCAATTACATTGGACGGAAGGTGGACGCCTGGCGTCGGACGGTGCCCGACAAGTTCGGCCCCGATTTCAAGGTTGAAGCGGCTGGAAAGCCCCGAGTTCGCGCCGAGGAAATCGCGCATCTCATCGGTGTATCCGGCGGCGATGACGATCAGCTTGCCCCGTTCATCCTCCATGCGCTTGAGGAGCGTCGCGATCGCCTCCTTCCCGTAGTCATCGCTGTCGGAGGAGTAAAGCTGATACGCCTCATCCACGAACAGGATTCCGCCCGGCGCTTTCTCGGAGGCGGCGCGGCGTTCCGCCACCGTCATGTCACATTCCTTACCCGAAGAGTCATGTTTCACCGGGATGCCGACCGCCTCGTCAATCTTCGCGTTCGTTTTGATAGCGGTCTCGCCCATGTAGCGACCAACCAGACCGGAACGATCCACCTCGACAAAGTTGTCGCTCTTGACGATTCCGAGCGCGCGGAAAATACGCGCAATGAGACGCGCCACGGTCGTCTTGCCCGTACCGGGATTGCCCGTGAAGACCATGTGCAGCGACCGCGAGGGGACCGGCATTCCCATCGCGCGCTGAGCTGCGGCGACCTTCTCCTTGTTGACGATTGTCTTCACCTCCGCCTTCACGCCCTCCAAGCCGACCAGCTCATCGAGTTCCGCGAGGGCTTTTGCGAGTTCCGCCTCGGCGTCGTACGGCGCATCCGCAGGAGACGCCTGAGATTTCGTACCGTTTTCGGTTGTGGATTGTTGCACCTTCGGTTTCTCCGCCCCCGGATCATCCTTTTTCTTGTCCGGCAAGAAAAACCCGATGACCACCATGACGATAGCCATGATCACGCACAC
>JAFRSR010000178.1 GCA_017427485.1 Kiritimatiellia bacterium
GGTGAATCTCTTTCTCGACATCATCACGGCGTCCCGCAGGCCCGAACGCGTCCAGCCGCTCGAGCACGTGGAGAACGTCATTGCGGCGATGCGCGCACACCCGGAGGCCCGCTATCCGGTCGAGGACATTGCACGGCAAAGTGGACTCTCCGAGTCCAACTTCACGCTCCGCTTCAAGGCGGCCACCGGCCTTCCTCCCCACGCCTTCCTGCTGGAATGCCGCATCGAGCGCGCAAAACAGGCGCTCCGAAGCGCGCGGCTCTCCATGGCGGCAATCGCGTATTCCCTGGGTTTCCCCTCGGCCCAGCACTTCGCCACGCAGTTCCGCAAGCTCACGGGCGTCTCTCCCGGCGAATGGCGTCGCACGTCGAGCAGTTGAACGCAAAAGAACTAAAGTTGTTTTACGAACGTTTCTGTCTTTCGCACATGGTATAATACTTTTACCTTTTTGCAAACCTAAAGGAGTGCGAGACATGAAACGAGCCTTGTGCATGATTCTGTTCACCGCGGCCTTCGTTGGCTCGGCGTTTGCGTATACCTGGACGGGCGGTGGCGCGGACAACCGCTGGACGAACCCCTCGAACTGGGGCGGCGGTGGCTATCCACAGTCGACGTCCGATACTGCCGAGTTCACGACGGATGCCACCGTGTCGCTTGATTCGGGCAATACGCTCACGGTCGGCATTGTCAAGGTGGCCGCGAACAAAACCGTCACCGTGAACGGCACGGCGGGGAGCGCCCTCAACCCTTTGCGTGGCGCAGCCGTCGACGGCAACGGCTTCATCATCGCCGAGGGCGGCAGGCTCGTCCTGAACGTGCCGGTCATCTCCTCTGGACGCATCGACAAGTGGGGGACTGGCGAAGTCGTGTTCAACGCGGACGTCACCATCACGGGTACTGACTACTTCCTCATCGACTGCGGCACGGTGACGGTGCAGGGGACGGCGGTGTTTTCGTTGCCGGATGGACAATTGGGGCTTGGCAACAGCAAAAACCGCCAGCTGATGCAATTGAACATCAGGGATTCCGCGCGCGTCGTCGCAAGGACACTTGAGACGATCGTCGCCTCGAACCCAAACACAGGCACGGGACGCGTCGTGCAGGACGGAGAGAACACGGCGGTGTTCGTCTCCGGCAACACCATCTTGGCTGGTGCGTCCGGCCGCGACGACAAGGGCGTCTACGAACTGAAGGCCGGCACGTTCACGTCCGGCGGCACCGTTTATCTCGGCAAGACCGGCACCGGCAGCACGCAATCGCCGTACGGAGGCGGACGTTTCGTGCAGAGCGGCGGACGCGCCGTCATCTCCAACAACTTCTCGGTTGCGGCATTGAACACTGCCGCGCGGCATGACGGTTCGGCGATCGACCTCTCGGGCGGCACGTTTGTCTACGCACCGCCTCTCAACACGCAATTTGTTCTCGGTGCGCCCCTGAACCTGAGCGGCAGGCCGACGGTCGAAGTGGCCGGGTCGAGACTCACCCTCCCCGCCGAGACGACATTTGCGCCCGACACGGTGCTCGTCAAGACAGGCGGGAGCAGAAGCCTCGGGTTCCTCCTCGTCAACCGCGATCTCGCCGTGGACGGTTCCCTGGTCGTCAGCAACGGCGCGTTTCTCGTGGACGATTCGTACAACAACAACAACGTCGAGCTGCATGCGCCGCTGGGCAACGAATCGCCGTGGCCCGTAACGCTGGCGAGCGGCACCCGGTTCCAGGTGAGCCTGATCAACAAGCGCGTGACGCGTCCGCTCGCGCTGACCGTGGAGTCCGGCGCGGACATCCGCTTCGTGTTTGCGGACGGCGAGAACCCGTTGTTCGCCCGCTCCATCCTCGTAGCGCATTCGCTCATCGTGGACGGCGTGGCGAAGGAGAAAGGCCGCTACACGCGCGCGAACCTCCCGGACATCTTCTCCAGCGATTCCCAGACGGGGTCGATCGTCGTGCCCTACGTGTGGACGGGCGCGGGCGACGGGACGAGCTGGTCCGATCCCGCCAACTGGGACGGCAACGCCGTTCCGCCCTCCGGCGGCAGCACGTGCGTGGACCTCTCGCGCGCGGCGGGCCGAACGCTCGTGCTGGATGACACGCGAACGCTTTCCTGCCTCATCTTCAATCCGCATGGCGCCGCGAAGAAGCTGACGATCTCCGGCAGCGGCAAGATCATGCACGACTGCCCCTCCTACACGGCGGGCATGTTCATCGGGCCGGGCCGCGAGCTCGTCTTTGACGTTGACGTGGACAAGCCGTCCTTCGGCGGTTACAACACGCCGTCCATCGTCGGCGGCGGACGCGTCACCGTGAAGAAGAACTTTCCGGGCATCACCAACACCGACTCGTACAAGCGCGGCGCCTACGTGCTGGACGGCGAACTCGTCTTCGCCGGGACGACGACGTTCCCGACGGACGCGAACAAGCTCTTCGGCATCGGCACGTGGGAGCCGGCCGGCCGGAGCCGGGTCGTGTTCGCGGACGGCTGCAACGTGACGGGGTGGCGGCTTGACCCGTCGCCCATCGGAAACATCGTCGCGTCCGACGAATGGGTGCAGGACGGCGGCAGCGTGGCGCTCCGAAACTTCTACTTCACGTGCTACTACGGCAAGCGGCGTACGCCGTTCTCCTACACGCTCAACGGCGGAAATCTGTCGATTACCGACGAGTTCTGCCTCGGAAGCGCCTACTACACGGCCGCAACGCGCTATCCCGGCGGCAGCTTCGTGATGAACGGCGGCACGCTCACGGTCGGGGAGTTCCGGTGCCAGCGCAACGACAACTACATCCGCATCAACGGCGGCGACGTGTTCCTGAAGGGCGGCTTCAAGGACACGTTCTCCGCAGATCAGCTGGCCACGAACGATTGGGCCGTCTCAATCGGCGGCGCGACGATCCACTCTACGGGAGCATGGACGAGCGCGCTTGCGACGGAGCTCTCCGGCAGAAACGGCGCGACGACGTTCGACACTGCCGGCTGCAACACGACATTCAACAACGCAGTTCGTGGCACCGGCGGCTTCGTCAAGGACGGCGCGGGCACCCTCACGTTCGCCGGAGCGGCCACGTTCACGGGGTCGGTCGTCGTCAATCGCGGCGCCGTCGTGTTCAGCTCGGTCGTGAACGGGCCGACGGACTTCACCGTGACCGGCGGGGTGTACGGCGCGAGCTTGAGCTTCCAGACGATGCCGTCGGCCACGCTGGACAGCATCGTCGCGGCCTCGGCGAACGATATCGTGGTGAGCGCGGCGGCGAACGGACTTTCCGTGAGACGCCTCGTCATCGGCGGCGTCCTGCAGGCTCCGGGCGCCGTGGCCGTCAACGGCGGCACCGTCAACGTGACGGGCGGCGACCAGAGCACGTGGATCGGCCCGAACGCCGGCAACTGGTCGGCGGCCGCGAACTGGACGGACGGCGTGCCGAACGGCGCGGCGGCCGAGGTGGACTTCGGCTTCTCGTCCCTCGCGGCTGCGGCGTCCATCAACGTTGACATCGCCGTCACGCTGACGAACCTGACCTACCGCCAGGCCGTAGCCGACGCGTCGCTCACGCTCGCGGGCTCGGGCGGTCTCACCTTCGCCGCTGATGGCGTCATTACCGTGCCGGCGGGCAACACGCTCGTCATTGACACGGACGTGGCGCTGTTGGGCGCCGTGACCAAGAAAGGTCTTGGGACGCTCGTCGTGAACGGCGCAATCTCGAGTCCGGGAGCGGGCGACACGTACCATCTTATCGCGCTGGAAGGCGACGTCGTGGTCAACGGCACGGTGAGCAACTGCCGTCTTCGCGCGGAGAGCGACGCCATTGTGCCGACGATAACGATTGGCGAGAACGCCGTGGTGAGCAATGCGGTGAGCGTCAACCCGGCTTGGGGAGGGCCAAAAGACAGAAGAGGGGCCGTCGTCCAGAATGGCGGTGTCGTGGATTTGAATCTGCCGACAACCGGATTCACCGCCGAAGGTCGGTGGGCGATGACGTTGGGAACGGGCTCCTACACGCTCAACGGTGGAACGTTATCGGTCTACAAGCCCAATGCGCAATTCGTCTACGTCGACATATCAACGGCCGAGTTCATCCAAAACGGCGGCACGTTGAAGGTCGGAACCATGAACATGGTGCCGTCCTTCGCCGCCCAGAGTTACAGCACCTACACGCTCAACGGCGGCACGAACGAAATCGAGACCGCGTGGATACTCGGCGCCCCCGGGCGCGCCGAGGTGTTCCTCAACGGCGGCACGGTGCTTTCCCACGGTAACTCGGCGATGTTCGCGGCGAACATTCCCGTGACGCTGGGAGGCGTGGTGACGTTTGCGCAGACGGCGGCGAGCGTGGCCGTCACGCTCGGTTCCGACGTGACGGGTGCGGGCTTGATCCGACAGGCGGGGCCGGGCACGCTCGCGTTCGCGAAAACCCTTGGCGACGAGGTGTCGCTCGACATCGCCTCCAACGCGAAAGTCTCCGTCGACTGCGAGGAGGTCGTGGTGCGGAGAGTCTCGGTCAACGGCATTGCGCGCAGGGCCGGTCGTTACAGCGCCGCGGGGAACGATCTTGGCGGGCATCTCATCGGCACGGGCGACCTCGTGGTGCTGGAAGGAAATGATCTCGGCACGATTATCGTGTTCAGGTAACAAGGAAAGGAACGGATGATGTTGGCAAGAAGCAGATTTGGATTTGGCGTTGTGCTTGTTGTGGCGGTGCAGACCGTCGTCGGCGCACCGCTCGCGAACACGAACGAGCTTGTGTGGACGGACGGCGCGAGTCTTCCGCAGGAGGGACGCGCCTTCGCCGACACGCAGACGCCCTACTGGCGCATCGGCAAGAAGCATCTGGCGAAGATCGCCCCAGTCAACGGGGGCGTGGCCGGCCATGCGTCCGAAAGCGCCGGCATCTGCTACCGGTTCGTTACGGACGCGGATGAGATCACGCTGCGGTGGTCGCTCTCCAACCCCAAGCTGGGGTTCCCGCACATGGCGGCCACCGGCGTGAGCGGACTCGACATCTACGAATGGACGAAGGAGAAGGGGTGGCGGTTCGTCAACTGGCGCTTCGTCATGCCGCGCAACTATCCCGAGAAGCAGACGGGGAACGTCTACACGGTCAAGTGGACGCCGGGGCGTCCGTGCTGGATCTACCTGCCGCTCTACAACGGGCTTTCGGATTTCGCGATCGGCGTCGCCAAGGGGAAGAAGATCGAGCCGCTTCCCGTGCGGGCGAGCGGCGTGACGAAGCCGGTCGTGTTCTACGGGTCGTCGATCACGCACGGAGCCTGTGCGTCACGTCCCGGCATGGCGTTCACCGCCATCGCGGGACGGAAGGGCGACTTCCCCGTGGTGAACCTCGGGTTTTCCGGGAGCGCGCACCTGGAGCCGGAGGTCTGCGACATGCTCGCCGACATCGACGCGTCCTGCTACGTCATCGACCCTCTCGGCAACGTGCTGCATGCTCCCGGCCAGTTGGAGGCGCGTTACGAGAAGTTCGTCCGCCGTCTCCACGCGGCGCGGCCCGGCGTGCCGATCATCCTCGCCCCGCCCGGCGGCGGCGCCGTGGGGCGTCCTTCGCCCGGCGTCGCCAAGGCGCACGCGATATTCGAGAAGTTGAAGAAGGAGTCTCCCGCCGAATGGAGCAGGCTCTACTGGATCACAGAGGACGAATTGGAGATCGACGACGACGAGTACACTGTCGACGGCTGCCATCCGAACGACTGGGGCATGATGCAGATGGGGCGCGCCTATGCGAGGACGGTGCGTCTGGCGCTTGGGCTGGATTTCGGCGCGGCGAAGCCGCTCGACGTCGGGAGCCGCCTTCAGGTACTGTGGGACGACCACGTGGTGGACGCGGAGAAGACGACCGCGTCGCGCGTCGTGCACCAGCCGGAGTACGTGGGCGTGGCGATGACGCACGAGAAGCCGTGGGAGGGCGACGGGAGCGACTACCACTGCATCGTGCCCGACCACGACGAACGCGGCGAGTTCCTGCGGATGTACTACAACGGCGTCGCCATCGGCTGCGGCTGGAAGACCGTGCGCGAGCAGTTCTCCGCCGACGGTGTGCGCATCTGCTACGCCGAGAGCCGCGACGGCGGCCTCACGTGGGTCAAGCCGAACCTCGGCATCGTCGAGTTCAGGGGGTCGAAGGACAACAACTGCATTCTCGACCGTAGTTCCTTCGGAAAGGCGTGGGACAACTTCATGGTGCTCAAGGACGCGAACCCGTCCTGTCCGCCGAGCGAGCGCTACAAGGGCGTCGGCGCGCACGGCGGCGGACTCTGGTGCTTCCTCTCGGCGGACGGCATCCATTTCCGCCAGGGCTGGCAGCTCGCGGTCACCGGCGCGTTCGACTCGCTCAACGTCGCCCTCTGGGACAAGACGCGCGGTGAATACCACCTCTACTTCCGCGGTTTCCACAAGGTGAAGGCGGACCGCAACGGCGACAACGACGTGCGCGACGTGCGCCACAGCGTGTCGAAAGACTTCAAGACGTGGTCGGAACCGCAGTTCCTCGACTTCGGCGAAGGTGCGGAGGACTACGCGCTCTACACGAACGTGATCCAGCCCTACTTCCGCGAACCGTCGCTTTTCGTGGGATTCCCCTCGCGCTACGTGGAGCGCAAGGCGTGGACCCCGAACTACGATCGCCTGCCCTCGCCCGAGAAGCGCAAGTGGCGCATGGACAGGGCACACGGCGGTCATCCGCGCTACGGCCTCACGGTCACGGACTGCATCTTCATCTTCTCGCGCGACGGACAGCGTTTCTACCGCGAGGACGAGGCGTTCATGCGTCCGGGTCCTGAGAATCCCGGCAACTGGGTGTACGGCGACGGCTACCCCGCGTACCAGCTCATCAAGACGCCCGCGCCGTTCGGCGGCGACGACGAGATTTCCATCTTCTCCTACGACCAGCACTGGAGCGGCCTCGCCGAGAACCTCATCCGCTGGCGTCTGCGCCAAGACGGCTTCATCTCGCGCCGGGGCACATACGCAGGGCAGAAGGTGGTCACGAAGCCGCTCGTGTTCACGGGCTCGGAGATGCTCGTCAACTTCTCCACGTCCGCGCGCGGACGGATGTTCGTGACGCTGCGTGACGTGTCCGGGCGCGCTCTCAAGAGCATCGAGCTCTTCGGCGACAAGGTGGACCGCGTGGTTGATTTCGCGGATGGCGGCAAGGTGGCGGATTTCGCGGGCAAGCCCGTCGTGGTCGAGTTCGACCTGTTCGACGCGGACCTCTATTCCTTCCGGTTCACGGACAAGGTCGTAAGCGAGGGTAAATAGCTGACATGAAAGTCGTTGTGATAGGCCTGGGGTCGATGGGGCGCAGGCGGATCCGCCTCATGCAGGCTATGCCCGACGGCTTCGAGATCGTCGGCGTGAACCGCTCGGCCGAACGTCGCGCGCAGGTCGAGAAGGAGCTGGGCATCCGCGCGTTCGCCACGCTGGCGGAGGCAATTGAGGCAGAAAAGCCACAGGTTGCGTTCGTCTGCACGGCGCCGGCGGGGCACGGCCCGACCGTGCTGGAGTGCATCGACGCGGGACTCGACGTGTTCATGGAGATCAACCTCATCGGGCCGTGGTACGCCGAGGCGGCGGCGAAGGCAAAGGCGAAGGGCGTGAAGCTCTTCATTTCGTCGACGCCCGTTTACCGCCGCGAGATGCGCTTCATCGCCGACGCGGTGCGCGGCGAGCCGGTGAACTACCTCTACCACTGCGGACAGTACCTGCCCGACTGGCATCCCTGGGAGGACTACCACGATTTCTTCGCGGCGAAGAAGGAGACGAACGGATGCCGCGAGATCCTGTGCGTCGAGCTGCCATGGATCGAGAAGGCGTTCGGCCGGATTGAGTCCGTCCACGTGATGAGCGGCCGGCTGACGTCGCTCGACATCGACTTCCCCGACCACTACATGATGTCGATCCGGCACGCAGGCGGCAGCAAGGGCCTGTACTGCCAGGACATCGTCTCGCGCAAGGGCCTGCGCCGTCTGGAGGTGTTCTCCGAGAAGCACCACATCTTCTGGGAGGGAACGCCCGATTCGCTCTCCGCCTACGACGTGGAGGCGAAGGCCCTCAAGTCCGTCCGGCTCTACGACGATGTCGTGCAGGACGGCCGCTACAACGCGAACATCATCGAGAACGCGTATGCCGACGAGATTCGGGCGTTCTTTGACTACGTGCAGAAGGGCGACGTGCCGCCCTACACGTTCGACGAGGACGCGCATACCCTCGCCGTCGTAGACGAGATCGAAAAAGAAGGCGCGTGAAATCAATATGGATATATGCATAATAGGATTGGGATCGATCGGGCAGCGGCATTTGCGGAACATCCACGCCGTCGCGGCGCAGCGCGGCGTCGACGTAGCGACGGACGTCGTGGAGCCGCGTGAGCTCGACTATCTCGACGTGGCGACACGGGCGCTTGTCAGGCAGCGCTTTGCCGAGCCGGACGGCATTGGCCGCTACGACATGATCTTCGTCACCAATCCCTCGCAACTGCACGCGGAGACGCTCGCCGCGGTCAGGGACAGGGCGGACTTCTTCTTCATCGAAAAGCCGGTTTTCACGCAGGCGCTGGACGGCGACGCACTCGCGCCATACGCCGACGAACGGAAGTTCTACGTGGCGTGTCCCATCCGCCACACGCGCGTCTACGGGTTCCTCTCCGAGTTCGTGCCGCGGAACAAGGTGTACTGCGCGCGCGCCATCTGCTCGTCGTATCTGCCCGAGTGGCGTCCCGGGACGGACTACCGCCGCACGTACGCCGCGCAGGAGGGTTCGGGCGGGGTCAAGCTCGACCTCATCCACGAGTTCGACTACCTGTTCACCCTGTTCGGGTTGCCGCAGGCCGCGCATCTTCTCGAGGGCAAGTTCTCCGCGCTGGAGCTGAAGAGCGTAGACGGCGTGTCGTTCGTGGGGCGGTATCCCGATAAGACTTTGGAGCTTCATCTCGACTATTACGGGCGCGTGCCGCGCCGCGAGATCGAACTCTACACGGAAGACGATGTCGTCGTGTGCGACTTTATCAAGGCAGAGATCAGGTTCCTCAAGAGCGGAAAACGGATCGACCTCGCCGAGGAGCGCAACGAATACTGCCTTCGGGAGATCGCTTATTTCTTCGACTTCGCGCTGTGTGGCGCGGCGAACATCAATTCCATCCCATACGCCAATTCAATCATTGGATTCGTCCAAGGCGAGTAGTATAATATACGACATGAAAACGACTTCACAGGCACCCAAGCTTCGTTACGCGTCCGGCGGCGAGCTGCACCGCGACTTTCACGCCTCAATCCTCGACGGCGCGAACTACGTGCGCGACAACTACGGAGAGGAGGCGCTGCGCGAAGTGCTGTTCGAGACCGGCACGAAGGTCTACAAGACGATGCATGAGAAGCTCGTGGCCGGCGACAAATCCGAACTGCTCGCCTGGTGGCGCTACTACATGGACCGCGAGGGCGCGGACTATTCGCTTGAGGAGACGGCGGACGGCGCGGTCCTGACGGTGCGGGAATGTCCCGCCCTCAAGCACCTCGAAAACCGCAAGATCGGCGGCGGCAAGGGCCTCTGCGCCGCGACGCGCATCCTGAACGAGGCGTTCTGCTCCGGCTCGCCCTACGAAATCGTCCTCGAGGAAACCGGCGACCGTTCCTGCGTCCAAATCCTCCGTCCAAAGCACTGACCCTTCAACAAACTATTCACTATTCACTCTAACCTATTCGTTATCATGATTCCGAGCGACCATTTCGTCAAGTTCTACAACGAGATCTTCAAGTATCTCGACCGGCGCGGCGGGGACGCGCTTGACCGCTACTATGCCCGCGTCGCTGACCGCCAGGCCTATTTCACGCTTGAGGCGTTCAAGCGCGACGGGCTGAAGGGCATGTACGACTACTGGGAGCGCATCCGCATCGAAGAGAACTGCGACATGACGCACGAATACGACGACACGTGCTACCACAGCCGCATGAACACGTGTCCGTCGCTTTCGAAAGTGCTCGACAACGACGCGGAGCCGTGCGGACGCTATTGCGACCACTGTCCCGGATGGGTGGGGCGTGTCATCGCGATGGCGGACCACTTCATGGTGTACGACCTCGTCGGACGCGAGACGCCGCAGTGCGCGTTCTGGGTGTTTCGCGACAAGTCGCTTGCCGAGGCCAAGTACGCGGAACTGGTGGCGTTGCGCGGCGAAGATCTGGTGCGGAAGAATTGGTAGGAGAGATAGTCGAAGTGGATTGATTTTAACACGGAGGCACAGAGACACAGAGTTTTTGAGAAGTCAGAGATGGTTAGAAGTTTCATAGTTGCGCTGTTGTCCGCTGCGATGGCGTTTGTGGCGGGGGCGGAGCCGTTGACTGCCGAGCAGAACGGCGACCAGAAGGCGAGGTATGTCATTACCGTCGACGGCACGAATTGCTGGTCGCGGCAAGTTGGTAGGGCGGGGCGTCCTCGAC
>JAFRSR010000179.1 GCA_017427485.1 Kiritimatiellia bacterium
CACCTGGTTGTTCAGCTGGAGGATGATCTGGCGGATCACCTTGTCGTCGCCGACGACGTCGATCTTCATGCGCGAGACGGTGCCGTCCTCCGTGGGGCCGACGCTCAGCGTCTGGATGTTGTAGCCGCGGCCGGAGATGAGCCCCACGATCCGGGCGAGGACGCCCGGCTTGTTCTCGACATAGCAGCTCAGCCTGTGAATTTCCTCTTTCATCTCACCCTCACCTTACATTCGTCATTTGTCATTTGTCATTCGTCACTCGTCATTCGTCACTCGAAAATCATCCCTTCCACCGGTTGTCCGCCCGGCTGCATCGGATACACGTTCGCGCGCGGCTCCACGATCACCTCCACGAAGGAGGTGCGGCCGGAGTTGACCGCCTTGCGGATCGTCGGCTCCAGCTTCGCAGGGTCGATCACGCGGTAGGCGTCCGCCCCGTGCGCCTCGGCGAGCTTCTTGAGGTCGGGGAGGTAGTCGTACTTGAGGTCCTGCTCCAGGTGCTCGTTGGCCATGCGGCCGCGGACGGAGAGGATGGAGCCCGAGTAGCGCTTGCCGTAGAACAGCTCCTGCCACTGGCGTACCATGCCGAGGCAGGCGTTGTTGACGACGATGAACGTGACCGGCAGCTTGTGCTCGACGGCCACCACGAGCTCCTCGAACGTCATCTGCGCGCCGCCGTCGCCGCAGATGGCGACGGTCTGGTGGTCGGGCCGCGCGATGGCCGCGCCGATGGCGGCGGGGATGCCGAAGCCCATCGTGCCCATGCCGCCGGACGAGATGAAGTGGCGCGGGAGGTTGTGGCGGAAGAACTGGGCGGCCCACATCTGGTGCTGGCCCACGTCCGTCACCACCGCCGCGCGGCCTTTCGTGGCCTTGTCGACGGCCTCGATGACGGCCTGCGGCATGATCACGTTCGGGTGCATCGGCTTGTAGGAGACGGGGCGCTGGCGCTTCCACTCGGCGATCTGCGCGAGCCAGTCGGCGTGTTCGGCGGGCTTGATGCGGGAGTTGACCGTGGTGAGCACGTCCTTCACGTCGGCGACGATGCCGAGGTCGACGGAGATGTTCTTCCCGATGCTCGCGGGGTCGCAGTCCACGTGGATGATCTTCGCGCGCTTCGCGTAGGCAGAGAGCTTGCCGGTCACGCGGTCGGAGAACCGCACGCCGAGGGCGACGATGAGGTCCGCGGAGTTAATCGCGTAGTTCGCGGCGGCCGAGCCGTGCATGCCGGCGAGGCGCAGGGCGAGCGGGTCGTTCTCGTTGAACGCGCCGAGGCCCATGAGCGTGGTCGCCACGGGAATCTGCGCCTTGTGCGCGAGATTCGCCACGTCGCTCGCCGCACCGCCGGCGATCACGCCGCCGCCCGCATAGATCACGGGGCGCTTCGCCTCGTTGACGAGCTTCGCGAAGCGCGCCATCTGCGAGGACGTGGCCATCGACTCGGGGTGGTAGGCGCGGAGCGACACGCGCTCGGGATACTGCGCCGAAGTGAACGCGCGCTGCACGTTCTTCGGCATGTCGATCACGACGGGGCCGGGCTTGCCATGCGTGGCGATGTAGAACGCCTCGGCCACGGTCTCGGGGACCTCGTCCGCGCTCTGCACGAGGAAGCTGTGCTTCGTGACGGAGCGGCAGATGCCGTTCATGTCCGCCTCCTGGAAGGCGTCCGTGCCGATCTGGTTCATCGGGACCTGTCCCGTGATGCACACGAGCGGCACGCCGTCCATGTTGGCGGTCGCGAGGCCGGTGATCGTGTTCGTGGCGCCGGGGCCGGAGGTGACGAGGCACACGCCGGGCTTGCCCTTCGCGCGGGCGTAGCCGTCCGCCATGTGGACGCAGCCCTGCTCATGCCGCCCCAGAACGAACTGGAACGGAGCCTCGGGGAGACAGTTGAATATGTCGAGGACGGAGCCGCCGGGATAGCCGAACAGCACCTCCGTGCCCGCTTTCGCGAGCGAATCCACGAGCGACTGCGCGCCCGTCACCTGTTGTTTGCTCTGCTTCTTCATTTCTTCTTCGCGTTCTGCTGCAGCCATGCCTGCGCATTGCGGTCGCCGCGCGCCGCGCGCGACCGGATCTTCCATTCAAGGGACCGCCGCTCGTCCGCCTTCACGCCCTTTCCGAGACGGTAACAGGTCGAGAGGTTCTCCATCGCGGGCGGGTAGCCCGCCTCGGCCGCACGGAGGAAATAGCGGAAGGCCGCCTCCGGGTTCTCCTTCACGCCGCGCCCCTTCCAGAGGGCGACGCCGTAGGCGTCGATGGCCTCCACGCAGTCGCCGGCCGCCGACTTTGACAGCAGGTCGGCCGCGCGCGCCTCGTCCTGCGCCACGCCCTCGCCGTTCTGGAGCGCGAGGGCGAAGTTGAACTGGCCGTAGGCGTTGTCGTAGCTCGCGGACTTCTCAAACCACTTCGTGCTCAGCTCGAGGTCCTTCTCCACCACGCGCCCCTCGCGGAAGAAGAGCCCGATGTTGTTGATGGCCTCGGGATGTTCCTTCTCCGCCGCGGAGCGGAAGCAGTTGAAGGCGCTCTGGTCGTCCGGCGGCGTGCCGAGGCCGCGCAGGTGACACATGCCGAGGTTGTAGAGGCCGTTTGCGTCGCCCTGGCCCGCCGCCGCCTTGAAGTAGTCGTGCGCCACGCCAAGGATGCGGTTGACCTCGTTCGTGTCCGAGGTTCCACCGACGGCGCGCGTGACGAGGTAGGTGCCCCAGGCGTTCATCGCCTGCACATTGCCGGCGTCGGCCGCGCGGTGGAGGAGGTCGCGGTCGTTGTTCTCGAGGGAGAGGAGGTACCACGCCATCGAGTTGTTCTTCTCGTTCGCGAGCTTCTTGATCTTGTCGCGGCAGCCGTCCAGGTACTTCCGGCGCGTCGCCTCGTCGATTCGCGCCGCGGGGGGCGGGGACGGCATGCGCGAGATGAGCGCGAGCACGTAGGCGTAGACGGGACGACCCTTCTTCGCCTCGGCGGCCACCTCCTCGGCCGCCTGCGTGAAGCCGCGCACCGACCCGGAGGCCTGCGAATTCAAAAGACGCATGATCGCGTTCGCCGGATCGGCGTTCGCGCAGGATACCGCCAACGCGGCGAGTGCGGCACACATCAACCGAACCAGTCGCTTCATTTCACGCCTCCTTTTCGTTCACGGGAAGACAGCATTGCGGGCGAGACGGGCATTGTCGCTCCCACGATAGGCGCCATGTGGCGGCGCCACGTCTTGCGGCGCGCGCAGACCGTCAGCGTGCGGCCCGCCGCGCCGAATTTCCACCACGGCGGACGCTTCAGGCCCACCACGTCGAAACCGTTCCTCAGCAGATCGTAGATGCCGCGCTGGCTGAACCCCACGCCAGAGCCCGCCTCGTCCACGGAAAAGACGAGGCAGCCGCCGCCTTGCAGGATCCGGTGCGTCTCGCGCACCACGGCGTCCGTCCGCGCGCGGTCGCCGGAGAGGAGCGCGGCGGACAGCACGACCACCTCGAACTGGTGGTCGTCGAACGGCATCTCGCCGCCCACGCCGAGCTGCAGCACTGTCTTCGGGTCCAGCGACTCCGCCACGCGCGCACGCGCGGCAGGGCCGTCCTCCACGGTCATCCACACGCCGGGACACGCCGCGCGCAACGTCTGCGACACGGCCGCGTCGCCGAAACCGGCGTCCACGCCCGCGCGAACGCGCGTGAAACGCGCCGCGAGCTCCGCGCACGCGGCGGCCGCGCACTTGTCAAGTTTCGAGGGCAACGTTCGTCTCCTCCCGCGTGGCGAGGTCTTTCATCTTCGCCTGCCCGGCCGCCACGTCGTCCGGACCGATGAACACCGCCTTCGCGCAGGAGGACGCGCCCGCATGCGCGAAGAACTGCTTGGGCTTCTGCTTCCTCAGCGCGAGGTTGACGCACTCCCCCGCCGCGCGCAGCTTCGCCGCGAGCGCCAGCGCGACGTCGCGCTGTTCGGGGAACATGAACCCCACGTACACGCCCCTCTTCGCCTGCGCGGCGTCCGCGCCGAGGCGCGCCTTGAGGAGTTCCGTCACCACCACGTCGCCGAAGCCGAGGCCCACCGCCGGCGTCGGCGCGCCGCCGATCGTCGTGAGCAGGCTGTCGTAACGTCCGCCGCCGAAGATCGCGCGGAACTCGCCCGCCGTGTCGAAGCACTCGAAGACGATGCCCGTGTAGTAGCTGAGGCCGCGGATCACGGCGATGTCGAACTGCAGCTGGTCCGCGAATCCCGCGATCCCCGCGAGGCGGAACAGCTCGCGGAGACGCGCCACCGCGGGCGAGTCGGGCGCCACGAGCGCCGCCGCGCCGTCGAGGCCCTTCACGTCGAGGAGCTCAAAGGTCTTCGCGATGCCCGCGTCGTCGAGCCCGCCCTGCTGGAGAATGTACTTGATCTCCTCGTCGGGGATCTTGCCGCGCTTGTCGAGGGCGAGGAACACGCTCGCGTGGCGGTCCTCGGAGATGCCGCTCGCCGCGAGGAGCTCCGCGAGGAGCGCGCGGGAGGACACGTGGACGCGCCAGTCGGCGTCCGAAAGCCCCATCCGGCGCAGGGCGTCGCACGCCGCGCCGAGTACCTCGACCTCGGCGAGGACGCTCTCCTCGCCGATGATGTCCATGTTCCACTGGTAGTGCTCGCGCTTGCGTCCCTTCGTCATGCGCTCGTAGCGGAAGCATTGCGCGATGGCCGTCCACTTGAGGGGGAAGGACAGCGACCCCTGCCGCTGCGCGACCATGCGCGCGAGCGTGGGCGTCATCTCCGGGCGGAGCGCGATGTGGCGCTCGCTCTTGTCGAAGAAATGGTAGATCTGGTTCCCGACCTCCTCGCCCGCCTTGCGCGCGAGCAGGTCGTAGTTCTCCACGACGCAGGCGTCATACGGCTCGAAGCCCGCGGCGTCCGCCGCGGCCCTGAACGCGTCGAACACGCGATTGCGCCACGCCATGTCCTCGGGATAGAAATCCCGCATTCCGCGTGGCGGCTCAAATGAAATCTGTCCGGCCATCTTCTCTGTTCTTCTTGATTTCTCCAAATGGACGCGCTTATTATAGCACAAAAAGCCGTCTTATGGAATGGCGTTTGCACGAAGTGCGACACGATTCAATCATGATGAACGAACAATCCCCTGCATGCGTTTAAGGTAATATGCCGACATTCTCACAGATATTCCAGTCTTTCCGCGAGGGCGGACCCGTGATGTGGCCAATCCTCATCCTGTCCATCGTAGGCGTCGCCATCGTCTTCGACCGGCTCATCGCCTTCATCCTTTTTTTCCGTTCCCATGAGCGGCTTCCCGACCCGCAGGCGGCCCTCAACCGCCTCCAGCGCGGCTTCGGGCTGCTCTCCACGATCATCACCGCCGAGCCGATGCTCGGCATCCTCGGTACGGTAACCGGAATCATCCAGACCTTCGGGGCGCTCAAGGTATCGGACGCCGCCTCCCCCCTTGCGGCGACGGCCGGTATCGGCGAGGCGCTCATCACCACGGCAGCGGGCCTCATTGTCACGCTGATCCTCGTGTTCCCCTACAACTTCCTGCTCGGCCTGCTCGCCAAGGCGACCGCCCGCCTCGAACGCGAAGATGAAAAAGATGAACACGAAGCAGACGACAAAGAAGAAGCTTAATTGCCCCTTCCTGAAGCGCGAGGCGCGCGTGGAAATGGTGTCCTTGATGGACGTCATGTTCCTCGTGCTCGTGTTCTTCGTCTATTCGGTCTTCAACATGGCGGTACACCACGGCCTCAAGGTGGATCTCCCCGCCGCCGCAGGCGCGCTGGAGAAAGGCGAACGCGTGGTCGTGACGATCGACGCGCAGGACTCGCTCCAGCTCAACGGCCGCCCGCTGCCGCAGGACGAGCTGGTCGAGTCGGTGAGGCGCCTCGTTGACGTCCGCAAGGAGACGCCCGTCCTCATCTCAGCCGACCGCAAGGCCAGCCTCGGCGTGGGCATCGAGTTACTGGCCCGCCTCAAGGCCGCCGGCGTGGAGAAAGCCAGCTTCCAGGTGAGCGGGAAGGCGGGGGAGATCGCCGATGATATCGGCGATAACAGAACGCCCGATGCTACCGGCGAACACAGGGCTCCCGATGCTACCGGCGATCACAGGGCCCCCGGAGGCAACTGATGCGGGGTGCCATCATCCGTGCGATCTGCGCGCTCGCCTGTGCGCTCGCCTTCCATGCCGCACTCGTCACCGGCGCCGCGTATTTCGGCTGGTTCTCGTCCGATGGCACCACCCTTCCCGAACTCGACATGACCTCGGTCGACCTCTCCTTCTCCGAAACGCCCGACGAGACCGCCACCCCTGCGGCCCAGCCGCCATCTCCCGCAGTTGAACCTTCGCCCCCCACGCCGCCGCCAGCCGTCATTGAGCCGACACCGCCTCCGCCAGCAGTCGAGTTTCCGCCCCCGCCGGTCGTCGAGCCGCCGCCACCGCCACCACCAACCATTGACCTCCCGCCGCCCGTTATCGAACCGCCTCCTCCACCTGTCACCGAACAGGAACCGGAACCGAACCCAGATCACAAAAACACACATTCCCCGACTCCCGAAGAAACCCCGCCACCCCAGCCGCAAGAACCTCCGTCCGTCGAGGTCCCGCCCGCGCCCGCGCCTTCCCAGGCGCGCGTCGCCGTGGACAAGCCGCCCTCGCCCCGCCGCCGCATCAAGCCCGAATATCCCAAAGGCGCGCGCCAGCGCGGCGAGGAAGGCGACGTCACCCTTGAATTGGAGGTCTCTGCAAACGGCACGGTGGACGGAGTACGGATCGTCGCCTCCTGCGGCTTCGCGGAACTGGAACAGGCCGCCGTCCAGGCCGTGAAGCGCGCGCGCTTCACCCCGGCCCGTCGCGGCCCTGCCAACGTCCCCGCCACCGCCCGCCTCACCCTCACCTTCCGCCTCAAGGACTGAACCCGCAGGGTACAAGCGGCGTTTAATGGGTTGCCATGAAGATAACATCGCTTGCCAGCTGCGCGGCCGCAATTGTCCCTGCCGCCGCCCTCATTGCCGCTGAAACCACAACGAACGAGGTCACCGACCTCGGAACCATCGTCGTAGAGGGCACCGCCCTTTCGCGGTACCGCCCCGCCACCGTCAACGGCGCCACGTTCACCGATGCGCCGCCGGAGGAGCTTCCCACGGTGGTGGATACGCTCACGGAGGACTATATCCGCGAACACAACCCGACCGATCTCCATGACCTGCTCCGCTACGTACCGGGCATCGAAACGGGCGGCAAATCGCTCCTTGTGCGCAATCCCGGGCAGTTCACCATCCGCGGCATGGGGGGCACGGAACCGGCACTCGACGGCGTGTTGCCGATCGGGCGCGGTGCCGGTCTCTTCATGGACCCGTTCCTGATGGAGCGCATCGAGATCGTCAAGGGGCCGCTCGGCTCCCTTGCCGGCGGCGCGGGCAGTTCGCAGAACGCCTCGGGCGGCGGCGGCGCGGTGAACCTCTACATGAAGAGCGCCCGCCTCGACAAGGACGAGATCGGGCTGCAGGCGAACACCTCCGTGGGCAAGCACACCCTCCGCCAGCGCGGCATGGTGGACGTGAACGAGACGGCCATGGAGGGGAAGACCGCGGTCCGCGTGATCGGCACGGCCGACTACTACGAGCCGCCCTACATCCACCAGGGCATCCAGAAAGGCGCGCGGCCGCGCGAGTCGTTCACCGTGGCGCCGTCCGTCATCGGCAAGGCGGGCGACGACGTGACGATGGGCGTGAAGTCGATGTTCCAGTACACGGACCAGCCAGGCTACATCGGCGTGCCGGTCTACCGCGGACATCCCGGCGGCGGCTATCATTGGTACGAGAGCTCCTGCCGGCGTGGCGACCGGGCCACCTACGAGAGCTTCATGGTGAACCCTTGGCTCGACTGGCAGGTAACCGACGAATGGCTCCTGAAGTTCGGCGCGGGCATGATGTTCTCCTCATGGGACTTCACCATGCAGGAGCCGTACAACGGCAAAGGCAACGAACTGCTGGGCTACTACGAGACGGGAGAATGGTCTTCCGGAAACAAGTACATGACCTCCGGCTTCAGCGAAGCCGACTCCGTGAGCCGCAACTACAACCTCTACACGCGCTCGATCTGGACGAAGGAGCTCCCGTGGGAGATCAAGAATTCCCTCGTCATCCAGCCCGACTACTACTACCGCGAATCGTCCGGCGGCTTCGGCACGCCGACCTCCCGCTACGGACTCCTGCTTCAGGATGCTGTCAACTGGCGCTGGTTTACGCTCCTTGGCGGCGTTCGCTACGACCACTTCGAACAGGAGGCATACAAGAGCACGGCCACGGCCAACGGCGTCACGACGACGACGCGCTACCGGGCGACGTCGGCGGACGCCGTCTCGCCGCGCGGCGGCCTGACGGTTCGTCCGCTCGACTGGCTCGTGTTCTTCGGCAACGTCTCCCAGACACGCACGCCCATGCTCGGCCTCCACACGGAAAACGGCTCCACGCCCACCAAGCCCTGGTACGCCACGCAGTACGAGGGCGGCGTGCGCGTGAGCCCGGTCGAGAAGCTGTGGGTGACGCTCTCCACCTACCGCATCGAGCAGGAAAACGTGCCGGAATTCGACAACGCGGGCCTCATCGAGAGCTATGACGGACGCAACACCTCGCGCGGCGCGGAGCTTTCGATCTCGGGCGACGTCACCGACAACTGGACCGTCATGGGCATGTACGGCTTCAACCAGTACACCGACCGCAATGTCGCCCCCCACGAGAAGGGACGCGACTTCGAACGCTACCCGGCGCACACGTTCTCGTTCGCCACTTCCTACCGCTTCGACTGGGGCTTCATGGAAGACGTCGTGATCGGCGGCAACTACCGGTTCCGCTCGATGAACTACGCCACGATGCGCGGCAGCTACGTGGACAAGGACCTGCGCTTCGACCCGTCGCACATCTTCGACCTGAACGTCTCCATGCCGCTCTCCAAATTCGGCGGAAGCGACAAGTGGATCCTCACGGTCGGCGTGCGCAATCTCTTCGGCGAGAAGTACTTCGAGTCCGCCCGGCACTATTACGAGTGCCTCGTGGGCGAACCGCGCACGTTTGAGATCGGCATCCGCGCCACGTTCTGACGAACGCGGCGCAGGAGCCGCCGTCAGAAGCGGTAGCTGACGGAGACGCCGGCGGACTGGGAGAGGCCGTTGTGCGTGTCAAACTTCCAGTCGTTTCCAAGCGAATCGGTGAAATAGGCGTCGTGTGACATCATGAACACGAGGCCGTAGCAGACCGTCACGTCCAGGTTCCCCCAGTGCCACTGCAGGCCGACGGTGGTGATGTGGCGGTCACCGGGCGGAAGCATCGTGGAGCCGTCGTTGCGGCGGTGGCTGCAGGGATCCATGTCGTACACGTACGAGGCAAGGAATGTAAAGTTCTCGTGGAAGTCCCACGCACCGCCAAGGCCGATGCGGTAGACGTCGTGCCAGTTGAGCTTGGTGGTCTTGACGCCGGAAGGCAGGTGGAAGTTGATCTCCGGCATGGAGGACCATTCCGTCCACGTGAGAGCGGAGCCGAGATGGACGGTTTCCGTCACGTCCCAGTTGCCGCCGATGGTGACGGACTGCGGCAGACGGATGTCCGCGTGCGCGTTGCCCGTGTTGCCCGCGGCCGCTGAATCAAGGGATGAATCGACCGTCTGGTGCGCCTGCGCGGTTGCCTGCTGCATCGCCTGCGCGTAGTAGGCGTCCCAGTAAGGCGTCCCCGCGAGTCCCATCGCGGTGAGGCGCTGGCGCACGGCCTCGTCAGCCTGCGCATCGGCGGCGGCGTAGTCGCGGGACCTGACGCGCGTGTGGTTGTAGCCCTTCACCGTCGTGTCGATGTACGACTTGTAGAGAACGCCGGCGGAAATCGAATCCGTGAACTTGTAGCGCGTGGAGAGCTCCCATCCCCAGTCCGTGAAACCGTTGTCGCCCTTCAGGTGGTTGCGCATGGTACCATAGTAGTTGCCGTCGCTCACCGCCCACGGATTCGAATACTGGTCGAACTTGAAGTACAGGAGGCGGATGCCGGCCGCCACGCTCCACTTGTCCGTGATGCGGTAGGAGATGTTCGGGTTGAGCGTGAGTCCCTCCACGAACGTGCTGCGCGTGTTCCAGGCCATTTCCCAATCTGGGTTGTAGTGCGTACCGAGACCGAACTCCGGCGCGAAGCCGAGACCGAAGGAAAAGTCGTAGGGGAGCGGCACGACCGCGTAGGCATGCGGCAACATGAACGCGCCGGGATCCATTTTACGGCCATGGTGTCCGTTGATGGCCGTGTCGGCCGTAGGGTGCTCGGTCACGAAACCAGCCGTCACCACCACGTTCGTGAAGTCCGACATCGCCGCTGGGTTGTAGAAGAGCGTCGAGGCGTCCTGCGCCTTGCCCATCACCGCGCCGCCAAGCGCCGTGCCAGATGCGGAACCCTCATACAGGGCGAAACCCGCGCCGAACGCGGAAACGCCCGTCAACGCCACACCGGCGACAGCCAGATTCAGCTTCTTCATGCAATTATCCTTCTTGGGTGAAAGAAACATTGTGACAGTATATCAGTTTGTGTCTCAAATGTCAAGCGCGGGTGCAAAAATATGCGGTAGTACCCGTGTTTGAGCGCCGCAGGCGTCAAATGTATTCGTTAGATAGTCACAAGGTGAGTTTCGCAGATGCGCCCCATCACGAACCACGAACCACCATGCAGGTGTCGGGGGAGGCGACAATGCCGTGGCAGGCGGCGATGCACACGCCGTAGTTCGTGATTGGCACGCCGACGGCGCGGCAACGCGCGATGCGCGCCTGCATCGCGCGGCGCGTGAGCATGCAGCCGCCACAGTGCACCACGAGCGCGTAAGGCGAAAGGTCTTCGGGGAAGGAGTTGCCGCTGGTCCATTCGAAGTTGAGCTTCTTGCCCGTCTTCGCCGCCAGCCACTTCGGCAACTTCACCGTTCCGATGTCGTTGCACTGGCGGTGGTGCGTGCAACCTTCCGAGATCAGCACGCGGTCGCCATCCTTCAGCGCGTCGAGCGCGGCGACGCCCGCGCAGTACGCCGCAAGATCGCCCTTCGCGCGGGCGAAGACGATCGAGAAGGACGTGAGCGGAATCTCCGACGGCACCACCGCCGCCACGGCTTTGAACGCTTGCGAGTCCGTGATCACGAACTTCACGGGGAGCGGCGGTTCCGGCGGTCGCTGAGCGACCGCCCTACCGAGGATCGATGCGAGCTGCGGCGGCTGGCACACGAGCGCGGATGCGCCCGCGTCGAGGAGTTCGCGCACGACCTGCTGCTGCGGCAGGATGAGGCGGCCCTTCGGCGCGGATTCGTCAATGGGGCACACGCACACGACGAGGTCGCCGGCCGTCACGAGGTCGCCGACAAGCGGATGCGGCGCATCCGCGAGGTGGACGGCGGCGAGTTCGCGGCGGAACGCCTCCACGTCGTCGCCGCGCCGGTAGTGCAGCACGGCGATGTCCCGCGCCCGGCACGCGGCCAGGAAGCGAGCGTAGGCGAAGCCGTTAGCTACACCGGCGCCACTCGCGCCGACGGCCGCAGCAAGCTGCGCCCCTCCCCCTGGGGGAAGCGGCGTCTCGCCGCTTCGGAACGCAAATGGCTCTTGTCCTTGGCTTAACAATCCCCCACCCTGAAGCGGCGGGACGCCGCTTCCCCCAACAGAGTTCGGAGCCCCCTCGGAAAGCGGCGGGACGCCGCTTCCCCCAGCAGGGCCGACGAGAGGGTTATCGGGGGGGGCATCCTCCACCCACACGGCGATGTCGGTGGTGGCGAGAACCTCGAGCGACTTCTTCACGCGCATCTCGCCGAGCGGGCCCTCGTCGTCGAGGCCGGCCGTGTCCGTGACGAGGCACGGACCGAGCGGCAGGATCTCCATCGCCTTCGAGACGGGGTCGGTGGTCGTGCCCGCCACGTCGCTCACGATGGCCACGTCCTGGCCGGTCAGCTTATTGACGAGCGTCGATTTCCCCGCGTTCCTCAAGCCGAAGAACGCGATATGCACGCGGTCGCCCTTGGGCGTCTCGTTCAAGCCGGCCATACGCGCACCTCAGAAGAACAGGTCGCGGGATCCGGCGCAGGTGGCTTCGTACTGCTTCATGACCGAAGGATAGAACTTCGGTACCCACTCCTTGATGCCTGCAAGCTCCTTCTCGATCAATTCGTTGCCGATGCGGAGTGTCTCGGGGTCCTTCGCGAAGTCGTCGAGCCATTCGCGGAAGGTGAGCACCGCGTTGATCTTGCAGAACTTGCCCTCGCGCCCGGTCTTGAGGGCGTCCATGATGCAGCCGCCCGTGCGTCCGCAGCGGTAGCCCGCCGTGCAGAAGCTCGTGATGATGCCGCGGTCGGCGAGGTAGCGCACCATCTCCTCGATCGAGCGGTTGTCGCCGAGCATGAACTGCTGGCGGGTCTTGTCCTGCTGCGCCTCGTTCTCGAAGTCGCTGTAGCCCTTGATGGCGATGTTGGAGGAGCAGTCGAGCTGGGTCATGCCGTGGTCCAGCACGCGGTTGCGCGAGGCGGGGCTTTCGCGCGCGGTCACGATGATGCCCGTGTAGGGCACGGCGAGGCGCGCGATCACGACGATGCGCGCGAAGGTTTCGTCGTCGATGAGCCAGGGACTCTCCTCCGGGACGCGCGTGCCGGAGGCCGGTTCGAGGCGCGGGAAGGAGAGCGTGTGCGGACCGATGTTGAACCAGCGCTCGAGGTCGCGCGCGTGCAGCACGGTGGCGAGCAGTTCGAAGCGCCAGTCGCAGAGACCGTAGAGGACGCCGAGGCCCACGTCGTCCACGCCCGCCTCCATGCAGCGGTGGAAGCACGTGGTGCGCCAGTCGTAGTTGCCCTTCACGCTCCAGGACGGGTGCATGGACTCGTAGAGCTTGCGGTTGTAGGTCTCCTGGAACACCTGGAACGTGCCGATGCCCACCTCGTGCAGCACGCGGAGGTCGGCGACGGGGAGCGGGGCGGCGTTCACGTTCACGCGACGGATGCCCACGGGCGCGCCGGTCTTCGGGGCCTTGACCTGACGGTTGTAGCAGGTCTCGATCGTCTCGGCGATGTAGTCGGTAGACGTGGTGGGATGCTCGCCGTAGACGGCGATGAGGCGCTTGTGGCCGATACGGCCGGCGAGCACGTCCACTTCCTCCTTCACCTCGTCCATCGTGAGCACGCGGCGCTTCTGGAGGTCGTTGCCGTTGCGGAAGCCGCAGTAGCGGCAGCCGTTGACGCAGAGGTTCGAGACGTAGAGCGGCGCGAACACGACGATGCGGTTGTCGTAGACCTTATGCTTGATGCGGTCCGCCGCCGCGCGCATCTCCTCGAAGAGGGCGGGGTCCTCCACGCGCATGAGCGCGGCGACCTCCTCCACGGTGAGGGTTTCGCACGTCTGTTCGCTCTTGGCGATGATCTCGCGGATGCGCACGGGGTCGACGGGCGCGGCGTCCGCCGCCGCGAGGGTGCGGTTGATCAGGTCTTCGTCGATGAAATGCTTGCCGCCGGGCAGGTACTTGTCGATTTCCTCCTGGATGATGAAATGCTTCGTGTAGTCCTCGGCATTCGCAAAATGCCGTATGTCCTTCTCTGTTGCCATCTGTTGTCCTTCTTCGAGAAGCGCGTATTATATCACATTTGATGGATTGTGGAAGCGTTGCCAATATCCAATGTTGCCAATTTTCAATTAGGATAAAAAGGGGCCCGCTCGGCGAGCGGGCCTTATTTGCGGGCGAGACGCCCGCCACCCCGAAATTAGGGGGCCGGCTTACTTGGCCTCGACCGGCACGATCGTAACGACCTTGCCGTCCTTGATGAATTTCACCCTGCCGTCCTTGAGGGCGAAGAGCGTGAAGTCGCGGCCGCACCCGACGTTCGCGCCAGGGTGGATCTTGGTGCCGCGCTGGCGCACGATGATCGAGCCCGCCTTGAGGAGCTGGCCGTCGTAAGCCTTGACGCCGAGGTACTGGGGATTGGAATCGCGTCCGTTGCGCGCAGAAGCAGAAGTTGCCATTTTGAGTTCTCCTTTGCTTTAGGCGATGGACTTGACCGTGGCGACCGTGTAGCCCTGACGGTGTCCGACCGTGCGGCGATAGCCCTTGCGGCGCTTGGCCTTGAAGTTGATCGTCTTCGGGCCGAGCTTCTTCGGCGCGACGATCGTGAGCGTCACCTTGGCGCCCTCCACGTAGGGGGTGCCGACCTTCAGCGTGGTGCCGTCGGAGACGGCGCACACCGTGTCGAGGGCGACTTCGTCGCCTTCGTTGACCGAGAGCTTTTCAATCTCGATCGTATCGCCGACCTTGACAAGCGTCTGCTTGCCGCCGGTTTCGAGTACTGCGTATGCTTCCATTGTAGTGTTTCCTCGTGTCTTTTCCTTGAGGGTTCATCCCTCGAAAAAGGCAGACCAAAAGTATAGCAAAAGCTGAATTGAGGCGCAAGGGGGTGATTTTAGGATTTTGGGGTGGGGTGGAGGGGGTGGAGGGGAGGGGGAAGGAGTGGGGCAGGAGGACAAGCGACAGGCGACAGGCGACATGCGCTTCGACATTACGACTTTCCGACTTGCGCGTGTCGCTTGT
This sequence comes from Kiritimatiellia bacterium, assembly GCA_017427485.1. Taxonomy (GTDB): domain Bacteria; phylum Verrucomicrobiota; class Kiritimatiellia; order RFP12; family UBA1067; genus RUG572. Next base: position 14,533 of record JAFRSR010000179.1, read on the forward strand.
CGCTTGTCGCGTGTCACCCGCGCGGGTCGCGCGCCGCCAGCCCCCGCTCCTACCGCTCCGCGTCAAGCTCGATCTCGAAGAGCCACTCGTCGCGGCAGACGTCGCAGACCGTCTCGGCGGCGAAGTCGCTCGGGAGGCCGCGCGCGGCCAGCCATGCCTGCCACGCCGCGCGGAACGACGGCTCCTTGAGGTACACGATCGCCCGCGAGACGTCCGCCCAGCCGTAGCCGCGGCTCTCGAGAATCGCGTACACGGCCTTCATCGTGCAGTCCACCTGCTTCTCGATGTCGCCCACGAAGGCCACCTCGTGGCTGTTGGGTTCAATGGAGGCGGTGCCGCTCACGAAGAGGATGCGCGAATCGGGCCAGAAGATCTCCGCCGCGCGGCTGAAGCTCGAACGATACGCCATCGCCGGCGCCTGCAGGGGCGACTCCACGATTTCCGCGTGCACGGCCGCGCTCTTCGGCTTCACCGCGATCGCGCCCGCCGTGATCGCCGCGCCCTCGAGGTTCGCGCTGCCGATGCCCGTGGAGGCGGGGAGGAACGTGTTGAACACGTTCCTCGTCTCGAAGAACGCCGAACGCGCCGCGTTGAACTCGCCGTACCATTCGCACACGCGGTCGATGTAGAGCCACGTGCGCACTACGTGCGCAAACGTCATTCCCGCCTCGGCGAGGAGCGTCTCCATCTCGGGGAAGATCGCCGTGGCCTGTGCGCCGCGGGGGGCGGAGAGGTCGGGCGGCAGGACGCCCGCGAGACAGCAGTAGACGGCGTGGGCATCTTCCCAGGTCGTGCCGACGCGGTGGCCGTTGCGTTGAAGCGGCGAGACGCCGCTTCCCCCAGGGGGCCCTTTCGGTGTGAGAAGCGGCGAGACGCCGCTTCCCCCAGAGGGCCCTTTCGGTGTGAGAAGCGGCGAGACGCCGCTTCCCCCAGGGGTGCCTTTTGGTGGGAGGGCGAAGGGGC
>JAFRSR010000180.1 GCA_017427485.1 Kiritimatiellia bacterium
GTCCCTACCGTCGCAGGGCCGCCGTGTATGCGGGCGGCGCAATGCACGGTAGGGCCGCCGTTCCATCGGCGGCCGCGAGCCGCCCAGATGGCGGCTCCCCGTGCGGGAGGGTCGCGTTCCGTCGCGACCGCCGCCAAGATGGCGGCTCTCCATATGGGGGAGCCCATTATGGGGAGCCGCCGTCCCGGCGGCTCTTTGCCGAAGTGGCGAGAGCGGCGTTATTTGGGTGTCCACAAATGCCTTGACGGACTATCTATAAATGCCATGGTAAGAAGACTACAAATGCCATGGCGAAATATCTACAAATGCCATGGTGGTTATTGCACACGAGTGACCAATATGATATAATAACCGCCATGAAAAGCTACTTCAAGCGAATTTCGGATGAAATAATTGCAGAGGAATTGGCCGGCATGGGAGCCGTTCTTGTGCAAGGTGCAAAGTGGTGTGGCAAAACGACCACTTGTGAGCAGTTTGCCAAAAGTATTCTATATATGGCAGACCCGAAAAAACGTGAGTTCTACTTGAAAATGGCAGATGCCGACATCACCGAACTCATGAAGGGCGCTCAGCCACGCTTGATTGACGAATGGCAAGACGCACCGCAATTTTGGGATGCGATACGATATTATGTTGACCATGCCGATGCCTACGGCTGCTTCCTTCTGACGGGAAGCGCAGTACCACCAGAACCAGAGAAGATTGTGCATACGGGTACTGGGCGAATCGCGCGTGTGACAATGCGTCCAATGAGTCTGTGGGAAAGTGGCGATTCCAGCGGAACGGTAAGCCTACGATCGATTTTCGCGGCTGAAGAATTCAATGCAACTACGGCTCCAGAGCGAAATCTGCGGGACATCGCCTATCTTGTCTGCCGTGGCGGGTGGCCGCAGGCGGTTCTACAAGGTGGTACTCGTGCGCTTCGCAGGGCATTTAATTACTATGATTCCGTGGTCAACGCCGACATTTCAAGGGCGGATAACACCATTCGTGATTCAGAGCGGGTTAAACGACTCATGCGCAGCTACGCTCGGCTTCAAGGAACGCAGTCGAGCCTGAATACAATTCGCCGTGACATGGCGGCCAACGATGCCGATTCGCTCGGCGAAGAGACGGTTTCGCAATATGTGAAGGCGCTGAAAAAGATTTTCGTCATTGAGGACATGCCGGCATGGTGTCCGAATCTGCGTAGCAAGTCAGTAATACGCACAAGCGACACGCGCTATTTCACGGATCCGTCGATTGCCGTGGCCGCGCTCGGCGTTGGACCTGGCGATTTGATGAACGACCTCAACACGTTCGGCTATCTTTTCGAGGCAATGGCAATCCGCGATCTGCGGTGCTATGCCGAAGCGCTTGACGGTACGGTGTATCACTATCACGACGCAAGCGGCCTTGAATGCGACGCCATCGTTCATCTGCGCAACGGATCTTATGGCCTGATCGAGATAAAGCTCGGAGGGGCGCGGCTTGTCGAAGAAGGGGCGAAGACCCTTGAATCGCTGTCCGGGAAGATTGATTCCACGCGGATGAAGTCGCCGTCTTTCCGAATGGTTGTGGTGGCAAATGGAGATTATGCCTATCGGCGTAAAGATGATGGCATCCTAGTCTGCCCGATTTCGTCTCTAAGACCGTGAGGCAAAAGAAGTAACCGCTGGGGACAGGTCCTTGATAAGTCGGTTTCGGTTCCCGCGTCCTTTGCTCCGCAGGGTTGCAGTAGGTCGCCGTGCATGCGGACGGCGTTGTGGATGAGACCAGTCTTGCCGTAGCGTCGCGGCGCGACGAGTGTCACATCCCTGCCGTTGGAGATTGCGGAGACGAGCTGCTGCGTCTCTGCAGTGCGGTCGCAGAAGTACTCCGGCCCCGCATAGCCACGTATCAGAAATGGGTTATCGAGTCTCATGCACGGCATTATATCATAAACACCTCCGCCGCGACGAAATTTTCGCGGCGAAGTCGCGGTCGGCGCGCAGCTTGTCCGTCTTGCGGATCATGCGGTAGCGGTGGTGCACGCCGCCGGGGACCGTGCCGTCGGGGGCCGTGGGGTCGCCCTTGAACCTCACCACGGGCTCCCAGGTGCCGTAGGGCAAACGCCACACGTTCGCGTTGTCGTCCGAATCGGCCGGACTCAGCGTTCAGGACGCGTCCTCTTTGCCACCCCGCCCTTGAGCACCTTCCGCTTGAGGCGGTCCGCGATGTCGTCGGCCCAGTTGAAGATGCCGGCGAGCAACGCGCCCGAGATGGAGTGCCACGCGCACGAGACGGCGGACGCGACGGCCGCCTCCGGCATCAGCGGGAAGTGCTTGCCCGCGAGCACGGTGGCGAGCCCCGCGTTCTGCATCCCCACCTCAATCGAGATCGTGCGCCGCTTCGGCCGCGTGAACCTGGCCACGATGCCGACCACGTACCCCAGCACGTAGCCAAGCGTATTGTGCAGAAACACGCCGACGAAGATGAGGACGCCCGACTGCGCGAACTTCTGCCCGTGCGCGGAAACCACCCCGCCCACGATGCACGCGAGCCCGAGCACGGCCACGCCCGGCAATAGCTTCTTCGCCTCCCCGAATCCCGGCCGCTGCCCGAACATCGCGTTCAGGACGAACCCCAGCGCTACCGGCAGGATCGTCACGAAGAGGATGGACGTAAACATCCCCACCGCGTCCACGTCCACGCTCTCCCCCGCGAGCCACAGCATCAGGAGCGGCGTCATCACGGGCGCCGCCAGCGTCGAAAGCGTCGTCATGCCCACGGAGAACGCCACGTCGCCCTTGCAGAGGAACGTCATGATGTTGGACGAAACGCCGCCCGGACAGCACCCCACGAGGATCAGCCCCACGCCCACCGCCTTCGGAAGCCCCAGCCCGTGCACGACCCCGTACGCGAGAAGCGGCATGAGCGTGAACTGCGCGATCGACCCGATGACGATGTCGAACGGGCGCGCGGCCAGGATGCGGAAGTCCGCCTGCGTGAGCGTGAGCCCCATCGTGAGCATGATCAGTCCCAGCAGGCATGTCTGGACAATCCCCTTATTCCAAAGCGTCCAGCCGAACGCTTCCGGCAGGAAATAGGAGAGGACGGCCGCCAGCGTCACCACGACTGGCGTCCATTTGGACAAGAAAGCCGAAAGTCCTTGCAGAAATTTCATAGCTGGTTATTTTATCACAAAACGGCGCGCATTGGACAAAATTATGGCACCGGCCGGCGAGGCGGGATCGAGCGGGAACGTCGAGACGATCAACCGGCCCTTCGCGTGGCGGAACGTCGCCAGGTTGAACGAACGGTCGTAGACGCGCGGACCGCCCACGTTGAAGTTGACGGACGCGAACGTCTCCGGCTCCGTGTCGGTGGTGAACCCGAAGAGCGGAAAGCACCCTTCGTAGAAATCCCAGTCGAGGAATCCGGTCTTCAACCCCCGCGTGAGAGCGTCCGGCACCATGATCGTGTCGTCGTGGTAGAGCCAGTGGCTGCGCGCGATCATGGACAGGTTCTTGAGCGGCAGGAACTTCGGCGGCTTGTTCCCCCACTTCTCCAGATGGACGAGCGCCGTCGCGCCCGCCGCCACACGCGCCATCGCGTCCGCGCCCTTCGCCTCGTCAACCCATCCCAGCTCGAAGAAATCCGGCCGCGACAAGAACGGCCCTCCCGGACGTGCCGTCACGTAGAACCCCTTCTCAAATGCCGCCGCGTAACCGCCGTGATCGAGGTACGCCCGCAACCGGTATGCCCCCGGCACGAGTTTTGCATCCGCCGTCAGTTTCGCGACGGGGTACGCGACGGCGCGCAGGCCGTCCTTGTCCTTCTGCGGCACGCTGAACGGTACGGCGTCGGAGTGCCACTTCACGCCGCCGTCCGCGTCGACGATCGCGAACGTCGCCTTGTAATCGCCATCGGGCAACGCGTCGAAGTCGGCGAGAACGGCCTCGAAGGACACGGCGTCTCCCGCGAAGTAGTTGTATCTCGAGAGGAACAGACACCAGCGCAGGTCGCTCCAGCCGTCGCGGAACACGTCGAAGTTGCCGTCCTTGATCCGGCGGAAGAGCGAGAGCGGTCCCTCGCCGCAGATGGCGTGGTCGAGCGCGCCCGTGAGATTGAAGCCCACGAAACGCGGGTTGGAGCGGATGAGGTCGAATCCCTCGCGCCGCGTGCGGGCGTTCATCCGCTCGGAGGCGCGCAGGAAGTCGACGGGATCCGCGAAGAAACGCGAAAGACCGAGTTTCTTCCAGTCGGCGAGGAACTTGTCGCGGATCTCGGCCATGCGCTCGTAGTCGGGTGCCGTCGGCGGAATGCCGCGCCGCTCGAACTCGTGGCAGTGGTCGATCACGTCGAGAAGCGACCCGATGCCGTACTCGGAAATGAACGCGGGCTTCGCGTGCGCGCTCCAGGTGCGGAGCTTGCGCACCACGTCGGCGTTGTGCGGATAGCCGGGATAGTAGTGGAGGTCGCCGCAGGCGGGCGTGAGGCCGTGCTTGCCGGGCAGGCCAGACTCGTTGTTCGCCACCACTCCATCCTCGCCCCACACGCAGTCCCACTTCACGCTGCCGGGGTTGGAGACGGAGCCGATGCTCCAGTCGGGGCCGGGCTTGCCGTCGAACTGGTAGTTCCATGTGCCCTTCTCGCCCTTGGGGCGCTTCGGCCAGAGGTCCCAGCGTCCGGAGCTGTAGATCCAGAGGCGCGTGGGGTCGATCTTGCGCATCTCGGGCAGCATGTCGCGCGCGGCGGCGATGGAGTCGCCCTGCCGCATCTCGTTGATCGCGCCCCAGATCGTGAGCGAGGGATGGTTGCGGTCGCGTTTCATCTCGCAGCGCATGGAGTCGAGAAAGCGCCGACGCGCCTGGGGCGAGTCGGCGAGGCACCACGAGGCGTACGTCTCCTGGTACACCATGAGGCCCAGCCGGTCGCAGTAGTCCAGCTGGCGCGGCGTCGCCTGCGTGGCGATGAAGCGCACGCAGTTGTAGCCCATCGCCTTCATGTTCTGGAAGTCGCGGAACTCCAGCTCGGGCGTGGCGGCGTCCAGCACGGCGAGGCCGCCGGGCAGGTGGTTGCCGGTGTGCGCGCTCTTGAGGAAGATGCGCTTCCCGTTGAGCGTGAACCAGCCCTTCTCCACGCGGAAATCGCGGAAGCCGAAGCGAACGGCGTGGCCGTCGCCCATAAGCGTGTAGACGTTCGGCGTGTCGACGCTCCAGAGTTTGAACCCCGGCACGTCGAAGGAGATTTCGAAGGTCGTCTCGCCGGGCGGCAGCGTGCGGTGTGCCGAGGTGGTGCAGACGGGACGGGGCGCGTCGTCCAAAAGGACGACGCACGGGACATCCTTCTCGCAGGGGTAGCCGGAATCGTTCCGCGCCGTAATCTCAACCGTCACGCGGCCGGTCTTCCAGTCGGCCTTTACGAAGGCGTCCGTCACGCGCACGGCCGGCACGGCCTCCAGCGTGACGGGCAGCGTGATGCCCCCCGTGTTGTAGCACCAGCCGGGCTTGAACTCCATCTTCTCGAACTTGTTGCGGTGTGGCACGTTCTTGCACGTGAAGCCCTCGATCGGCGTCTCGCCGGGGTTGATCACGCGCACGGCGAGCAGGGAATCCGCCTTGATTGCGTCGGTCACGTCAAACTCGAATGTGTTCTCCGCGCCCTCGTTGCTGCCGATCTTCGTGCCGTCGAGGTAGACGTCGCTGTAGTAGTCCACCGCGCCGAAGCGGAGGATCACGCGCTCGCCCGGACGCGTCGCCGGACGCGCCACGCGCCGCCAGTACCACGCGACGCCGCAGGAATGCGGATAGACCTGCTGGATCACGCCCGGCACGGGCACGGGCTTCGCGTCGGGCCGCACGGCCGCCGCCCAGCCGTTCGTCTTGCCCGCATTTGCCGGATCCATCGACAGCATCCAGCCGCCGTCCAGCTCCACTGCGCCCACTGCAATCGCGCTTCCGACCGCAGCCACAAAAAGAAGTAACTTATTTTTCATGCACGCAGTATACCACAATTCAATCATTTGCGCGCGCCTTCACAAGAGGCTTCCCACTGCCACATGCCGGAACCGACACGCCACTCGGAACGATTATTGCCAGAGCTGATCATCTTGGCACTGGCCGGAACGGCTGTCGATTTCAGACCGGCTGGAAGGAAAACTCTCGCGATCGTGTTCGGCGGCACCTCCACGAGCCACGTGAACTTCCCGCCCTCCTTGCGCCATTCGCTTCGGATCGTCCCGTACGGACATTCATGCTTGGCCTTGACCCAGTCCAGCCCGGCGATGTCCGGCGCGAGCACGATCTTCTTGAAGCCCGGCTCGTCCAGACGAATGCCGCCCGGATACTGGCAGAGCCATGCGGAAACGTCGCCGAACATGATGTGGTTCTGAGACGCCGCGCCGCGCCAGCTCTCCCATGCCGTCGTCGCGCCGTTCGCGAGCCAGTCGCCGAAACTCGGCCGATCGGTTTGTTTCAGCATGGTGATCGCCAGGTCGCCGTGCCCCGTCTCGCTCAAGGCGCGAAACAGCCACTTGACACCGAGGATGCCGCATGTCAAGAGGCATTTGTTCGTCTCGATCGACGTAACGAGCTTCTGCGCCGCCTTCTCCCGCAGGTCAGGCGCGACAAATCCGGCCGAGATCGCCGCCGCCTGCGCGCACTGCGTGCCGCGCGACCACGTGCCGTCGTCCTTGCCGAACTCCTTCCGTGCCGCGTTCAGCGCCTTCTCCGCAAGAGACTCGAACCGACGTGCATCGTCTTCATGTTTAAGAAGCCGCGCCCATTTTGCCGCGATCTTCACGGTCTCGTACCAGCAGGCCGTGGACGTGCAGGCGCGCGGCGTGTAACGGCTCCACTGCTCGTACGGCACGGGCGAGCACCAGTCGCCGAGTCCGTAGTCGGCGAGGCCCTTCTTGTTGAGACGCTTCTCGCCCCAGTCCATGTAGCGCTTGAGCGCGGGATACGTCTCTTCGAGGATACGTGTGTCGCCACGGTAGAGATAGAGCGTCCACGGCACGACCGCAATCGCCATGTCCCAGGCCGGCCCCGCGCCGCCCGCGCCCCAGCCGCTCGTCGGCACGATGCTCGGGATGCCGCCGTCGGAACGCTGCGCGTCGACGAGGTCGCGGCACCATTTCTCGTAGCCGGACGTGTTCTCGAAGTAGTACTGCCCCATTTCCGCCGCGAGCTGCGCGTCGCCCGTCCAGCCGTTCTTCTCGCGGTGCGGACAGTCCGTCGGCACGCCGTCCGTGAAGTTGCACATGTACGCGCGCACGAACATGCGGTGGATGCGGTTGATGAGATCGTTCGAACATTCGAACGACCCGGCGGACACGAACGCGGTGTTGATCTGGTAGGCTTCCACGTCTTCCGCGCGGAGCGGCGTCTTGAGTCCGCCGATCTCCAGATACCGGAAACCGCTGTAGGAGAACTTGGGCTCGTATGTCTCGCCGTCCGTACCCGTCGCGACGTAGCGGTCGCGTTCGAGCCAGCCGCCGGGCATGCGCAGGACCGAATGCGGGTAGTGGAAATGCTGGTCGTTGCCGTCCAGCTTCACCGTTCCGTCGGGATTGCGCTTCTCGCCGTACTGGATCGTCACCACGTCGCCCTTCGCGAGTCCCCGCAGGCGCATCCGCGCCCAGCCGGAGAGGTTCTGCCCGAAATCGACGAACCAGTGTCCGTTCGCGAGCCGTTCCACGGCAGCCGGCTTCCACGTCTCGACCTTCTCCGCGCCCGGCAGCGGCATCGCCTCAAGCCGTCCCTTCGGCCCCGCCACAGGAACAATAGGCAACTCGTCCTTTGCCTGCGGCGCGTGTATCTCGCCTTCCCGCAAGTCGTCCCAGAGGATCGGGCTCGCAATCTGCCGCCAGGACTCATCCGTCACGATGCGTTCAGACGTGCCGTCCGCATATTCGATCTCCAGCTGCGCGATGAGGCACGGCGTCGCCCGCCACGGCGCGGCGTCGAAGCTCCAGCTCTCCAGATGCTCGTCGTACGCGCCACGCCCCACAAGCACCTCCAGCGAATGCGCGCCCTCCGCCAAATGGTCGCCGAGCTCGTATGTCGAGTAGAGCACGCGCTTCGAGTAGTCGGTCGGCGCCGGGTCGAGCACCTTCTTGCCGATGCGCGTGCCGTCAAGCGTCGCTTCGTAGAAACCCAGCCCCGTGATGTGCAGGACCGCCTGCCGCACCGGCTTTGCCGTGCGGAACGTCTTGCGGAACGCAGGCGAAGCCTTCTCGACCGTGCGGAACGGCAGGGCGCGCTCCCCGCGCGCGCCGTCCGGCACGCCCCACCCGTCCCGGCCCGTCACGAACGTGCGCCCGCCCGGCAACGACAGCGTGGCGATGAACGCCTTGTTCCCCTTCACCTCGACATCGACCGCGTTCGCCCCCGCCTTCAAATGCCCCGCGACGTCGACATAGCGCAAGAGAGGCCCGCCGTCCAGCTTCATCACGGGACGTCCGTTCACCTTCACCGAAAACGCGCCCGCCGCCGCGCACGCGAAGATGGCGGGCTTCGTTTCGTGGACCTCAAACGCCGGACGCCACGTGTTGTTGACATGCGTCAGCTTGGCCGTGCGCGGATCGACGTCGCCCTTCTCCGCCGTGAACGCGAGCGAGAGCGTTCCGCCCGTCGCCACCCACTTCGCGCCCTTGAGGTCGTACTCCTCCAACGTCGAGGGATTGACCGTGATCCACTTCGCCGTCCAGTTCTCCGGACGCAGCAGGCCGGTGCGCCATCGCGCCGGCTGCGAGACCGCACGCCGCCCGTGGTTGTCGACGGTTTCGACCGTCCAGAAATATTCCCGCGACGGTTCGAGCGGCTTGCCGGCGTATTCCACGTTGAGCGACTGGTCGCCCGCCACTTCGCCGGAGTCCCATGCGTCGGGCGCGCCGAGCCGCGCCGCGCCCGTCGCCACGCGGACGCGGTAGGCGGCCTGCGTCACGTTTGGCGCGCCTCCGTCCGGAACCTTCCACGAAAGGCGCGGGCGCGCCGTGTCCATGCCCACGGGATCCGTGCGATACTCGACCGTCAACCCATGCGGCAAGTCCGCCGCCACTGCGGACGCCGCCGCGAGAACCGTTCCGAGCAGCGCTCTCATTTTCAGACTCTCCTGTGTCTTTTCCACATGCCTGTGGTTTGCTCTTCTTCAGAAGAGGTCGTCCAGCGTCACCTCGGACTGGACGTCATTTGCGTAAGAATTGCGCTTGAGACCTTCTGCCGTCACGTAAGTGACGTAAACTGCCTTTCTCGTTGCAGTCTCCTCCTTCAACGCAAGCTTCTTTTTCTTGACATCCTCAGCCTCCTGTCTGGAAATGGCATGCAATCCTTCGGCAAACTTCATTTCGCAGAGATTGATGATTCCGTCGTCGCGATCGATCAGCAGGTCGATCTGCGCGGCAGCCGAATACCAAGCGTGTTCATTTGTCAAGACGCCGCCGATTTGAAGCGCGCGCTTGATCTTGTCGACATGCTGGAGACAAAGACGCTCAAACGCGAGGCCCGTCCATGTCGAATGGGTTCTCGTCGATTGGAGTTTCGACCAGTACTGGCGATCCCGGCTCCTACCAGTTGCCATAAATGAGAAATAGAAGAGCGTGAAATTGTCCATCAGCTGATAAACAGCACCCCGGTTCGTCCTTCCAAGCGGCGTGTATTTCCGAATGAAGCCACAGCGGTCAAGATCGTCAAGACATTGCGTCATCTTGCCGCTTTCGGCAACGCCGGACGCGGCGGAAAGCTGCTCTCGCGTCATGCCGACCTTCTTGGTCGCAAGCGCCGTCACCAGCCGAACATAAGGTTCGGGGCTCTGGAAAAGCGATGCATAAAGCTCCCCGAATTCGTTCTCAAGCTTGTCGCTCTTCGCAAAGAACATCTCATCGATGTTCTGGGCGACGCTTTTGCCGCGCTCAAGAAAGTGCCAGTAGTAGGGAACCCCGCCGAGAATCATGTACAGCTCCGCCAACTGGCGGCGCGTGAATTCAAGTCTCCGGTCTTTTGCATACGCTTCGCATTCCGCAAGCGAAAACGGACGCAACGGGATCCGGTAAGTGACACGGTTGTGCAGGCCTTCCTTGTTGTAGACGATCTTGCGCAATATCCATGAACTTGCAGAGCCACAAACGACCAACAGAACGTCTTTGCGCGCCGAAGCCCAACCATTCCAGAAATTTTCAAGCGCCGAGACGAAGTTTGCGTTGGGTCGGTCCATCCACTGCAGCTCGTCAAGAAAGACGACCTTTTTCTGAAGTCCACTCCTCGAGATTACGACCTTTAATGCATCAAACGCCTTGTACCAGTTCTTTAGAACACCGCACTCCCGAAAGCCACATTCCTCAAGAGACTGCCGAAAGCGATCTAGCTGAATGGCTGTCGGCTTGTCCTTCAATCCTGCGTGCTGAAAGGCCAATCGTTCCGAGAACGTCTCTCGGACAAGATAGGTTTTCCCGACACGACGCCTCCCGTAAACGGCAACAAACTCCGATTCACGCTCAGCGTAGGCATTTTCAAGTTCTCGAATCTCTTTCTTCCGGCCAATCATCGCATTCCCTCATGTTGTGAGTGACGACTCTATCTTACCATTTTGGATGGATATAGTCAACGGTCTTGAGACATCTTACTATAAGTTGAAAAAATTATGAGATAAAGTAAAGTGTCCGACCCGCATGAATCTACGATTGTCGTGCCGTCATTCGAAGATGACGAGCATGACCGAGTGCGGTGTGAGGGTGCATTCGGATGGGATGTCGTAGGGGATATCAAGCTCTTCGTCCGTCCTGTCGTCGTCCACGACGCGGCAGGACACCGGCTTGCGTCCGCCAAGATCAAACGAAATGTCGCGCTCGTTGGCCGAATCGTTCACGGCGAACGCGGCAGCCCCCTTCTTGCCCTTCGCCGCCACAACCCACAGGCCGTCCTTGCCCTGGCCGCCGGCCACCTCGCACTTCACCGCCGTGCCCATGCGGTAGAGCGTGTTGAAGTACTTGAGCGCGTAGAACGCCTTGCCCGGCTTGTTCTCGATTGGGTCGAAGAGCGGGGCGTACCTGCCGATGGCGCACCGCGCGTCGTAGATGTTGGCCATCCAGAGGTCGTCCTCGACCTGACAGGCCGCGATGAACGCCGCGATCACGCTCGCGAGCGACGCCCGCTTCCAGAAGTACCCCTTACGGTCGCCGCAGAGCCACTCGTTCAGGTGCAGCTCCACGTCACCGTAGCCGGCCTTGCGCAGGAGCTCGCGGTGGTAGTCCGTGTGCGGCTTCACGAGATTCGGCGTGATGTAGCCGTGGAAGGAGAAGAAGTCCAGCGGACACTTCCGCTCCTTGATGAAGTCGCAGAACTCCACGAAGCAGCGGTGGCGGTACGCCTCGGCCTCCGGCACGGGCTTCCCCCGCATCTCGAACGTGACGTTGTGCGCGGAGCATTTTCCGTAGCCGCCGATCTTCAGGTGGGGGAACTTCGCCTTGAGGTGCTTCGACGTGACGTCGTACAGCTCGCAGAACTGCCGCCACGTGCCGAGCCACATCGGATTGCGGTCGTCCGGCCGGTCGTCCGCCTCGTTCCAGATCTCCCAGTACGTGATCTTCCACTTGTAGCCGTTCGCCCAGCCTTCGGTGTAGTGGCGGATCACGTGCTCGCAGATGCGCGCCCACTTCGCGAAGTCCTTCGGCGGGAAGATGCGGTACGGCTTGCCGATCGACCGCGCGTAGTTCTCGATCGTCACCCCCAGGCGGAAGTACGGCTCCACGCCGTTGTCCACGAGCGCCTTGAGGTAGAGGTCGGTGAAGACGAAATCGTAGTTTTTCGGGTCGTTTTCGTCCGCGTCGAAGTCGCGGAAGATGTTGGGGATGTCGACCCAGAGGTTCTGTCCGAACATGCCGCCGACGTCGTGCAGCCGCGCATACGGCACGCCGGCCTCCTTCAAGTAGCGGAACATGGAGAAATCCGGACCAAAGAGCAGAGGCCCCTGGCCGACGGCGTGCACCGGCTTAACGGGACCCGTCTCCGTTCCGAAGTCGATCTCGATGTCGGCGCCATGCGCCGCGGTGAGGGTCGCGCCAGCCGCGACCGCCGCAAGAATCATTCCGCTCATTCTATTCATTTCGTTTCTCCTGTTCCTTTTCCAACTGTATCAAATAGGGTCTGACCCTTTTTCCCCTGTGTCAACGTGTCTTCTCGATGCGCAAAACGAAAGGCGGGGACGGCCGCACTTCGATGACGCCTTGCCCGGAGAGGTACGCCGGATGCGTGGCCGCCGACGCCCGTCCCGTCACGCGCACGCCGCCCAGGGTGAGCGACCGTACCACGTTCGTGCCCGGAATCTCCAGCGCCAGACGCGCGCCCGCGGCCACCGTCACCTCCACGTCGTCCGGCAGCGGCGGCTCGGCGGCGGACGCGGCGGGCGCCGGCTCTTCCGCGCGCATCAGCATCACGCCGTCCACGAACGTCGTGCGGTTGGCGGTGTCGCGGCCCTTGCCGTCGCGCCGTCCGGACGGCACGCCCAGGCCCGTGATCGCCAGCTCGCGCGGCCCCGCCTCCGGCATGTCGAAGACGCAGGAATATTCGAGGAACCCCTTGGTGAACGGCGGCGTTATGCGGAAAACCTCCATCCGCTTCCCGTCGGCAAGCTTCACGTACGCCGCCATCGGGTTCGCGACCGGATCGTCGGCACGCGTGCGCACGTGCAGCGTCATCCTGTAGCGCCCGGGCGAGGGGAAGTCCACCGTCGTCGCCACGCCGCCGTTGTTGTGCAGGCGCGCGCAGCTGTCGCCCTCGAATATCGCATACCCGAAGCCCCACGAATCCGTCGCATACGTGAAATTGGGAGTGGAAAACTGCGTCGAGTACGTCATGCCGTCGTCAAGGACGAAACGCCGCCATGCGCCGCGCCGCTCGAAGCCGGGATCGGCGATCAGGTTGGGGCCCGGCGCCGCGTCGGTGGCGGGCGGCGCCGGAGTAAGCCACAGCGTGCCGCCCTGCACCGCAATCCGCTTCACCCCACCGTCCACGCCCTGCGCCGTCAACGTCCCCGCGCCGGTCTTGGCGAGTGTCGTCCCGCCGGCAACCGTCTTCTCCACGCACACACCGGCCACGGCCTCCGCGACTGGATCGTTCACCGGGTGCTGGGCCTCCACGCACCACGCTTCGCCCGCATGCAGCGTCCCGAACACCGGCATCCGTCCACCGTGCACGCGAATCGCGCCGCCGTCGAGCCGGAAGCGCGGCACGCCCGGCGAACCGTCCCCGGGCCCCACGACCAGCGTGCCCGGACCTTTCTTCACGACCGTTCCCGCTCCGGCAAAGGCCAGCGGCGGCGTTTCCTCGCCTTCCCGCACGTCCATCTCCTTCACGCGGCCCGCCGCCACGCGCACCGTCTCCGCGCGGCGCGGACGCGGCACTTTCACCTTCGTCCCGCCCTTCGCGGACAGTTCCGCCCACCCCCCGTGCGCCGACACGGCAGGCCGCGCCGCCGCCTTTCCGGCACAGGGCGCAGGACGGCACACCAGCAGGGCCGCCGCGTTCTCCGCCAGCGGAAACGTGAAGAGTCCGTCGGCCTCGTGCATCGGCTCCACCTTCCCGTTCGCGGCGAACACCTCCACGCGCCGCCCGTCGGGAATGCGAAACGCCAAGGTGCGCACGGCGGGCGCATAGTCGAACGGATCGCCGGACGCGACGACGAACAGGGCGCGCGAACCGTCGTCTTCCCGGCGCGGCACCATCTCGCCGACGACGAGCGGCGTGTCCTCCAGCGTCCGCAATTCGCGGAAGCAGCCCGTGTCCAGCTCGCGCGGGAGCGGCACGCCCAGCTTCTCGAATCCGTTCGTCGCGGGGAAGCCCACGTAGTGCGTGGCCGTGCTGCGGTAGCGCATGTACAGCGGCCCGAAGCGGTGAAGCTCCGCGTTCACGGTCTTGAGCCTGTCGTACTGGGCCGTCTTCTCGCCGGCGGCCGTCAGCACGTTGTTCGTCCACCAGCCGGGCATCCAGCACGCCCAGCTGATCGACTCCGCGCCGAACGCCATCGCCGTATAGGCCTGGAAGCGCAAGCGGTTGCGCGTCGTCGGCTCGAAGTCGCGGGCGACGTGCGAGTTCACCTGCGGGATGTACCAGAAGCTCCGGCCCGTGCGGCGGCAGGCGTCGGCCACGATGTTGAAGTTGTCGTACATCTGGCAGTAGAGCGAGGACCTGCGCTTCATGTTCGGGGTGTAGACGTAGAAGTCATAGGAGATGTAGTCGAGCGGCACCGTGCGGCAATAGACGTCGATGTGCTCCCGATATGTCGCCGTGCCCAGCTGGTTGCGCGTCTCTTCGCCGGTGTTCTTGGAGACCGAGGCGTAGTTGGGATAGAGGTTGAGGTAGGCGGGCGTCTGGGGCGTCCTGGCGGCGACGAGGTCGCACACCTCGCCGAGGTACGGCAGGTCCAGCGCGCTCGGCTCGTCGCACAGGTTGAGCATCCAGATGGCCGGATGGTCCAGCTTCGCCAGATACTCGGCGAGCCTGGCTTCATAGTTCGCCTTCGGACGCGCCTTCCGCATCGTGCCGGCGTTGGAGCCGTCTCCGCCCCACCATCCCGGCAGCAGGCCCGCGATGGTGCCCATCCCGTGCTTCGCCAGCAGATCCAGCGCGGCGCGGTCGGTGGCATTCACGCCCAGCACGAAGTCGATGCCGCATTCCTTCGCGTCGCGCACGTGCGCTTCGTCATGCACGACCTCCTTGAAGCAGTAGGCGCCGATCAGGAGCCTCGACCTGTCCATCCGCGCCGCGGGCACGGCCAGTACGCTGGCCGTCAGACCAACGGCCGTCCAGCACGCGATTCTCGAAACCATCTTCTCCGTTCCTTTCCGTTTGTGTCACGTAACTCCATGAAGGAATCGATGATGCAATCGGCGCCGGCGGACTGCAGGGTCGCGCGGGGGTTGGTGGTCGTGATGGCGACCACGCGCATGCCGGCGGCGTGCGCGGCCTGGATGCCGGCCACGGCGTCTTCGAAGACGGTGCAGTTGGCCGGGGCGACGCCGAGGATCGCGGCCGCGCGGAGGTAGCAGTCGGGCGCGGGTTTCGAGTGGCTGTACTGGGTCGGACCCACCACGCAGCGGAAATCGCGGCGGAGGTCGAGTCCGTCGAGGATGAACGTGATGTTCTGCTCCGGGGCGCCGGTGGCCACGCCGCAGGGGATGTCGGCGGCATGCGTACGGTCGAGGAACGCGCGAAGTCCGTCCGGAATCCGGCGATGCGGGGCGTAAAGCTCTCGGTAGAGCGATTTCTTCTCGTTCTCAAGGGCGGCCAGTTCGTCGTCGGACACGGAACGGCCCAGAAGGCGCTCCATGTACACGCGGTTGGCCGCGCCCATCCATTCGAGCACCTGCTCGTCCGTCAGCTCGAACCCGTGTTTCTTCGAAAAGACGCGCCAGGCCAGCACGTGGTAGCGGCAGTTGTTCACCAACACGCCGTCCATGTCGAAGATGTATGCCTGGTTGCTCATGGGCCGATAGTATACCATTTCGGGGAAATGTTGCCAGTGTTGCCAATAACCAATTTCAATCCCCAATTGGGAATTGGCAACATTGGAACTGGCAACACTCCCACATTGGCAACATTCCCTCGCCGCCTACGGCCAAGCCTGAATATGGTATAATTCTCACCGTCCTCGAGAACAAGGAGAACATCATGTCAACAAGAACCGGAACGAACAAATGCATTGTTCTGTCGATGCTCATCTGGACTGTTGCCGCCGCCGGAGGTGTCCGTGCCGATTCGGCGATGCCGACGGCGCCCGCCGCCGAGCCGAAGATGCCGGTACGCGGACTGTGCGCGCACCGCGGCGACGCGGCGGCGTTCCCGGAAAACACCGTTCCCGCAATCGCGGCGGCGGCGCGCAAGGGCGCGGCGATGGTGGAGTTCGACGTCAAGCGATGCAAGACGGGCGAACTGGTGCTGATGCACGACGACACGGTGGACCGCACGACGACGGGCAAGGGGAAGGTGTCGTCGCTGACGTTCGCCGAAATCCGCGCGCTCGACGCCGGCGTGAAGAAAGACCCCAAGTTCGCGGGAACGCGAGTCCCGACGTTCGACGAGGCCATCGACTGCCTGCCAAAGGAAGGCATCTGGATCAACATCCACTGCAAGGGCAAGCGCACCGCAAGGGAGGTGGCGCGCAAGGTCAAGGCCAAGGGGCGGTTCCACCAGTCGTTCATGGCGGGTCGCGAGAAGATCACCCGCGCGGCGAGGGAGGCCGTGCCGGAAATGTCGACATGCCTGTTCATGACATGCCCTTCCGGGCGAGGCGCCGCGTGGACGGACGACGACATTCGTGCATACGTGGACTACGCCGCGCGCGAAAACTCGCAGTATCTGCAATTGGGCGACGCCCTTCGCGACGCGCCGGCCTACCGCGACTTCCGCGCGCGCGGCGGGAAGGTGAACTACTGCTTCGGCAACGACGCGGAAACGCTGAAGAAGGCCGATGCGCTCGGCTTCGACTTCGTGCTCTGCGACAACCTCGACGCCATGCTGCCGCACTTCCCCACGCGGTTTACAGGAAACGGAAAATGACAACCCGGTGCGCGGCAAGGGGGAGCTGCAATTGCAACGTGCCTTCGGAGGTTTTGGTGGCAGGCACCGTCTTCCACCGGCCATCGAGGTCGAGCGTTTGGACTTCCGTGAAGTTCTTGGTCCATTCGCCACGCAGCGGGATGGCATCGAGGGGATCGAAACCTAGGTTGGCGACATAGGCGATGCGCTGTTTCCCCTGGAAACCGTAGCGGAGGAGGAGTTCGGCATCTTCGGTGTAATAGAGGCCGAGGGGATTGAGCCTGTTCAGGAAGTCGATCAACTGTGCCTTGCGGATTTCGTTCATCAACACGGCGCACGCGAATCCCCCATCCCCAAAATTCGTGGAGCGGGCCATCGTAATGACGTGCTGCCCAAAGCAGTTGACGGTGTGGAGCGCGGCGGGTGCGATCGTCTGAGGCGGCTGGTCCGGCTGCAGGGCGGGCGTGGCGAATGCGGACAGTTGCTCGAAGACTTTCGGCTGGAAGGCGTTTTCCTTGGGGAGCGGCAACAGATGGCGGCACTCGGTGCCACTTCCCCTGATTTTCCTTCCGTTCCAGATTTCAAGGGCCACGGGAGACATCTCTTTGGCGACTTGGCAACCCAGCCAGTCGGCGTGTCCCTGTTCCGTGAGCGCGAGGGCGGCATCGCCGTCCACCAGCACCGCCGAGGTACGGAAGATCGTTTCCAGTTGTTTGGCAGGTAGTTCCTGGATTTGCCGCGCGGTCAGGGCATTGCAGGAAGCGCCGTCGGAGGTGAAGGTGAAGGGGATTCCCATCCGTCCGAAAATGAACTCCCAACTGTTGACCGTGGATTGCTTGTTCGGGAAGTCGAAGACGCCCTCGGTGGCGACGGGGACGCCTGGGCCCGCCCAGGAAACATCCATCTTCCGCAATGCCTGGAGCTGTCCCTTGTGTTTCCGCAACACGTTGCGGTACGCCAGGCCGCTGGCAAATACGTCGCTGTTCTGGACGCTTGTAATCCACAGGGAACCGCCCTTGCATCCCTCCAGATAGGAAAGCACGATATGCTGCAGCAACGAGTAGGCGCTCATCGAATAGCGGTTGTGCGGAGCCGTGTCCGTTTCGCTCAGGATGTGGAACTGATTGCCGAACAGGACCATCTGCCCGGCGGTCTTGCGGAGCCACTCGGGGACATCCCGTTGCCTGTCCGACAGATATCTGCCATTGTTGACGCGCACCATCGGATGGCCCGTCTTCCCTGCCAGGATTTCCGCGAACTTGCCGTAGTACCTCGCCTCCTGGACGCAGGCGAACAGGCCGCAATGGATGTCGGGGGAGATGTCGTCAATTGCCTTGCGCACGCCGCGGAAGTAGTTCTCCATCGTCTGCCGCAGCAGCTCGTCGTACTGGTGCGCGAGCGCGGTGTCCTTGAACACGAGTTTGCGGAGCTCCTCGGACGAATACTTGGTGGAATGGAGGCGATTGAAACGGTCGACGTGCAGAGGGCAGAAGCACCCCTGACGGAGAGTCAGCAGGCGCGCGTCGTCGTCCACAATGAAGAAGTCGGGCATCTCCTGCCCCAGTTTGCGGATGTTCTGCCCAATGTATTCGCAGAACTTCTCGTCTTCGGGACAAAAGAAGGCACTTACCTTTCCATTGCGCCCCAGGATGATTTTCTGGAATGGGGAAGGCATGGTGCTAGACCCTCCGTGCCCCATCGTCGCGTAGAGCAGGATGCCCGTCGGGATGCCGCTTCCCTCCAGGTGTTTTCGGAGCGCGCGGAACATCTCCGCGAAAGCGTCCGCCTTGTTGATCGGGGGATCGCCCCTCGGCACAATGGGGCAACTCAAAGCCACGGAATCGATGAGGCCGTCACGGAACAGCTCCCTGGCATCACGGCTGAGGGTCTCCACGTCCTCTATGAAAGGCGGCACGCCAAGCACCATTCCATAGTTGTAGAAGCCGCCGGCCACTCCTGGCATCCATGCGAATCCAGCCAGAAGAACCGCCAGCAAACGGCTGCTACTTCTGCATCGCCGCAAGCCTTCTGGCCGTGACGAGGCCCATGCTTCAGTGTGATGCAAAGAATATGATGTCGTGAACAAGGTTGTTGACCCACTGGTTGTATTTGCGAACCGAGACGTTGCTCTGGACTAGGCGAACGGAAAATGACTGTTCGCTGTTCGGAACGACATCTACAACCACCAGACTATCCCTCTTTTGGAACGTGCAGCGAATCGTGCCATCTTCCTGCTTCTGCGGCAGCCACCCCCGCCTTGCCGTCGCCGACGCGATCGCTGCAGGGAGGGTGTGCCCTGGGGCCAGTATTACGCTGACATTCTCAGCCTGGATTGGAACCTCAGCTGACATGCAGCCGATGATACCATATCCCATTCCCATGCAGATCGCGATTGCCAAGAACCGTTTGATGTTCATTTTGTCCTCATTCTTAAGATAATTTACGACGCCGGTATTATACCATAATTCCCCGACCGCCGCAGGACGTGTTCACCCCGCCGCCTTCGCGCGCTGCTGCTTCTGCATCGCCGCAAGACTCCTGGTCTTGACGAGTCCCATGACCTCACCTCTCGCGCGGCAGTGTCAACGGGTCTTGCTTCGACATACCCTCACTTCTCATGGCGGCGCGTGGGGGAGTAGGGGCAGCCCGCGCCGTTGGACGTCGAGCCGCACCAGATGCACTTGTTGCCGCCTGGGCCGTGCCGGTGAATCCGATCCGGGCCATACGCGCATCCGTGCCCGTAGCTCGACGAACCGCACCATTCGCAGTGCTTCTCGTCGTCCCGATGCTCGTGAATCCGGCTTGAACCGTACGCGCATCCGTGCCCGTAGCTCGTCGAACCGCAATGTCTGCATTTTGTCGCCATGTCAGTTTTCCTTTCGTCAAGTATTATACCAAACAAATTCTCATCGCGCCATGCCCCATCGCGCGCTGCTGCTTTCGCATCGCCGCAAGCCTTCTGGTCTTGACGAGTCCCATGGAATCACCTCTCGCGCCGCTGTATCAGCGCTACCATATCAACGGGGGCTGCAGCTGCGTCGCTTGTTGCCTTTCTGTGACATGGCCATGACTACTCCACCACTCCTACTCGTGGAGTAGGGCGGAGCGTCCCTTGCCGGGTACGCCCGCCCCCTCATCAAACCGTACGTGCGGTTTTCCCGCATACGGCTTCCCGTGTGAAACTGTCATTGCCGATACCTCTTTCGAGTCA
>JAFRSR010000181.1 GCA_017427485.1 Kiritimatiellia bacterium
GCCCTACCAGGCGAATGCGGCGGTCGCGGGGCGAACGCCCTACCGGACGAATGAAAAATTAAAAGGAGACGAGACATGAAGTACATCACCTACATCGGCAGCTACACGGACGCGGACCACACGGACGGCGTGCGCATCTACGAGTCGGACGCGGAGACGGGCGAGTTCCGTCCGCTCGGCGCGCTCAACACGTTCGAGAGCCCCACGTTCATGGCGCTCAACCGCGACTGCACGCGCCTCTACACCGTGCTCGGACGGCCCACGTTCGGTCCGGCCGGACGCAACGGCGGCGTCGCCGCGTTCGCCGTGAAGGACGACAAACTCGAGTTCATCAATGAGATCCGCACGGGCTGGACGATTCCCTGCCACATTTCGCTTGATCCGTCCGAGAAGGCGCTTGTCTACGCCGAGTACTCCTGCGGCACGGCGGGATTCGCGGATATCCGCGAGGACGGTTCAATCGACCCGGCGTTCGCGGGCATGCCCAGCGCGGTGGATCCGCATTTCCAGGTCCAGCACGTCGGCGACGGTCCCAACAAGCCGCGGCAGAACTCCGCGCACGCCCACTGCGCCGTGGTGACGCCCGACGGCAAGTACCTGCTCGTGGTGGACCTCTCGCTCGATAAGGTCGTGGCCTACGACTTCGCGAACCGCGCGCAGGGCCTGAAGGCCGTGCCGTCTGCGACGATCGACACGGCCCGCATCGCCCCCGGGGCGGGTCCGCGCCACATCTTGTTCCACCCGAACGGACGCCTCGCGTTCATCGTCTTCGAGCTGGGCAACCTCGTGGCGAGTTACCGCTACACGGGCGAGGGCTTCGAGTTCGTCGAGAAGCGCAGCATCCTGCCCGAGGGCACGCTCTGCAACAGCAAGGCGGCGGCGATCCACCTCTCCCCGGACGGCTCGCAGGTGCTCTGCTCGAACCGCGGGCACGACTCGATCACCGCGTTCAACGTGGACGCCGAGACGGGACGCCTCGAATGGCTCGCGAACACGAAGCTGGACGGGCAGTACCCGCGCGACTTCCAGTTCATGCCCGGCGGCAAATTCATCCTCGCGGGGCTGAAGGAGTCCTGGCGCCTCGCGAGCTACGCCTACGACGCGCGGACCGGCAAACTCGAGGAAGTCGCCCGCCGCGACGGCGTCTACCGTCCGCTTTTCTTCGCGTTCAAGAATCCCCGCTGAGCGGGCAACAGAGGGAGAGTGCATAATGAAGACGAACAGAAGAGCCTTTATTGCGCTCGGCGCGGCGGCGGCGACGGGTCTTGTCCGCGGACAGAGCGCCGAAATCAGGCGGCGCGTCCAGAAAAAGGACCCCGATCCGCTGCGCGACGTCGCGCCGGTCACGGACGCGGAGCTCGAGGCCGCGATCAAGACGCTCGAAGAGACGACTCTGCGCGACGAGGAGGCGCGCGCGGCCGCGTATCCGGTCATCCAGCGCGCGATCGACCGCATGGAGTTCGACGTTTCGTTCAAGGACGCCATCCGCGAGGCGTCTCCGGCGAAGAAGGTCGCCGCCGCGCTCGCGAAGTTCCCGGTCCTGCGCTGGTACGACCGCGCGTTCGACCGCGTGGCCGAACAGCTCGTGAGCACGAAGGTGGAAGGGGACAGACCCGCCATCTGGTACCTCTACAACATGGGCCTCGTCGTGAAGACCAAGAGCTGCACGTTCGGAATCGACATCTGCCACCGCAAGGCGCCCGCCCTCGCGCAGCATCTCGACTTCCTCCTCACGACGCACAACCACGGCGACCACTACAACATGCCGCTGCACAAGAAGATGGGGGCGATGAAGAAGCCGGTCCTTTCCAACTTCTTCCTCCTCCGGGGGTGGTACTGCCGCGAGATGGAGAAGACGTTCAAGATCAAGGACGTCACCATCCACTGCACGGCGGCGGACCACAACAAGCAGCTCCCCTGGGCGGTCACCACCTACGAGGTCGTGTGCGGCGAGGGCCCGGGCGCCTTTTCGATCTTCCATTCGGGGGACTGCAACCGCGCCGACCACTTGAAGCCGCACGGGAAGCCCGACATCTACTTCGGACACTGCGCCATCGGACTCGATTTCATGGAGGCCGCGAAAAAAACGATGCCGGCCGGGATGTTCGTCCCGCTCCACCACCAGGAACTCGGGCACTTGGGCGGACCGTGGCGCTGCGTGGCCTACGAGGACGAACCGCTGAAAATCGTCCGCGCGCTGCGGGACGCCGGATACAAGTCGTACATGCCGGTCTGGGGAGACCGCATCGTCTAAAAGGCGCGGACGCGCCTCTCAAACGAAAAGCACAGGAGGAGACATGGACAATTTCGAGTTCTATTCGCCGACGCGGTTCGTGTTCGGACGCGGCGCGGAGGAAAAGACGGGCGCGCTCGTGCGCAAGTACGGCGGCACGAAGGCGCTGCTGCACTACGGCGGCGGCAGCGTGAAGGCGAACGGCGTCTACGACAAGGTGGTCGCTTCGCTGGAGGCGGCCGGCGTCGCGTACGTGCCGCTCGGCGGCGTGCAGCCCAACCCGCGCAGCGGGCTCGTGCGCGAGGGCATCGCGCTCTGCCGCCGCGAGAAGATCGACTTCGTCCTGGCCGTGGGCGGCGGCAGCGTGATCGACTCCGCGAAGGCGATTGCGTTCGGCACGCTCTACGACGGCGACTTCGCCGACTTCTACTTCGGGAAGGACGTGAAGCGTCCGACGCCCGTCCCCGCGGCCCTGCCCATCGGCACGGTGCTGACGATCGCGGCGGCGGGGAGCGAGGGTTCGGGCAACAGCATCATCACGCTCGAGCCCGACATGCTCAAGCGCGGCGCGACGGGCGACGCGCTTCGTCCCGCGTTCTCCATCCTCAACCCCGAGTTCACGTTCACGCTTCCCGCGTACCAGACGGCGTGCGGCGCGACGGACATGTTCGCGCACGTGGTCGAGCGCTACTTCACGCCCACGCGCGACGTCGCCGTGTCCGACGAGCTGTGCGAGGGGCTCATGCGCACGATCGTGGCGGAGAGCCGCAAGGTGATGTCCGCCCCGCGCGACTACGCGGCGCGCGCCAACCTCATGTGGGCGGGCTCGCTCGCGCACAACAACGTCTGCGGCGCGGGCCGCGCGCAGGACTGGGCGAGCCACGGCATCGAGCACGAACTCTCGGCGCTCTACGGATGCGCGCACGGCGCGGGCCTCGCCGTGGTGATGCCCGCGTGGATGGACTACGTGAAGGACGTCGACATCCCCCGCTTCGCGCGGTTCGCGGCGAAGGTGTTCGGCGTCCCGGAAGGGGAGCCCGCCGCCATGGCCGCCGAGGGCATCCGCCACTACCGCGCGTGGCTGCGCGACCTCGGCATGCCGCTCACCTTCGCGGAGCTGGGCGCGAAGAAGGAGGACATCCCCGCGCTCGTCGCGAAGCTCGGCCTGAACGGCAACACGGTCGGCACGTTCAAGCCCCTCGCCGAAGCTGACGTCACGCGCATCCTCGAGAGTTGCTAATAACCGTGATCGCCTCGTCGAGGCGTCCGCCGGTAGGGCGGTTGCCCCGCGACCGCCGCATGGAGAGCCACCATCTTGGCGGCGCAAAACGCGAACACCGCTCGGACTAATGGCTTGCGCACTGGCCTGTCGGCTTCGCCGCGCGCGTGGAGTTTCTCATTGTTGTTTCCGGATCCGGGAGTAAACGCGAGTTTTCCTCTTAGGAGGGAATGATGGGATTTCCGTCTCTCGTCAACGCCTAGTTTTTACAGGGGGTAAACGCAAGAGAAACTTGCACTAGCTTCTGGACGGGACGAGCGGGAATGAGCCAGGGGCCTCTGCGGCTTGTGCGACGGTAGGGGAAATGATATACTTTCCACATGACAAATACAGCCAAATATTCTCGATGGCGTGCGTTTGCCGCCTTTTCCTTCGTTCCCTCGCTCTCGTTGCCGTCCCTGGCGTCATGGAACGCCATCTGGACAGGCAGGGACGGCAACTGGAACGAGGCGTCGAACTGGCAGAATAATACGCTTCCAGACGCCACCGGTTATGCCTCGTTCAAAAACCCGTATGGCACGCCTTTGACGGTGACGCTTAACGATGTGGTCGATGTGTATGCCTTCTACTTTAATGGCAACCGGACGGCCGGCGTGACGATTACGGGATCGGGTAAGGTTCAGACGTACCGACAGGCGTTTTTCAGCCCGAATGGCTCCTCGGGGCTCCTGACGTTAGACGTCGACGTGACGAACACGCTTGACAAAGCGATGACGGCTTACGGGAACGTCGCGATTCGGAAAGACTTCTATGTGGGACCGTACGAATTTTACGTTGGCTATAATAACAATGAGACCCACGCGTCGGTGTCGCTTGAAGGCAACGCCAACCTGACGGCCAAGCTCCTGAGAGTTTATCCCGGCAGGTCGCTCGCGCTATCCAACAATGCGCATGTCAATCTTACAGAGAGCATGATCGTTCTTCCCGGCGCGAGCCTGACCATGTCCGGCAATGCCGTCATCAACCACAAAAAGCTCTTCCTGCCGTTTTCGACCGAGGCGGGCGTGGACGACGAGTGGACCATGAACGGCGGCACGTTCTGCGCCACAAATGACAGCTATTACCGCCTTGAACTCCCCTACACCAATGCCGTGAAAACCCTCTCCGGCACAGGGACGTTCCATCTGAACCGCATTTATCTGAACTACGCCTCCAACCTGACGCTGCGCTTGAACGGCCCCAATCTGTACTTGAGGCAGGGCCCCAACGTCAAGAACAACACGGTGTTGAGGTTCGGCAACGGTTCGACGTTCGGTGTCTGGGGAGACAACGTGACGCTCGCGAACGCCACGACCGTCATTGACGGCGAAGCCGTGTTCGACACGACCGACTACCAGGACGGCGAGACCGCCCGCAAGATCACCACTGCTCAGCTGCAAGGCAGCGGCGGCAACGGGAACCTGACGGTCAAGGGCAACGGTACGCTCTCGTTGTCCAGCACGGAAGCGCAGGCGAATTTCGGCCTTGTCGGGAAGGACAGCGTGACAATCACGTGCCCGAACGGCAGCGGGTTCTACGCGCTGGGCGACCTCGTCCTCACGGACAGCGCAATTCTGACGACGCCGTGCTATATCGGACACAGAGGATATGCCGGCCAGGTCGTGAAGTCGCTCACGATGGACGGGGACGCCTCCCTCAGCGTCGGACGCTACATGGTAATATCCGGCGACGCGACGCTCTCCGGCAACGCGTCGGCCGTGATGCAGAACTCGCAGGGCGACACCGCGGCAGTCTTCTCTTGCGCGAACCTCTCGCTGTCCGACAACGCCTCGCTCGTCGTGACGGGCATCGTTGCCGCAACGTCGCTTTCCATGTCCGGCAATGCGCACCTCGCGTTCACGGCGGGAGCGGGATTCACGGCCGGCGCGGCGTTCGGCGACGGCAACTGGACGATGGAGATCACGATACCGGCCGGCTACGAGGCGGGGATTCGCCCGATCGTGCAGGGCGCGACGTTCGACGAGAGTTTCACGAACCACGTCACGCTCGTGGGCGAGACGGAGGGATGGTCCGTGCGGACGATTGAGGGCATGCCGATCCTCTACAAGGAAGCGCCCCCCAGCGGCGTCGAGTGGATCGGCGGCAGCACATCGAGCGACAACTGGAGCGATACGGAAAACTGGAACGACGGCAACGTGCCGACGGCGCCCGACTTTGTGGCATTCGGCGGATTGACCAGGTTGACGCCCTACAACAACTCGGTCAGTTCCGTGTCGGGAATCGTGTTCCGCGCGTCGGCGGGTCCGTTCGTCCTGTCGGGTTCCGGGCAGCTTTCTCTGACCTCCAGCTGCGGGAGCCGTAGCGCGGCGACCGTGAACAATGCGGTGATCGTGTCGCATTCGGCGTTCGACCAGACGGTCGAGCAGTTCATCGACCTGGGGGCGCACCATACGTATCTGCACAGCGACAGCGCCGCCCTGAAGGTGACGGGCGGGATGCACATGACGGATAGCGGATATTATTTCGTCATCAGCGGAGACGTCCGGGTCGGCGGCACGAATTCCGTCGGCGTCTTCTCGTTCAAGAATTCCGTGTCCGGGAAACCCTCGTGCCTGACCGTGCTTCCGGGGGGCAGCTTCACGTGCAGGGGCCAGAACTCGCGATCGATGGTGGAAGGCGCCAACTACATCGGCCACGTGGTGGTGAAAGAGGGCGGCGAGATGGTCGTCAAGGGCGAATGTACCTTCTTGTACGGCGAACTCGAGAACGTCATCGACGGAACGCTTTCCGTCATCAGGGCGAACGGGAACAGCAGGACGAACCACGGTCGACTTGCCGCAGGGCCGCAGGAACAGTATTATATCGGAAAGGGCGTGATCTACGCGGACGGAGCCCGTGCCGGGCGCGTCGCGGACGCCGCGAACCACTACGTCAACTTCGGCGGCTCGCTGAAGCTCTACATGAACGGCGACTGGAACACGGCCAGCTACTACGTGACGACAACGGTGACCAACCAGCTCCCCAACTGCCCGTCGCGCTTCCGCATGGCGTCCGGCACGACGCTCGGCGCGACGGCGGACTGGACGTACGGCCCCGCCGCTGACGCCTACAACACGGTTGCCGCGACGGTCACGCCAGCCGACCGCACGTCGGTCATGTCCGGAACGGTGACGGTGAACACGCAGAACCCGACGAACGGTGCGGCGCACACGATCACCTTCGTCGATCCGCTCGACGCCTCGGACGCGACGCTCGTCAAGACCGGTGCCGGCACGCTGGCGTTCAATGCGCCCGCCGGCTATCCGTCGCAGGTCAGCAACCTCACCGTCAGCGCGGGCACGGTCCGGATCGCGGGCGACGCCGCACCCGTGTTGCGCGATCTGACCGTCGGCGCCGGCGCGACGGCGAGTTTCGCGGCCGTGCCGACGCTTTCGGGCACGCTGACCATTTCCTCCACGGACGCGAAGTTCGCCCTGGACAGCACGCCCGAGAATGGATGGTATCTCCTCGCCACCGCCGCCGACATCGCAACGCCGAACGGCGTGACGGCCTGGCGTGGGGCCGACGGCCGACAGGCGTTTAAGGTCGTCACCGACGGTGCGGGCACGCACCTCTACGGCAACATGTCCAAAGGCACCCTGATGCCATTATCTTGTCCCTCTTGTCGAATCAGGTAGGAGAAACTGCTGTGTCAATACTACTGTATCAACGGGGTCTAACCCTGTTCGTGGCCCTGGCCGCCGTGGCGGCGGCGGGGGAGAAGCCGGAGTGGCTGGGGCGGATACGCCGTGACCATCCGCGCATGTTCTTCAACAAGGAGACGTGGCCGGCCGTGAAGGCGCGGGCGGAAGGGCCGGCGAGGGAGGCGCGCGACGCGCTCCTGAAGCGGTGCGACCGCTATCCCGACAACCCGGTCTGCACGGGCACGGGCCAGCCGAAGGACCGTCCGGGATTGACCGTGGATCCCGTCCACACCGGCATTCCGAGCATCAACGAGTGGGGCATCCAGAGCGCCGAGTGCGCGCTCGCGTGGCGGTTCACGGGCGACGCGAAGTACCTCGCGAAGGCGAAGGCCATGCTGCTCGCGAACGTGAAGGGCTACGACGAGGCGTATGCGAACCGGCGCGCGGTGAACTGGTACTCCACGACGCGCGTCAACTCGCTCTGCGCGTACGACTGGATCTACGAGGCGCTGACCGACGATGAGCGGCGCGCGATCATCGTACCGCTCGTGCGGCACTGCGAGGACGTCCAGCCGCGCAAGGGGCGTCCCGCGATCCGTCGCCGCAACACGGGCGGCGTGACGGCCGGCTGCTACGGCGTGAAGAACCTGATGTGGTACGCGGGGCTCGCCGCGCTGGGCGACGGCTACTGCGACGAGCTGGCGGAAAGCCTCATCGTCGAGGGACACGCCTTCCACCAGGAGGTGCTGAAGTTCCGCAGCGACAGCGCGGGCGACGACGGCGCGCTCGGCACGGGCACGCCCGGCTACGCGATGGGCGTCTACCCCGTGGGGCACTTCAACATCTTCCACACGTGGCTCTCCGCGACGGGCGAGAACCTCGCGGGGCGCTACCGTCCGATGGCGCTCTACCCCAACTGGGTGTGGTGGATGTGGATCCCCGACGCCGCGAAGCCGGACGCGCCGCTCTTCCACGGCTACGGCGACTCAAACCACACGAACAACCGTCTCCCGATCGGCGGCATGTACGAACACCTGCTGCAGTACATCCACTTCTTCAAGGAGTACGATCCCGACGCGGCGCGCCTCGCCGCGACGCTCGCGGAGATGTGCCCGAACCACACGGTCGGCGGCACGTGGCGCGGCGGGTCGGGATTCCCCGCGTATCCGTTCCTCTTCGGACGCGACGAGACGGTGAAGCCGTTCACGCGCGAGGAGCTGTCCTCCTCGCCCGTGAAGGCGCGCCAGTTCGAGCAGCTAGGGCAGATATTCATGCGCAGCGGCTGGGAACCGGACTCCACCTACGCGCTTCTCGTGGGCGGCACGCTCATGCCCATGCACAAGCACCTCGACGAAGGGAGCTTCACGATCTACAAGCACGACCTCCTCGCGCTCGACTCCGGCTCGCGCGCGGCGCAGACCGACTGGAACCTGAAGTACTACTATGCGCAGTCCGTGGCGCACAACGTGGTGCTGATCCAGAAGCCCGGCGAGCCGCTGCCCGGACACTGGGGACCCGTCTACAAGGGCCCCGAGGGCAAGAACAACTACGGCGGCATGTACGGCCGCACGGCGAAGGTGCTCGCCTTCGAGACGAACGGACGCTACTCCTACGCGGCGGTCGACACGGGCGCGCTCTACGGCGAGAAGTGCACGGAGAACGTCCGCCAGTTCGTCCACGTGCAGCCCGACTTCTTCGTGGTGTACGACCGCGTGGGCGCGTCCGACCCCGCCTACGCGAAGCAGTGGCTCCTGCACACGCAGAACAAGCCCGAGGTGGAAGGACGCGTCGTGCGCGCGGACTCGCGCGAGGGACGCCTCTTCTGCGAGGCGCTTCTCCCGAAGGACGCGGCGATCGAGCTGGTGGGCGGTCCCGGGAAGGAGTTCTGGTCGAACGGCAAGAACTGGGAAATCTACGACAAGTGGATGGAATCCGAGCGCCGTACTTGCGCGAAGGACGGACGCGGTCCCTACTGGGGCGAGTGGCGCGCCGAGACGCATCCGGGCGCGCCGCGCGCGGACGACCGGTTCCTGCACGTCCTCACGGCGACGGACGTGCGGACGCCGCGCGGCGTCCAGACGCGTCTCGTGGAGGAGGCGGACCGCGACGGCGTGACGCTCGTCTTCCCCGGCAAGGTACTCCGCGGCAAGCCGGTGACGTTGGAAACGACGTTCCTCTTCAACCGCACGGGCGCGGTGGGCGGCGAGGTCCGCTTCGAGGCGCGGGACGCGTCCGGCAAAATCTGCGCGACGAAACGGCAACCGCTTGCCGAGACGGTCACGCCTCAGAAGGGCGTGTTGCTGAAGTGAATGGACGAGAACTTTTCAAAAACATCAAAAAAGGAAGACGAACATGAAGATGACACGACGGAATTTCTGCCGGCGCTCGACCGCCGGTCTTGCCGGGATCATGGCGGCGGGCGCGGCGCCCGTCCTCGTGCCCGCGCGCGTGCTGGGCGCCGAGGCGCCCTCGAAGAAGCTCGCGCTCGGCGTGATCGGGTGCGGACGCATCGCCAACGCCTACAACGTGCCTTCGTGCCTGAAAAACGGCGGAAGCGCGTTCTGCGAGTTCATTGCGCTGTCGGACGTCGACCTCGTGCGCCTCCAGCACCTGAAGCGCCAGCTCGCGGGCGAGAAGATGCAGGGACGCGACCTCGTGGCCGACGCGCGGTGCTACCAGGACTACCGCCGTCTCCTTGCCGACCCCGCCGTCGACGGCGTGTTAATCGCCGTGCCCGACCACTGGCATGCGCAGATGGCAATCGAGGCGTGCCGCGCCGGGAAGGACGTGTTCCTCCAGAAGCCGATGGCGATGACCATCGGCGAGGGGCGCGCGATCGTGGACGCCGCGAAGAAGTACGGGCGCATCCTCCGCACCGGCACGCAGGAGCGCACGGAGGAGAACTTCATCCACGCCGTCGAGTGCGTGCGCGAAGGGCGCATCGGCAAGGTGGTGCGCGTGGAGGTGGGCCTGCCCGACGACCCGAAGGAGTATGACCTGCCCATCGAGGAGCCCGTGCCCAGCGACTTCGACTGGAACCTCTGGCAGGGTTGTGCGCCCGAGGCGCCGTATTCGCGCCTCCGCAGCCACCAGCGCGGCGTGGGGAAAGACGCCGGCAAGGTGATCTTCGCGCGCGGCGGCTGGATGACGATCCAGGCGTACGACATGGGCATGATCGCCAACTGGGGCGCGCACCACCTCGACTCCGCGCAGCGCGGCCTCTGCGAGGAGCTGGGCGGTCCCGTGTCGGTGGAGGGCACGTGCGAGTACCCGGCGGGACGCAAGCTGTGGGACGTGCACGGCGAGTGCGACATCACGTGGACCTACGCCTCGGGCGCGGTCGTCAAGCTCGGCTCCACGCGCAAGTATCCCTGCGGCGTGAGGTTCATCGGCGAGAAGGGCGACTGGATCTTCTGCGGGTTCTCCCGCAAGCGGACGAAGTCCGACCCCGTGGGCGTCTCCACGAGCAAGCTCGCCGGCATGCCGATCGCGGCGAACCGCAAGGGGTTGATCGAGGATCCGGTTTCGAAACCGCTTCTGCGTCCTCTGGAGCACAACCGCGAGTGGATCGAGGAGATGCGCACGCGCGGACCGCTCGCCATGCCGCTCGAGGAGGCGCAGCGCACGTCCACCACCTGCGTGCTCGGCTACATGGCGATGAAGCTCGGGCGCAAGCTCACGTGGGACGCGAAGGCCGAGCGTTTCGTGGACGACGCGCAGGCGAACGCGATGCTGTTCCGCGAGGAACGCGCCGGTTTCGGCGTGAAGCAGTATTTGAAGGAGCTGAAGGCGTGAAACACTTGCTAAAGTAAAAGCCATGGCAGCCGGAAAGGCATTTCGGTAAAAGATGACAATGAAAGGATGCGTTTATGTCAAAAGGTAAGATACTGGCGGTCTCGTTTTTTGCCATCCTTGCAACGGCTTCGCATGGCACCGACTATGCGTGGACCGGCGGGACCTCCGGCGAATGGACGACGGCCTCGAACTGGTCC